>JANLPL010000182.1:0-5367 GCA_031367195.1 Bradyrhizobium sp.
TTCGCGCAGACTGTCGGCGCGCACGTGCAGCGGATCGACGCCGCGACGCAGGAAAGCTTCACGGAGATCGACGCGCGGCTGACGGCCCATCACGCCGCTTTCGAGGGACTGGCGGAGCGTCGGCTCGGCGCGTTCGAGCAGACCGTCGGCGCGCACGCGCAGCGGATCGACGCCGCGACGCAGGAAAGCTTCACGGAGATCGACGCGCGACTGGCGGCCCATCACGCCGCTTTCGACGCCGCCGCGCGCCAACGGCTCGGCCAGTTCGACGACACGCTTGGCGGCCACGGCGCGCGCATCGACGCGCTCGTGCGCGAACACGTGCAGACGCTCGACGGCAAGCTTTCCGCCCACCATTTCGCGATTGACAGCGTCACGCGCGAACGGCTTGGCGAGTTCGACGCCACGCTGGGCCAACACGCCGCCCACATCGGCGAGACGGCCCGCGAGCGCGCCGCCGAACTCGAGTCCCGCCTCTCCGCCCATGCGGAAGGCTTCGATTCCACTTCGCGCGCCCGACTCACGGAATTCGAGAGCGCCGTGGGCGCCCATCGCACCCGCATCGAGGAGGCGACGCGGGTCGGGGTCGGCGAGTTCGAGACCGCCGCCGCGACGCATCAGGCCGCGATCGAGGGCGCCGTCGCCGGCCACGCCTCGGCGATCGACAGCTCGCTGCGGCGCGGCATGGAATCGTTCGAATCCACCATTGTCGAACGCGGCCGCGAGACGGTCGCGCGGATCGACGCCGAGGTGCAGGCGCTTTCCGGCCTGATCGAATCGAAGCTCACCGCCATCGAGGAGACGGTCGTCAATCGCGGCGGCGAACTCGACGAGCGCATCGGCAAGCGGCATGAGGATATGGCCGCGCTATTCGCCTCCGGCCTCGATTCGATCGACACTAGGTCGAGCGAGCGGCTGCGCAATCTTTCCGCCTCGCTCGACGCGCTGGCGAGCCGGATCGACGAGGGGCTGGCCGCGCGCGGCCGCGCGATCGAGCAGAGCCTGGCCAGGAGCACGCTCGAAGCCGCGCGCGCATTCAGCGAGGGCAGCGCCGCGCTGACCAAGGGCATCGAGGACAAATCGACCGAAGTCGCGCAGACCCTGGATTCACGGGCGCGCGCGCTCACCGAGGCGCTGTCGCAACTCTCCACCCACGTCAGCGCGACCCTGCTCGGCAAACTTGAGGAGATGACCGGCGCGCTCACGGGGTCGGCGATCCGCTTCCAGTCCAATGTCGTGGCGCCGCTGGGCGAAGTCGCGCAGCGGCTCGACGCCTCGCATGGCGCGGCGTCGCGCGCCCTGGCCGAGCATACCGAACGGCTGGAAGGTCTGGTCGGCCAGCACCATGACAGCGTGCAACAGGCCCTCAGCTCCGGCGCCGATACGGTAGCGGCGCGACTGGCCGCGCATAGCGGGCAGTTCCGCAACGAACTCGCCACCGCCGCCGAGGCGATGGAGGCGCTGCTCTCTGGGCGCGGCGACGAGATGTCGCGCACACTGAGCGCGCGCATCGAAGCGCTGCGCGAACTGATCGAGGGTCGCGGCGGCGCGCTCGCCAGCGAACTCGCCGCCAGCGGCGATCGCTTCGACGCGGTCATCTCGGGCGCCGGCGAACGCGCCACCCAGACGCTGGAGGCGCGGGTCAACACGCTGATCGGCCTGCTCGGCCGGCGTGGCGAGGATCTGGTCGCCGCCATCCTGCAAAACGGCGCGGAATCGGCGCGCCAGCTCGGCCTTCTCACCGGGCAGATCAACGGCGAAATCGAGCGCGCGACCGGCGCCCTCGCCGCCGCCACGGCGACGGCCAAGGCCGAGACCGGCGACGCCGTCGGCGCGGCGCTCGGGCGGCTTGCGAGCACCATCGAGCACTCCGCCAAGGCGCTGAACGACAGCGCGGAACTGGCGGCGTCGCGCTCCTCCGACACGGTGGAGGCGATGCTGGCGCGGCTCGAACAGGCGGCCAACGAGGCGGCTGACCGCTCGAACGAACGCGTGGTGGGCCTGATCGGCCAGCTCGCGCGCGATACCGAAAGCTCGGCGACGACGCTGGAGAACGCCGCGCAAGCCGCGTCGACATCGTCCAGCCAGGCGATCGGCGGCTTGCTGGATCGGCTCGCGCGGGACGTCAGGCAATCCGACGCCACTTTGCGCGCGGCCGCCGACGTGGCGGCGGAGCGTTCGACCGAAGCGATCAGCAAACTCGTCACCCGCATCGCCGACGAGATCGGCGTATCGACTGAGACCTTGCAGGCGACCGCCCATTCTGCGGCGACGCGCTCGACGGAGACGGTCCATGCCCTACTCGGCAGGCTCACGGAGGAATCCGACAAATCCGCCTCGGCGCTGACTTCGGCGGCGGAGGCGGCGACGTCGCTCTCGACGGAGACGGTCAACGCGCTGCTCGGCAAGCTCACTGCGGAATCCGGCAAATCCGCTTCGGCGCTGCGGCTGGCGGCGGAGGCGGCGGCCACGCGCTCCAGCGACGCGGTCGGCGGGCTGATCGAGCGCCTGACGCGCGAGATCGGCGCCTCCTCGCAGCGGCTTGAGGTCGTGGCCGATGAAGCCAGCACCCGTTCGACCGAGGCGGTGGCGAAACACCTTGCGCGCATCGCCGACGAACTCGAAGGCGCCAACGCCGCCCTGCGCGGCACGGCGGAAACGGCGACGCGGCAATCGAGCGAGGCCCTGACCGCGCTGTTTTCGCGATTGTCGATGGAACTCGACGCCTCCGGCTTGGGCTTGCGCGAGACGATCGAAACCGGCGCGCGCGCGTCCGTCTCCTCGCTGTCGGCGACCGGCGACCGGCTGCGCAGCGAACTGGCGCAGGTGCTGGAGAAGCTCGGCCAGACCGGCGCGGCGCTCGACCGCGTGGTCGCCAGCGCCAGCGGGCAGCTCGGCGAAATCCAGGGCGATCTCGGCGACCGTGTGCTCGATCTGCAACGCTCGCTAGGCGCCATCGCGACCCAGGTCGGCGAACTCGACCGCATTTCGGGCATCACCCGCGCGGACGGCGACAAATTCGTCGATCGTCTCGCGAGTCATTCGACTGCCCTGGCGGAAGTGGCGCGTGAATTGGCGACCAATCAGGAGGCGATCGATTCGGCGCTCGGCCGCCGCCATGACAGCCTCAAGACGCTGGTCGCCGACGTCGGCGCCAAGAGCGGCGATTTCGAGCGCATGATGCGCGACTTCTCGCTCAGCGTGGAGCGCAATTTCGCGCTCGCGCAAACGCGCGCCAGGGAGATCTCCGAAGAACTCGCCGCCGCCTCGAAAGGCGCGACGAGCGCGACCACCAGCCAGTTCGAGGAAATCCGCGAAAACGCCGTGCGCGAGCGCGAACTCACCGAAAAGGGCCTGCAACAGGCCTACGAACAGGCCAATACGCAGCTCAGCCAGATCATGGATCAGGCGACGGGCCGCTTCCGCGCTTCGGTTGCGGAAGTGAAGGAGATGGCGAGCCAGATGCAGCGCGAACTCGACGCCACCCGCGGCGAGTTGAAGCGCGGCGTATTCGATCTGCCCAGGGAGACCAGCGAGGCCGCCGAGGCGATGCGTCGCGTGGTCGGCGATCAGATCAAGGCGCTGAAGGAGCTTGCCGCCGTGGTCGCGCCGCATGGGTTCGACCTGTCCGACCCGGAGGAGGACGTCGCTCCGCCTCCGCCGCCGCCGCCGCCCGCTCCGCGCTCGAACCAGATCGAAGCGATCGTGCGGCGCGAGCCGCCGCCGCCGGCCCTGCGACTGGCGCCTGAGCCGGAGGACTTCGGGCCGCTCGACATCACCATCGCAGCGGCGCCCGTGGCCCTGCCGCCGGCGCCCGCGCCTCGCGAGGAACCGCGCGCGAAGATCGCCATCGAGCCGCCGGCGCCCGAGCCCGCGCGCCAGCGCCCGCCTGCCCCGATTTTGGCCGCGACGCCCGAAGCCGCGAACCCGCGCGCGCAATCGGGCTGGCTGTCGAACCTGCTCGCCGCCGCCTCGCGCGACATCGAGGATCCGCGCCCATCGGTTCGCCGCACCGGCAACGAGGGGCTCGACTCGATCACGTCCGACATCGCCCGGCTGGTCGACGGCGCGGCGGCGGCGGAGGTGTGGGAGCGCTGGCGCCAGGGCGACACCGGCAGCATGACGCGCCGTCTCTATACGGCGGCGGGGCAGCAGGCGTTCGAGGATATCCGCCGCCGCATCCGCTCCGAGCCGGCGTTCCGCGAGTCGGTCAGCCGCTATGTCCAGGAGTTCGAGCGGCTGCTCGCCAAGATCGGCCAGAACGACCGCGACGGCCAGCAATCCCGCGCGGCCATGCTGTCGGATTCGGGCAAGGTTTACATGATGTTGGCCCATGCCGCGGGGCGGTTGGGCTGAGGCTTGCTTTGGCTGCGGACTAGCCGCGCAACCGCTCGGCGGCGATTCCGTAGATAAGGCGGAGCCGCCCCGCCGTCCAGTCGGACACGGGGAGCCAGTGGTGGACGGCGTTGGCGTAGAGGGCGAAGTATAGCATCAGTAACGCGATGGCCGCCGCGCCGATCCCTGTCTTCCATTTGACGAGGTGGCCGAGCCAGGGCAGTTGCGCAGCGACCCTGGCGGCACGCAGCGGGTTGGCCGAGTCAACATAAAGATCACGGGTCCAGATGACGACGGCGAACGTCGTCAACGCGGACGCGAGTGTGACCCACTGCACGACGGGGACAGTTTTCCAATCCACCAGAACGAGCAGCGCGACCGCGCCCGGCAGCGGCGCATAGCTGGCGAGATTTTCCGCATAGGGCTTCAACAGCCGGCCGAACCCGAAGCCGACGGAGGCGAAGATCGTGGTCGCGAGGCCGACCCAGGCCGAGGCCTTGCGATAGGCGTCCGCCCGCAAGCCCTCAATACCGCCGTCAAGCCGCGGCGCGCCGCCGACGATGAAAAGAATCCACCAGAACCAGAGGGTCGACTTGAGGATGAAGCGGTACGCCAAGGCGGGGAGGAATAGCAGAGGGGCAAAGGCGTACATGGCGAGCGATAACATCTTGTCGCTCGGCTCCGGGTTTTTGAGGTTCTTGAACGCTTGTGAGAGGTAGGATCTGAACTGGAAACTATGGTCGGCGGGCAATCCGGGAAGCAGCTCCGGTTGCTGGAACGGCGCCATGCACGAGGCGAGGCGTTGAACATTCGTCGGCAGACGTAGATATCCCGCGCGCACATGCCAAGCCGTGGCGCCTATGCGAATGAGGGCGGTCGCAACCCAAACGCCCGCGAACGCTCCAGGCAGGCAGAAAAACGCGACAACCGCTCCCGCTACCGCTCCCGCTCCCGCTAACGCTACCGCTCCCGCTAACGCTCCCGCTACCGCTAACGCTACCGAAATACTCGAAATTGCGAAGCCGGCGAGCA
>JANLPL010000222.1:0-9657 GCA_031367195.1 Bradyrhizobium sp.
CGAATGGCCAACGAGCGATTTCGATGTAATTAGAGGGTTACACGCACGATCGACAAGCGTATATTGCTTGTTGCATTGACGTCGGATGCGAATTTTCCAAGTCATTCTCACCACTACCCCGGAAGGGCGTATTCGCCGCTCGTAGCTCTCTTCGCGAATATTCTTGGCATTGACGACCCATGGGCCCGCGATACACGCAAGGTCATTGAACCAGCCGAAGCAGAAGGTTGGCGAGCAAGCAGGGGGAGGGCATGCGCAACGGTGCGGGGTTTCGGCTGGGATTGGCGGGCGCGCTTGCGATTTGTTTGGCGACGCCGACCCGTGCCGCAGGGGAAGCAGCCCAGAATCCCACGGCTGCCGTCCAACCGAAATCGGAAGCGGGCGCGCAAGACGCGCTGACGAATGCGATCTCCGCGACGACCAAGGCGCTAAAGGCGATCGCAAGCGCGGACCTCCCGAACACGCTCAAAGATCAGGATGTGGCAAATGCGCTGAGCGAATTGCTCACCACCCTCGACCTGAAGAGGGTTGGACAACTCCCTTGCGCCGCCAAGTCCGGCGGTAGCGAGACCGACTGCAGGATCGACCGCATCGGCGCGTTTGCGGCGGGAATGTCCGACGCCCTTGGCAAGACTGTCTCCCCCGCGGTGTCGCAGGCTCTGCATAGCGCTCTCGACGGGCTCGTCAGCCGGTCGCCGGCCAACGACGATACAGGCCTGATCGTCCGTGCGCTCGTCCTCATATCGCTCTCGCTGGCCATCGTCGGATGCGCGGACATGGTGCAATCCACGTCCGCCGAATTCATCGACAGTTCCGGCGAGGGCTGCAAGACCTCGTTCGGCGCCTACCATCTGCCGATGGCGGTCCTGACTGTGTCCGTGGAGCCGAAGCGGGATCTCCACTTCGTCGATTTCAAAGAGGAAAAGTTCAAGGCGAGGGTCGTCGCCGATCCGCGGCAGACCTTCTGCCTCGGCTTTCTGTCCACGATAACCGGCGAGGATCTGATTACGGTCGATCGCACGCCCGAGGGACTTCTCAACCTGATGACGAGCGACGCGAAGGATCGCACGCCCGAAATCGCGGCGAAGCTGATCGACGCGGGCGCCAATTTCGCCATTGCGGGGCGCTCGTCGCTGGTGGGCGCGGCGACGCGTCCGATGACGATCGAATTCGATCCGTTCAACCCGCAGGACAGCGCGAGCGCCAACGAGGCGCTGAGACCCTACGGCTATTGCGTGGTGGTCGACGAAACGCTGGAGGGGGAGAGCCCCGAGCGCTGGTGTGCGTCGCGACACAAGCCGCGTCGGGCCGATCCGCTCTATCAGGCCGCCCAGGCGCCGCCGGCGCCCGACGCGCCGCGCGACGAAATCCTGTACCGGCCCAACCAGACCTACAGCGTCAGCGTCATGCGCAAGCGCGATCCGAACGGTTCGGCGCGTTGGGACGCCTTCTTGACGAAGAAGATGGATATGCCCAACCGTTCGCCGATCTTTGGCATCGGCGTCAAGCGCGCTCTGTTCGCCTCGCGCAAGACGACACTGAACTTCACCAATGGCGTGCTGGACGACGTGAAGATCGAAAAGGGAAGCGAGGCGCTCGGCTTCGTGTCGATTCCGCTCCATCTGGTGCAAACAATGGTGCAAATTCCGACACGGATCATTCAGTTGCAGATCGGCAATGCCGACCGGCGCGCCCAACTCATCGATGCGCAGGGAAAGTTGATCCAGGCCTGGTCGACCTACAATGCGACGCTTGCGGGCCCGCCGAAGACCGACCGATCGGCGGCCGCCGACGCGGCAAGCCGGTCGCTACGCATCGGCGAGGCGCCGGCGCTGGAGCGATCCTGTTTGGACGTCGATGGGCCGTCGGACTATTGCGCCTCGCTGGCGCGCGGCGCCAGGCCATGAGATTCAACCTGGCCAGGACGGCGATCGCCCTGATCGGCGCCATTTTCGTCCACGCCGCCGTCGCGCCCACTCCGGCCAGCGGCGGCGGCGCGGCGGACGCCGCTCTACGGCGGCCGTTCATCGTCAACGGCGAAACCGCCAAGGGCGAAGTTCTTACTGTCGGGATTTACTACGCGGATAAATTCGGCGACAAAATTTGCACAGGCGTAGTCGTTGCACGCAATATTGTGCTCACCGCCGGACATTGCGCCTGCGGCTTTACGGAAACCTACATCGTCACGGGCCTCGAAAAGATGCCGCTTTCCGAATACCAGGAGCGAACGCGCAGGCTCAGGTCGGACGTGCTGCGCGGATTGCCCGTCGCGCGTTTTCCCTCGAACGATACATCATGGGCGTTGCAAAGGGCTCCTATCCCGTTCGACATATTTCAATGGGCGCACGGCTACAGACCGGGATCGGATCTCGCCCTGCTGGTCATCGAAAAATCCCTATGCGGCAACCAGAGGGCCTGCGCCGAAGGTTACGAGCGGTCGTACTGGGATCTGCGCAATCTGCTCACCCCCGGAACCAAGTTGAAGACGGTCGGCTACGGCAGGACCGAAACCAACGGACTTGGCGAGCGGCGGCTTGCCGAGGTTCCGATCCTGACCGCGAACTGCCTGGCGCGGAGGTTCGGCCAGGATTGCGCGGCATTCAAGGAAATGATCCTGTCCGACCGGCTAGGCCACAAGGACTCCTGCGACGGCGACAGCGGGGGGGCCGGTGTTTTTGCGCGCCGGCGACAAGTGGCTTCTGGTCGCCATCACTTCGCGTGGCACGCCGGGTCTGGTGCCGGGCGCCGGGAAATGCGGCGGCGGGGGCATTTACACATTGCTCGGACGCAACACGATCAGGAATTGGATCCAGTCGAACGTCGCGATGTGGAGCAAAAAAGACCCCGTCGTCACGCCCGAGAAGAACGCCGCCGCCGCGCCGCAGGGCGCTCCAAGCAAGACGCCGAAATCCGAAGCGTCGCCGTTCGGCGATCTCAGCAGGTCGGAAGTCGAATGGGATCCCGCTACGCATTGAAACAAGCGTGCGCCCGAATTCAACCAAGGAGGGGAGAATGAGCAAGATACCAACTCGGAGACCACTTTCGAACCGCAAGCCGCAAACCGCTGGAGCGGCCTCCAAGGTCAAGACGCGAACCGCGGCCGGCGCCGGAAAGTCCGCAAGCGCTCTCCGCGTCCTCAAGGGCAAACCGCGCATCTGGAACGGCGAGCCGGCGCCAGGCGCCCTTACGGCGGAAGACGATGACGACACGCGCGCCCTGGCTGGATCCGGCGGACCGGAAACATCCGTCGCCCCCGACGGCGCTGCGAAGCCGGCGGGCCCGCGCGCTTTCGGCGTGCGCAACCGCGGTCGCCCGCTCAAGCTGCTATGCGTCCACGGCATCGGTCATCAGGAGGCCGACCCCAATTTCCAATCCTCCTGGCGGGCGGCGATCGGCCAGGCCGTCGGCAGCATCGACCCGCAATGTGAGTACGCTATTGACTTCTTCCAGTTCGACGATCTCATCGATAAGAGTTCCGCCAGCGGGCTCGCCTATACGGCGGCGTTTCTGCGGCTCTTGAGCAGTTTCGTGGTCAACGGCGTCGGCGACGAGCTGCGCAGCGCGCGCGGTTTCGGCGACGTGCCGGAGGTTTTCAAACGCACCGTCGTCATGGTCGCGAAATGGGTCGCCAACGACGACCTGCGCGCAACCCTGCGCGCCGAGTTCGCAATGGCCGTCGGCGCCAGCGAATATGACGCGGTGCTGGCGCACAGTCTCGGATCCTTGATCTGCTACGACACGCTCGCCCACCAGCCCGACCTTTTGAACAAAGGAACCCTGGTCACGTTCGGATCGCAGATCGGCCATCCGGCGATCCGCGACCTGTTCGCCGGCCGGATTCAGATGCCGGACCTTGGGCGCTGGACGCATCTCTACAATCCCGACGATCATGTTCTGACCGCCCCGATCCGCATCATCGACGAGAAGTTCAAGCAGATCGACGAGCCGTTCGACATTCCAAACGATCTCCTCAACCATGATGCGACCTGGTACCTGTCGCATCGCAACACCGTCGATTCCGTTTGGCGGGCGCTCGTCGGCGCCGAGGACTCGGCGAGCCGCGCCCTGGTTGCGACCGCCAAGTTCAAAACCGAGTTGCACCGGCCGAACAAGCGGGCGCTGCTGATCGGGATCAACGATTATCCCGATCCCGCCAATCGCCTGGAGGGATGCGTCAACGACGTGTTCGCGATGAGCGCGCTGTTGCAGGACAGCACGTTCGAGCCGGATGAAATCAGGATCGTGCTGAACGAACGTGCGACAAAGGCGGCCATTCTCGACCGGCTTCATTGGCTGCTCGACGGCGTCAAGAAAGGCGACCAGCGCTTCCTCTTCTATTCCGGGCACGGGGCGCAGATACCGGGTTACGACGCGCAGGGCAAGCCCGACCATATCGACGAATGTCTCGTGCCCTATGACTTCGATTGGTCGCTGGACCATGCGATCGTCGACAAGCAGTTCTGCGAATTGTACTCGCAACTGCCGTATGACAGTTGGTTCGTCGCCGTGTTGGACTGCTGCCATTCCGGCGGCATGAGCCGCGCCGGCGGCCCGCTCGTGCGCGGACTGTCGCCGCCGGACGACATTCGTCATCGCGCGCTGCAATGGGACCAGACCCTGCGCATGTGGGTTCCAAGACCATTCGAGCCGTTGAACAAGAGCCTGTTCGCAAGCCGGCAAGGCCAGGCCTATCTTGGGCAGAACGGCGCGGTGCGCCGGCTCGGCCGCGCCTCCACGCTTCGTACTTTCGATAACAGGGTATTCGACCGCACGTGTGGCGCGCTCAGACACGAAGGGCCGTTCCTGCCCATTCTGATGGAGGCTTGCGGAGAGGAACAGCTTTCCTACGAATATCGCGACGGAGGCGCCTCCTATGGCGCCTATACTTTCTGCCTGACGCGAACCCTTGCCGAAAACCGAATTCAAAAAAGAAATCTGACGTTCGCCAAGCTGCATGAGACCGTGTCCGCCAAACTGAAGACGCTAAAATATGGCCAAACGCCGGGTCTCCTCGGCGCCAAGGATCTGCTTGGCGAGCAAATCCCTTGGACGCGTTCACAAAGCGAAAAGCTTAAGGGAGGAACCTAATACCAAGTCGCAGAGCGAATGACCCATGAGCGCGTCGGGTTCGTCATGCCCGGGCTTGTCCCGGGCATCCACGCCGCTGAGAGATCGGATCGCCTAAAGTGTTGCACCCACGGTCGAATTTGTTTTCCAACCGTGAAGGACGGCGGAACGGCGTGGATGGCCGGGACAAGCCCGGCCATTACGGCGAACCGTCGAATAGGTACTCGTCCTCGCGACGTGGTATAAGCGCGCTTGGTAGGCGGATACGATCGGCAGCGTCACGAGGTTTGAATTCGTCGATGGTCAGGTTGGAGTCGGGTCGCCACCCGACCTCGACAAATTGCAGATCGGTGCGGCACGCGCCCGCGCCGCCAATGCGCCCGGCTCACGTGAAGCGATCTTTCGACTTTCGGATCTGCGTCCTATTCATCGCCATTTGAATTGTGCACTGCAGCAATGCGACTTTGCGCGGGATGCGGCGACTCCGCGAGTTATGGCATTGAATTCATTACGTTAGAAAAAATTGAATCTAACATCAAAGTCGCAATGCGACATTTTGCAACGCAGCAAACATTTGCGCGATCTAACAGGCGAATGTACAAGGCGGGCAGTGGCGCTTCGCAGCGGGCGCGCACGGGACGTCGAAACATCCCGCGTCGCCAAGCGTACAACGTTTGGGTGCAAGCCCCCATCTGTCAGATGTGACGCAAGTCACATGAAGCAAAGGCGCTTGAGCGTATCAAAACAGATACGCTGTGATCGGTCAGATAAAGTACTGACTTTGAAACGGTTGGAGATATAGTCATGAATATTATCAAGGTTGTTGCGTTGATGACGACCGCGTCGTTCCTTTCCGCTCCGGTTGGCGCGGAAACCCACGCGAACTATATGAAACAGGTGGCGACCTACAAGGCGATGTCGGGGTTTAACCATGTCGTCGGCAGCGAGAGGTTTGTCGGCTATTTCCTCGCTGGGCCTGAGCGTTGCGACGTCACCGTGCTGCAAGCGCGCGCCGACGACGAAGCGCTCATTATCGCGCCACGGCGCATCGTTATGCAGATCGCTGCCGGCTCACGCAGCGAACTCGACGCCGGTTTCGGTTCCGCGCTGGCGATCGCCTGCACGGGCGACGCCGACGCGATCAGAATCGCGCCGCAGTCGAAGCGGGAAGTCGCGCGCGCGGCGGTGCGCTGAGCCGCCTCATTCGTCCGCTCCTTCGCGCATGACATAAGTGTAGAAGCGGATTTTCCCGTCCGCCTGCGGTTCGCGGTACAGACCCTGGATTTCCGACTCGAAGCCCGGGAATTGGTTGGAGGCGCGCTCGAACGCCTTCAGATAGTCGATCATCGGCTGCGCGCGCGCGTCCAGCCGCTCCCCCGGCACGATGGTGGCGATTCCCGGGGGATAGACCACGAACAAAGTGGTGGCGATCCGGCCCTCAATCTCGTCGATGGGGAGATAATCGACATTGTTGCGAACCAGCTGCTTGGCGGCCTCGCGCGGCGACATCGCGATCTCGGGCAGATGGGCGGGCGTGAATTGCGCGCGTTGCAGCCTGGAGACGCCGGCTTGCGCGTAAAAGGCGTGCATGTCGGCGCAGAGGTCGCGCAGGCGGCGGCCGTGATAGCGCTGCGGCCGCTTGGCGACGAATTCGGGCATCACGTCGTCGAGCAACGCATTGTCGTCGTGATGACGCTTGAACGCGACCAGAGCCGAGACCAAGGTGCCGGCCTTGCTCGATTCCACGCCGGGCGTCAGCAAAAACAATAGCGAGTTGAGATCGTTCTTCTCCGGCACCACGCCGTCCTCGCGCAGGAATTGCGCGACGACGGGCGCGGGGATGCCGTGGTCGGCGTATTCCCCCGTCTTGCGGTCGAAACCCGGCGTCAGCAGCGTTAGCTTGGCCGGATCGGTGATCGCGAATCCCGCCTCGACCTTGCTGAAGCCGTGCCAGTCGGCGCCCGGCTGCAACATCCAGTAGCGCGGATCGCGCGACAACTGGTCGGTCGAGATCGATTCCCAGGGCACGTTATGCACCCGCCCCGGCGCCGAGACATCGGGAATTTCGACCCGGTCCGGCACGAACGGATCGAAGAACCAGCGCCGCGCGGGATCGCGCTCCTTCTCGTCGAATTCGCGCCGGATCGCGCGCAGCTTCTTGCGCAGTTCGATGCCGAGCCGGATCGTGTCGTCCCACAGCACTTCGCCCGATTTGCCCTTCATCATCTGCGCGCCGACGTCGAGCGAGGCGAACAGCGGATAGAAAGGGGACGTCGAAGCGTGCTGCATGAAACCTTCGTTGAAGCGGCGATGCTCGACGCGGCGGCGCTGGCCCTTGATGTGGCGGTCGCGGATGTGGATCTGGCTCGCCTGACTGAAGCTGGCGAGCTGCTTGTGGGCGGATTGCGTCGCCACAATCCCCGGTGAGGTCGGCCCCAAAGCGCGCAGGCCCATGGCGAAACGGCGCTCGTAGATCGGATGGAACTTCATGAAGCCGGCCCAGGCTTCGTCGAACAGGATATAGTCGCAGAGATGCCCGATGCGCTCCATCACGCGCTCGGCGTCGAGAATCGTGCCGTCATAGGTGCATTGCTCGATCACGGCGACGCGGAACGGGCGCTGCTTTTTCCACGCCTCCTTGTCGGTGACGAGCGGGTGGGTGCGGATTTTCTCGCGCAACGCCGTCTCATCGAATTCGTCCGCGTAGATCGGGCCGATCAGGCCGTGCGCGTTGCGGTCGGTGGAGAGATAGACCGGAATCCCGCCCGAGATCAGCAGCGCGCCGTGATGGGCGGCCTTGTGGTTGTTCCGGTCAAACAGCACGAGATCGCCGTCGGTGATGAGATTGCCGAGCACCACCTTGTTGGACGACGAGGTGCCGTTGAGCACGAAATAGGTCTTTTCGGCCCCGAAGATGACCGCCGCCTCCTTCTGCGCCTTCAGCGCCGGCCCCTCGTGCGTGAGCAGATCGCCCAGCTCCAGCACGGAATTGTCGAGGTCGTCGCGGAAGATCGCCTCGCCCAGATGCTCCATGAAGATGCGGCCTATGGGAGAACGATTGTAGAAAATGCCGCCGTTGTGGCCGGGGCAGGTCCAGAGCTGGTTGCCTTCTTCCGCGTAATCGACCAGCGCGCCGAAGAACGGCGTCTTCAGCGTCTCGGCATATTGCTTGAGGCGCGAGACGAGGTTCTTGGCGATGAACTCCGGCGTCTCCTCGGCCAGGAACACATAGCCGTCGATGAAATCGAGCACTTCGACGGGAATGTCCTCGAACCTTTTGCCGCGCACGAGAATGACGATCGGCATTTCGAGACCGCGCTTACGCATCAGGTTGATCAGCGAGGCCGCCTTGCCCTCCAGCCCCTTCTTGCCCCAGTCGACCACCATGCAGCCGATCGCCGCGTCGGTCTGCACCGCGATTTCGGCGTCATCGACGCGCCGCGCCCGCACCACCTGAAAGCCCATGCGGTCGATCGCGGCGATGATCTGGGCGACCCGATTGCCTTCGAGGTCGTCGGCGTCGAAGTTCGGGGCCGAGAACAGGAAGGTGAATCGCTGGAAATAATTCATGGGGACGCCTCCGCGCCGGCTCTAACCGACACGGGGGCGGTGGACAACACGCGTGCGACGGAATCGTGACGGCAAGCCGCGTTGGCGGCTTGAGACGGACGGCGTTTCCAATGATAATCTGGCCTGCTGGGAGGACCTCGCCATGTTTCGCCTTTTCGCCGCAATCCTTGTCGCGGGATTGGCCGCCAGCGGGGCCCAAGCCGCGCCGGGCGCGACCGCGGCCAGATGGTCGGCGACCTGCAATCCTATCTCGACGCGCATCCCGGCGTTTCGGGGACGCGCAAGCAGACCAAGGACGCCCAACTGATGCACCAACCCACCCAGCACTCGGTGGCGAAGGCGAAAATGGAATCGCGCGATAGTCCGTCGCTTTGCTCGCCAAGGCGAAGCGAAAGCAATCGGCCGGCGACGAGGGGCAATGCCGCACGACGCTGGGCTGCGTGGAATGGATGCTGAAGCTTTAGAGCGCCCTTTTTTCACCCAGCTCCGAGCTTGGCTTCAGCGGGGGCAATAATGCGGCGGTGCTGCTAAGGCTTGCCTTTGAATGAAGGCGACCGGACCAAATTACAAAGCAGTTGGTAGCGTCCCGGTAATGCCAGAAGTGGAATGAGCGACGAAGCGACAATCTGGGCTTGCGGCGGGATGATCGATTCCAGCATTTCTGCCCGGGTCAGAATCTTGCCGGCCAATCTGGCCAGTTACAATATGGTGGACATGGTGGAACACATACTTCACTGCAACCAACGGCTCATGTTACCGAAACGCAAATGCTTGTTGCAAATGGCTCCTCGCTGAATTGAGTGGGTAAGGCGAATTTTGGGGGGGTGGGTTCGGTGGCGATCTCGCGGGTTCGGCTTTATCGACGCGGGATGCGAGACACTGACCTTTTTCAATTGGCCCTTGGTCTTTCGTCGCCGTGGACGGTGACTGCAGAGCGACAATTACGGTGGCCGCTTATCGACAATTAAGCTGGCCAAATCGGGCGAGCGTCGAGTAGCGAGGAGAAAGCTACGCGCATAG
>JANLPL010000282.1:0-4448 GCA_031367195.1 Bradyrhizobium sp.
CGAGCGCGGATTGCGGATTGCCGCTCGCTATGTCGAACATGAGAGCGGCGCGAAGCTGACGCGGCCTGAACTTTTCCGCTTGCTGGCCGACTGCCAACCCGGCGACGTGCTGCTCGTCGAGCAAGTCGATCGTCTCTCCCGTCTTACCTCAACCGACTGGCAGAAGCTGCGGGCTGAGATCGACGCGAAACAGGTTCGCATCGTGGCGCTCGATCTGCCGACATCGTGGACTCTGGCCGCGCCCCCCGACGAATTCACCGGCCGGATGTTTGCGGCGGTAAACGCCATGATGCTCGATGTGTTGGCGGCTGTCGCTCGTAAGGACTACGAAGATCGCCGCCGCCGCCAAGCCGAGGGGCAAGTGAAGGCGAAAGCGGCTGGTCACTACAAGGCCTCAGTGCATTATCGGGACACAGATATCCGACATCTTGGACGTAACGAGAACGCGATTGCATGATCACGCTGGCCGGGGATCGGCTTCGCGGTTGAGAGGGCGCATGCCGTCCGCGTCGTGGGGCGGACTATCCGACCACACATAGTCGCCGGTCAGATTGATGTGATCCCAGCCGAGCGGCGACAGCCGCCGAAGACGCTTATCGTCGATAGCGACGCCACGCTGGCGAAGGTCATCGACGGCGCGTCCGAGATAACGGCAGTTGAACAGTCCGATGCAGGCGGTGACGAGGTTGAGCGCCGCCGCGCGATGCGATTGCTGGTCGTGATTGCGGTCACGGAACTTACCGAGCCGATGGAACGCGACGGCGCGGGCCAAGGTATGCCGAGCCTCGCCCTTGTTCAGCTCATCGGTCGTATCGCCTCGTAGCCTTTTGTCTTCTATCCAATCGAGCGTGTGGATCGTGCGCTCGATGCGTCCGATCTCGCGAAAAGCGAGAGACAGAGCGCTTTGCCGTGGCGTCGCCCCGAGTTTTTGCAAGATCAGCGACGGAGCCACGACGCGATTACGGAACGCGGCGATCACGCGCTGAACATCGTCCCAATTGGCCTCGATCAGCTTGCGATCGAGCCGCTCGCCCATGAAGGGCGTTAGCGCGCCGTAGCTACTCTTTGCCTCGAAGGCATAGAGCCTGCGATCGTTCGGGCTCGACATGCGCGGCTGGAACTTGACGCCGAGCAGATACATGGCGGCGAACACATGATCGCTGACGCCGCCGCCGTCGGTGTGATGAGCCAGAATATCGATGGCGCTGTCGTGGTTGACGAGACCATCGAGAACGTGGATCGCCTCGCCCGCCGTGCCGGTGATGACCTTCACATGGAAGGGCGCGTAGCGATCCGAGATATGGGTGTAAAGCTTGACGATCGGATCGCGGCCGTAGTGAGCGTTGACCTTGCCGCCTGTCTCGCCTTCGCCGTCGAGATAAAAATGTTGTCCGTCGGATGTAGAGACCTGGCCCGTGCCGAACCATGCGGCGGCGGGCTCGCGGTGCAGCGCCTCGATGGTACGAGCGAGCGCCGCTCGATACGTCTCCTCGCGCATGTGCCAAATGCTGATCGTGGTGAGCGTGCGGCGCGAGGCGACGTTGCAGACCTCCGACATGCGGCCAAGCCCGATGTTGGTCGCCTCGGCGATCAGGGCGGCTAGGAAGGCGCGGCGCTCGGCGTGGGGGCGTCCGGTTTGAACGTGGCCGAACAACTCGGCAAAGCCCGTCCACCGATCGACTTCCTCCAAGAGATCGGTGATGCGCACGTGAGGCATCAGCTCATAGAGCCGACGAGCAAGAAGGCGCGCTTCGGGATCGTCCTTGGCTTCTGGCTTCGGCAGAGACAGTCGATCGCGGTCGAGCGTCGCGCCCGCGCATTGGCCAGACGCCAGCTTTTTTCCAACATCCAGAAGACGCCGGTCGAGCAACGCCGCGCGGTCATCGAGATAACGGGCAGCTGTCAGAACCGGAGGCGCGGGCAGTCGCGCCGGCACGAGCGCGGCGCTCGCCGGTGGCGACAGGTACGCTTCGATCGAGCGATGAAGCTTCGATCCCGTCACCCAGACGTCGCCGGCGCGGAGCGCCGCGCCAAGCGCAAAATAGACGGCCAGTTCGTAGTACGGACGATCGATGCCGCCATCCTTGAACACGTGAGGCCGCCACGACCGCTCGATGATCGTCTCGGGGACTTTCTCCGGAAGGGACTTTTGCGCGCCGACGCCAAGCTCTTTCAGGATGGCGAGCGCGTCGAGCAGCGGTGTGGCCGACGCTCTTCCCTGAAAGGAGACGGCCGACAGAAACCGATGACCGATCGCTTTGAATACGTAGTGCTCCCGCCTGAGTTCCGAAAGGATATCGGCTTTGCCGCCGCGCGACGATCGGCGAATCAGGCGAGCGTCCGCCGACAGTGCGTCCCAGGTGGTGACGGCGGCGATTGCGGCATCGATGCTCTCGTTGCGTTCATGCGCCTTCAGAATCGCGTCGAGCACGTCGGCGACGCGCGCCAGGCGCTGTTTGCTTTCGTCCACCTGATCGAGAATCGTATCCTCGACCCGTTTCTTGGCCTTGTTGTAGGCGCGCCCAATCAACCCTTCGAATAGGGAGAGCGCCGCATCGACAAGGCTGGCCTCGATATCGCGCAAGGTCGCGGTCAGGACAGCGACGCGCTGCGACGCGCCCATCTGCTGGAAAGCCTGTGCGGTGAAACGCAAACCCTCGCGCACCATCTGCTGTTGGCGCGCCGCGATTTCTGGCGTCAGTTCGAGCGAGCCGACCCCGATCTCCCTGACCTTGTCGAGCTTGTCCATGATTTCGAGGAAGCCACGGCCACTGATCTTCGCGTTACCCTCGCGCAACCAACTCAGCTCGCTCTGTTGTCGGTGCGTCTTTCCAGTCAAGAGAGTGTCCATGCTCTTGCGCTGCGCGTCCGTTACCTTTTCACAGATGAGCCGCACGGTGGTTTTCTCGGCGGCGTGCATGGCCTCCGCCGCCAATCGTTCGACGACGCTGACGCCGGGGATGATGAGGCGTCGCCGACGCATCTCCTCGGCCAACGCGACCAGCACGGCATGACCGTCCGTGGTCTTCAAGGCGATCGGGGCCAGCCATTGTTTCAGATCGGCCTTGGTTGAATCCGTCGGATCGGAGAATCCGAACCGGGATCGTAGAGCCGCCAGATGCTCGTAGCGAGTTTGCGGCCGACGCGCGAAGCCGCCGATCGCGTCCGTCGGCACATCGACTTGCTCGGCGATGAAAGCGAGAAGATGGAGCGGCAAGACCTCGCCCTTGCGCAGTACGCGACCTGGATACCGAAGGACGCAAAGCTGCAATGCGAAAGCGAGCCGCGTTTCCGGCGTCCGGTAGCGGGACAAGATTTCGACATCCTCGCCGCTGAACGAATAGTGCCGGACGAAAGCCTCTTCGGTGTCCGGCAGCGTGAGCAGCGCATCTCTCTGTGCCTTGGTCAGCGACAATCGTGCCGGCATGTCCGTCCCCCCCCCGTTCGGCATCAAGTTTGTCATTTAATCATTTGACGAGCTAGTTTTTCATCCATAGATTTAGTAACGGATTATGTGATTAATTCCCTTCATTGCCAGGGGTCGAAAGTCGTTGTCACACAATCGATCGTATAAATGACAAGGAGGCGCGGCTTGCTGATCGGCTACATGCGAGTATCGAAGGCGGACGGGTCGCAGGTCTTCGACCTCCAGCGGGACGCGCTGCTCGCGGCTGGAGTGGAGCCATCGCGGCTCTATCAGGATCACGCCTCGGGCAAGAAGGATGACCGGCCTGGCCTGGAAGCCTGCCTCAGGTCGCTGCGCGAAGACGACACGCTGATCGTCTGGAAGCTCGACCGGCTTGGGCGAAACCTTCATCACCTCGTCAATACGATCCATGAGTTGATGGAACGCAAAATCGGCTTCCGCGTGCTGGCAGGCCAAGGAGCCAACATCGACACCACGACCGCCGGCGGCCGGCTGGTGTTCGGGATATTCGCCGCGCTGGCGGAATTTGAGCGCGAGCTGATCCGCGAGAGAACGATCGCCGGGCTTTCATCGGCGCGGGCGCGAGGGCGCAACGGCGGCCGGCCCTACACGATGACGCCGGCTAAGCTTCGCTTGGCGCAAGCCGCCATGACCGATCGCGACACCAAGGTCGGCGACCTGTGCAAGGAATTGGGCGTCACACGCCAGACGCTCTATCGCTTCGTCGGCCCCAAAGGCGAACTGCGACCCGACGGCGCGAAACTCCTCAAAAGCAAAACCTAAAACGTCAAATAATCAGGGTGCGCGCCTTATCAGTCCGCACTTTCACGTTTTGTCCAAGATGTCGGATATCTGTGTCCCGATAATGCACTGAGGCCTACAGGCATACAAATGAAGGTTGTGATTTAGGCTGACCTAAGGTGGCGTTTAGGGGCAGCCTCCTTGATGGTCTCCCAAAGAAGGCTGAGCCTAGCAGCCTGTCGGACTGAATATCATTTTGGCCGCGTTATTGGTGAATTGG
>JANLPL010000290.1:0-19094 GCA_031367195.1 Bradyrhizobium sp.
CGCTCGATGCAGGCCTGCGCGATCGACAGGCCGTCGTAAGTCGCCGTGCCGCGCCCGATCTCGTCGAGAATGACGAGGCTGCGATCCGTCGCCTGATTGAGAATGGCCGCCGTCTCGACCATCTCGACCATGAAGGTCGAGCGCCCGCGCGCGAGATCGTCGGCGGCGCCGACGCGTGAGAACAGCCGGTCGACCACGCCGATGCAAGCCCGCCGCGCCGGCACGAAAGACCCCATCTGCGCCAGCGCGGCGATCAAAGCGTTCTGGCGCAGATAGGTCGATTTGCCCGCCATATTGGGGCCGGTGACGACCGCGATCCGCCCGCCCTCGCGGTCAGCGCCGGAAAGCTCGCAATCATTGGCGACGAACGGCTCGCCGCGCTCAGCCAGCGCCGCCTCGACCACGGGATGCCGGCCGCCTTCGATGGCGAACCGCAGCGAGCCGTCAACCTCCGGCCGGGTCCAGTCGCGCTTGACCGCGAGTTCCGCCAACGCCGAGGCGACGTCGAGTTCGGCCAGCGCGCCGCCGATCTCGCGCAAGGTATCGGACGCCGCCAGCGCGGCTTGTTTCAGCGCGTCGAAAATCTCAAGCTCCAGCCTGACGGCCTGACCAGCTGCGGACGAAATCCGGCTCTCCAGCTCGATCAGCGCGCTGGTGGTGAAGCGCATCGCCCCCTGCATGGTCTGGCGATGGATGAAGGTTTCCAAATGCGGAGGTTTCAGCAGCGCCTCGCCCGCCGCCTGCGGCGTTTCGATGTAGAAGCCGAGAAAGTTATTGTGCTTGATCTTGAGTTGCCGCGACCCCGTCGCCTCTGCGTAACCCGCCTGCATCTGCGCGATCACGCGTCGGCTGTCGTCGCGCAGTTTTCGCGCCTCATCGAGTTCGCCGCTATAGCCCGCGCGCACGAACCCGCCGTCGCGCCGGTCGAGCGGCAATTCCTCGGCCAGCGCCGCCTCGATTTCATCGCCCAACGCCCCGCGCGCGCGTGCGAGCGCGGCGTAAGCGCGCGTTACCTGCGCCGGCGTTTCGCCCGCGCGTTCGAGCAGCGCCGCGACGGCGCCGCCCGCCCGCCAGCCGTCGCGCAAGGCCGCCAGATCGCGCGGACCGCCGCGATCGACCGCCAGCCGCGCCAGCGCGCGCAAGAAATCCGGCGCGGCGGCGAGCGCCCCGCGCAAAGCGGCGCGCAAAGCCGCCTCGGCGACGAAAAGGCCGACCGCGTCGAGCCGGGCGGCGATAGCGGCCGGGTCGGTCAGCGGGCTTGCCAGCCGCTCGGCGATCAGGCGCGCCCCGGCGGGGGTTTTGGTGAAATCGATCGTCGCCAGCAGCGAGCCGCGCCGTTCGCCCGCCAGCGTGCGGGTGAGTTCGAGATTGGCGCGGGTCGCGGCGTCGATCTCCATATGCGCCGCGCGGGTCCGCCGCGACGGCGGGGCGAGATCAGGCGGATGGTCGATCTGGGTGCGCTCGACATAGGCCAAAGCCAGCGCGCAGGCGGCGATCTCGGCGCGGCCGAAGGCGCCGAACCCCTCCAGCGTCTCGACGCCGTAGAATTCGCACACCCGGCGCTCCTGCGCGCTTGGCTCGCCGGTCTCGCGCGCGAACGGCGTCGCGGGAACTTTGCTGTCCGCTATCAGCCGCGCGAAGCCGGGATCGTCGAACAGGCTCTGCGGCGCGACGATCTCGCGCGGTTCGCTACGCGCAATCTCCGGCCCCAGCCCCGCCTCGTCGGCCTCGCTGAGCGTCACTTCCCCGGTGGAGATATCGACGCTCGCCAGCCCATAGGCCGCGCGCCCCTCGTGGCGCACGCGCTGGATCGCCATCAGCGCATTGGCGCGGCCGGGTTCGAGCAACCGCTCCTCGGTGATCGTGCCGGGCGTGACAAGCCGCACCACGTCGCGCCGCACCACCGATTTCGCGCCCCGCTTCTTCGACTCGGCGGGATCTTCCAGTTGCTCGCACACGGCGACGCGGTGGCCGAGCGCAATCAGCTTGTGCAGATAGTCGTCGGCGCGCTCGATTGGCACGCCGCACATGCGGATATCCTCGCCCATGTGCTTGCCGCGCTTGGTCAGCACGATGCCGAGCGCGCGGGAGGCGATTTCCGCGTCGTCGAAGAACAATTCGTAGAAATCGCCCATCCGGTAAAACAGCAGGCTGTCGGGATTGGCGGTCTTGATCTCGAAATATTGCGCCATCATCGGCGTCAGGCGCGACGCAGCGTCGTCGGGGCGGGCGTTCATGCGACAACACGTAGCAAAGCCGGGCAGCGCGCGAAACGCGCACGCGCGGTTTATCCCGCGAAGTTTGCCCGCCGCGCCTTCATCGCCTTCGCCGCCATAGTGTAGCCGCCGCCGGCGCCGTCGACGAAATGCAGATGCGCGCGCCCGGCCGAGAGCGGCGAATAGCAGGTGACCTGCGCGCCCTCCTGCCGCGCGATCCCCCATTCCACGAAAGGCGCGGCGGCGAGTTTGGCCTCAAGCGCGTCCGCGAAAGCCGACGAGCAGTCCAGCGTCATCCGCAGGCCGTCGTCGAACTTGCGGAAATCGGCGTTGGCGATCAGATCGCGCTTATATTGCTTCATGTCGAAGTCGCCGACCTTCAGGTCGAACGTCTTGAACAGAAACCCGATCCCGTAGATCAACGCCGCCTTCGCGCGCGCGGCCGGAGCGGAAGCGCCGGCGGCGCGGAACACCGAGGATTCCAGCGCGATCGCCGGCCCCGCCGCGCCGCCGATCAGCGAGTCGAGGGTCAGCGGTTGGCCGCCGCCCTCGACAGCGAGCAATTCCCGCACAAGCTCAGCCAGGAACGGCGCGAAACGGGAATCGTCGCCGCGCGGGGCGACGATCAGCGACAGGATCAGGCCGTGGCGCGCCGGCGTCACGCCCCAGCGGCAGGATAGGTCGGAAAGGTCGGGCCGCGCGCCCGGCGGCGCCGGCTCCAGCCCGAACCGGCCAGCCTTGGCGGCCTCGTCGAGCCAGGTCAACCCGCCGCCGGCGAACATCGCATAGGCGATATTTTCGGACGGCCCGTAGCGCGCCACGCGCACGTCGCGCCCGCCGGCTCTGATTTCGACGACTTCAGCCATCGCGATCCGCAGCTCGAAATCGAAATCTTCGCGCGCGAAGGTCGCCATCGCCCGCAGCGCGTTTTCGGCGACGGGCGCGTCCCGCGGCGAGACGGCGAAGCTCGCGCCGTCGCCGCCGAACACGAAGGGAAACGGGCGACGGTGAAGCGCGTTGGAGACCGCCGCCACCACGCCGGCGCCGATCATATTGACCGCCTTGTAGCGCCCCGCCGCCACCGCCGCCGTGGAGCCCTTCACGTCGGCGAAGCCGACGCTCCAGTCGGCGGGCAGCGGCGAATAGGCGTCCGCCGATACCGCGCGGGCGAAATCCCCGAACACGGGCAGCGACGTGTAAAAATCCTCCGCCATGTCTGCCTCCCTGTTCAGGACGAGGGCATCAGCGGCCCCGGCCCATGACCCAGCGCAAGATCGCGCCCGTTTTCTATCGCCCGACGCGTGAACGCCTTCGCCCTGCCGACGGCCTCGACGAGATCGTAACCCAAAGCAAGATGCGCCGATATGCTGCTGGAGAGTACGCAGCCGGTGCCATGAAGGTTTCGTGATGCGATGCGCGGCGCCGCGTATCGATGCACGCTCTCCGGCGTCACCAGCAGATCGACCGCGTCGCCGTCGAGATGGCCGCCTTTCATCAGCGCGGCGCGCGCGCCCAGCGCCAGCAGCGCGCGCCCCTGCTCCGCCATCCCGGCCTCGTCGCGCGCGGGGGCGCCGCCGAGCAGTTTTGCGGCTTCCGCGATATTGGGCGTGACCAGTTCGAACTGCGGAAGCAGCGCGCGCGCCGCCGCGACGAAATCGTCGCCTGCGAGCGCGTCGCCCGAAGACGCCGCCATCACGGGATCGAACACGCAGCGAGCGCCCCGCAAAGCCGCGCCCACGGCGGCGGCGATCTCCGCGCTCGCCAGCATCCCGATCTTGACCGCGGCGACTTCGAAATCCTCGCGCACCGCCGCGATCTGCGCCACAACGATCTCGGGCGGCAGCGGGTGGATGCGCCTGACGCCGCGCGTGTTCTGCGCCGTGATCGCGGTGATCGCGCTGGTCCCGTAAACGCCGAGCGCGGCGAAGGTCTTCAGGTCCGCCTGCACGCCCGCGCCGCCGCCGGAATCGGAGCCCGCGACGGTGAGCGCGACCGCGGTCACCGGGTCACGGCCAGCCATTCGCGGGTCCGCGCCTCGGGGTCGGGGTTCAGCGTGATGTCGGTGACGACGGCGACCACATCCGCCCCCGCCGCCAGACAGGCCCGCGCCCGCTCGATATTGAGCCCGCCGATGGCGACCAGCGGAATATCGCCGACGAGCCGTTTCCATTCGCCGATGCGCTCCAGCCCTTGCGGCGCGAACGGCATCGCCTTCAGGATCGTGGGATAGATCGGCCCCAGCGCGACATAATCGGGATCGAGGCTCAACGCGCGGTCGAGTTCCTCGTGGCTGTGCGTGGAAAGGCCAAGCTGAACGTTCTTGGCGCGCAACGCGCCGACATCGGCGTCGTCGAGATCGGATTGCCCCAGATGCACCCAATCGGCGCCGGCGTCGAGCGCTGCTTCCCAATGGTCGTTGACGACGAGCGTTACGCCGGAGCGGCGACAGATCGTCATCGCGTGATGCAACTCCGCACGCAGCCGCGCGGGCTCCGCGTCCTTGATGCGCAGTTGGATGAGTTCGGCGCCGACCCCCACCAGCCTCCCGACCCAAAGAGCGCTATCTACGATGGGATAAAATCGGTCCAGGCTCATGTCAGGTTCGCCTTGCCAAGCACCGGCGTCGAGGGCGCCGCCATATCGCGCGGGGGCATCGGGCCGGCCAGATGCGCCGCCCTTCCGGCTTCTATCGCGCGCGCCATGGCGACCGCCATCGCGACGGGATCGCCGGCCTTGGCCACCGCCGTATTGAGCAGGATCGCGTCATAGCCCATCTCCATCGCCGCCGCCGCGTGGCTGGGCAGGCCGATGCCGGCATCAACCACCAGCGGGACTTCGGGGAAATGCGCGCGCAGAGCGCGCAGCCCGAACGGGTTATTGAGCCCCTGCCCCGACCCGATCGGCGCACCCCAGGGCATCAACACCTTGCAGCCCGCCTCCAGCAGCCGCTCGGCGACGACGAGATCCTCGGTCGTGTAGGGGAATACCTCGAACCCGTCGGCGCAAAGAAGGCGCGCCGCCTCGACGAGACCGAACACGTCGGGTTGCAGCGTGTCGGCCTCGCCGATCACTTCCAGCTTGATCCACGGCGTATCGAACACTTCGCGCGCCATTTGCGCCGTCGTCACCGCCTCTTTCACGGAATGGCAACCGGCCGTGTTGGGCAGCACCCGCACGCCCAAATCCCGGATCAGGCGCCAGAAATCCTGTCCCTCGCGCAACCGCGCCGCCTCGCGCCGCAGCGACACGGTGACGATCCCCGCCCCGCTCGCCCGCACGGCTTGAGCCAGGATCGCGGGCGAGGGATATTGCGAGGTGCCCAGCAGCAGGCGGGAGCCAACGGGCCGGCCGTAGAATTCCAGCATGCGGATTTCCTTCAACCCGTTCTGTGCGAAAAACTCAGCTTCATTCAACCATAGGCGGGCCTTCGACGCCCTGCGCTTCTGTGAACTGGGTGAATCTAGATTCAATGTAGGGCCGTTGCTCGGCCGTCACCTCGATTTGCAAACCTTCGCGTAATTTCAATCGCTCTCGATCTTCCCGGGTCAATCGATCCGAAAGTACGATCCGGCCATTTGGAGCGACGCCGAGGAGATGCGTGTCGAACGCCACATGTAGATGAACGGCAAGACAGAGTCCGTTGTTAGGGTCCATCCGCTCATCGTCGCTGGCTTCCACCCAAGGTTTGATGTGGCAGGCCTGCAAAAGCTCGACGGCTTCAACCCCTGAAACGACGCAACGGCGACCATAGCGCGCGAAAACGTCTTGCGCGAAGCGAGCTTGACCAATCCGCGCTAGTGCAATGATCTCGCGTTGCGTTTCGACGTTTTCAGGACCATTTTCCGGCGTAGCGGCGGGCGCGGGTTGCCCAACAGCCTCTTCGTTGAAATCGGTAGAAAAAAGAGCGTCTATAAATTTCGGCATATGAAAACGTTGCCAACCAAACTGCAACCGCCCGCCACGCATAAGGTCTAGATTCAATATTCGTACTGCGCGCAACATCCACTGAGAATTAAATACGTTGGCAATATCATCAAGGGTCGCGTCGAACGTTAGCGCCACGACGTCACGCTCGTAACCCTTCAATGTCGTCTGCTCGATTGCAAACCCATGCGGCAATATTATACCTTGCGCATGCTCCCTCTCGACTGTCTCTTTGTCAATATAAAAAGCGCCAAAACCTTTCGCTTTGCCCGCCTCATCAGCGCGGAAATCAACTGTCACTGCGTATTGGCGGTTGACGCTTATCTGAACGCGACCGGCCTTGTTTCCTACCGTTATGTTCCACCACCCGATGCTGTTTGCACTCGGTTGAGTGTCGAAAGGTTTCGGGATACCATTCAGAATGTACCCCCGCAGGAACGCCGCGAACTCCAGCCATTCGGCCGACCCCAACAAAAGCGCAAGCCGGTCGTCGTAAGGGTCGTCAGCCAAAATGGGCGGCGGTCGAATCGGCGGCTCATCCAAAAGCAGCGGGCTATCGGTCCAAGAAGTCTGTTCTGAGACCGGAATAATTGCATCTAGGAGACTAGCTTTCGCCATGAATCACCCCCCCTGTCGCGGCGCGACGATTTCAACGCGATCGCCCGGCGCGAGCGGCGTCTCGGCCCGCTTGCGTTGGGGCACGAATTCGCCGTTGAGCGCCGTCGCCACGATGGCGTCGGCGTAATCGAGCGCAGCCAGCGCCTCGGCGAGATTGCCGGCGGCGAGATCGCGCGGCTCGCCGTTGACGTAAATGAAACGCGTCACTGTTTCCACGGATCAACCAGATCGATCGCCAATCTTTCGAAATGGCGGAGATTCCGCGTGGCGAGCCGCGCGGAAATTGAAACTGCGGTCGCTGCAATAAGTGCGTCGGGCGCATCGAGCTTGAACCCAGACCTCGCCTCGCCCGCGCGCAAGCGACCCGCGATTTCTGCGATATCGACATCGACGAAAACCGTTCGACTTCGATAATGTTTGCGAAAGGTATCGATCCCCGCGCTCAGCCTCGCTCGCTTCGAGCCCGCCGCCATCATCTCAACGCCATAGGCGAGTTCGTGAAAGACGATCGCGCTCACAAGGGGATTTTCCAGCCCTTCGACGAAGGCGCGCACGCGCACGTCGCCCTGCGGCCTCAGGAGCTCTGACAACACGTTTGTGTCGAGGAGGGTCGCTCGTGCTTTCAAGTTGACGACCGATCCAACGCCGCCCAATCTTCATCCGTCCAGTCGGCAAACGGAATCGGTCGGTTATCCTCGCGCGGCGGCAGTTCGATCTCGCCGAGGCCGGCCAGATTTTCGACGAGCCATTTGCCCGGATGCGGCTCCTCCGAACGGGCGGTGAGACGCTTGTACTCGTCCAAAGAAATGACCACACAGGGCTCTTGCGCGCCGATGACCTGCGCCTCGCCGGCGCGCGCGCGCTGCAGCACCTGCGAGAGTTTCGCCTTGGCTTCCTGCACTGTCCACATTTTCCCGCACCCTTTCCGGGAACATTCTAGTCTGGTCCAGACTAGTCTACAAGCTTGACCGCCATTTCCGCCGCCCGCGCCGCCATGTCAGGCGCGAGCAGGAAGCCGTGCCGGTAGGCGCCGTTGACGAAGATGCGCCCGTCGCGCGCGATCACGCGCGGCTCGTTGTCGGCGTAAGCCGGCCGCACGGCCGCGCGCATTTCGAGGATTTCGGCCTCGCCGAAAGCCGGATGCAGCGCGAACGCCGCGCTCAGGAGTTCGATCGCAGAACGCGCCGTGACGCCGCCCTTCTCCGCGCTCTCGACCATGGTCGCGCCGATCATGAACACGCCGCCCGCGCGCGGGACGATGTAGAGCGGGATGCGGGGATGCAGCAACCGAACGGGGCGCGACAGCCGCACCTCGTCGGTGCGCAGCAGCAGCATCTCGCCGCGCACGCCGCGCAGTTCCGGCAAGCTGTCGCGGGCGGCGAAGCCCCGGCAATCGACGACCAGGCGGGGCCGCCCCTCACCCTTACCCTCTCCCCGTAAACGGGGCGAGGGAGACGGCCAGCCGTCGATCTCACCCAGCGGAAACGGCCGTGCGAAGTTCAGCTCCGCCCCGTTGCGAATCAATCCGTCGCGCAGCGCGCCCAACGCCTCGCGCGGATCGAGATGGCCTTCGCCCGCGAAGAACAGGCCCTTGCGGAACCGCCCCGCCAGATCGGGCTCCAGCGCCGCGACGCCAGCCTCGTCCACGCGCTCCCAATCTTGAGTCCGCGCCGCGAAGCGGTCGAGATCGGCCGCGTCGCGCGGCGGCGCCACAACCAGCGTGCCGTTGCGCAGAACGCCGGGGACACGGCGGGCCCACCAGTCGAGCGCGCCGCGTCCCCGCTCGACCACGCTCGCCGGCGCGCTCTCGCCCTCGCAGAACGGCGCCAGCATCCCGCCCGCGAGCCACGAGGCGTTGCCGCCGAGCCCCGCATTGCGCTCGTGGAGCGTGACGGACACGCCGCGCTCGACGAGTTCGGTCGCCACCGCGAGGCCGAACACGCCGGCGCCGACGACATCGGCGTGCATCGCTACTCCGCCGCCTTCACGTAGAGCTTGCCGCCGGAATCGACGAATTCCTTCGACTTCTCCGCCATGCCCGCCATCGCCGCTGCTTCAGCTCGAAGATCCCGGGTGATCTGCATCGAGCAGAATTTCGGTCCGCACATCGAGCAGAAATGCGCGACCTTGTGGCTGTCTTTCGGCAGCGTCTCGTCGTGATAGGCGCAGGCGGTGTCGGGATCGAGCGACAGGTTGAACTGATCCTCCCAGCGGAAATCGAAGCGGGCTCGGCTGATCGCATCGTCGCGGATTTGCGCGGCCGGATGGCCCTTGGCGAGATCGGCGGCGTGGGCGGCGATGCGATAGGTGATCACGCCGGTTTTCACGTCATTGCGGTCGGGCAGCCCGAGGTGCTCTTTGGGCGTGACGTAGCAAAGCATCGCCGTGCCGAACCAGCCAATCATCGCCGCGCCGATGCCGGAGGTGATGTGATCATAGCCCGGTGCGATGTCGGTCGTCAGCGGCCCCAGCGTATAGAACGGGGCCTCGCCGCATTCCTTGAGCTGCTTGGTCATGTTGACCTTGATCTTGTGCATCGGCACGTGGCCGGGGCCTTCGATCATCACCTGACAGCCCTTGTCCCAGGCGACCTTGGTCAGCTCGCCCAGCGTCTCCAGTTCCGCGAATTGCGCCGCGTCATTGGCGTCGGCGATCGAGCCGGGACGCAGGCCGTCGCCGAGCGAGAAGGAAACATCGTACTTGCGCATGATGTCGCAGATCTCGTCGAACCGCTCATAGAGGAAGCTCTCGCGATGGCCGGCCAGGCACCAGCGCGCCATGATCGAGCCGCCGCGCGAGACGATGCCGGTCACGCGCTTGGCGGTCAGCGGCACGTGCGCGAGGCGCACGCCGGCGTGGATGGTGAAGTAATCGACGCCCTGCTCGGCCTGCTCGATCAGCGTGTCCTTGAACACTTCCCAGTCCAGCTTGAGCGGGTCGCCGTCGACCTTCTCCAGCGCCTGATAGATCGGCACCGTGCCGATCGGCACCGGCGAATTGCGGATGATCCAGGAGCGGATGTTGTGGATGTTGCGGCCCGTCGAGAGGTCCATCACCGTATCGGCGCCCCAGCGGATCGCCCACACCATTTTCTCGACCTCCTCGGCCACGCCCGAGGACACCGCGCTGTTGCCGATATTGGCGTTGACCTTGACCAGGAAATTGCGGCCGATCGCCATCGGCTCCAATTCGACATGGTTGATGTTGGCGGGGATGATCGCGCGGCCGCGCGCGATTTCCGAGCGCACGAATTCCGGCGTCACGAATTCAGGGATTTCCGCGCCAAAACTCTCGCCGTCGGCCGTGCCGCCAACCGCCGCGTCGCGAGCGAGATTCTCGCGGTGGGCGACATAGATCATCTCTTCGGTGACGATGCCGGCCTTGGCGAATTCATACTGGGTGACGAGCTGGCCGTTCGCCCCTGCCCGCAAGATGCGCGTCGCGGGGCAATGCGGCGCGAGCCGGTCGGCGGAGACGTTGCCGTTGTCCCAAGGCTTGACGGCGCGGCCTTCGATGCCGGCATAGCCGCGTCCGGCGATCCATGCTTCGCGCAGCGCGGGAAGTCCGGCGGCGAGGTCGGGCGTGAAGCCGGTCTCAGTGTAAGGCCCGGAGGGATCGTAAACGCGGACCGGCGGCTCGTTCAAATCCGTCAAAACCACTTCGCGGAACGGCACGCGCAGGTCAGGGCGCTCTTTGGGCGCGGCATAGACTTTCTGCGAGCCGCGAATGGGCCCCGTCGTCACGCTGGTGGGCGCTTCCGTCTTGATCTTCGCGTGTTGGTTCATCTTGGCGCGCCTCCGCTCGTCCAGGCCTGTTGAGCGGAAGGCGGGGCTTGATCGTCTAGCCTCGTCCCTACGCCGGCACGACCCGGATCAGGTTCAAAGGGTCCGGCGCTCTCGCCGTCTCAGCCGCTCTAGGCTCCCCTCGAGTGGCGACAACTTGGAGCCGCGCGCGCGCAAAGTCAACGCCTTGCTGGCGCGTGTCCTCTACTGCCCGACGGCGGGAAACATGTCGTTGAGCCAGCTTGTGGCGGTTTGAAAGCCCCCGGTGAGGAAGGCTGCGCCTGTCAGGATCAACAGCGCTCCGACGACTTTTTCGAGGCGAGCGAATTGGCTGCGAAAACCTCGCGCAAAGGCGAGAAAACGCTCCATCGCCAGCGCCGCCAATACGAACGGAGCGCCAAGCCCAAGGGCATAGGCGAACAGCAGCAGCGCGCCGCGCGCAACCGTATCCTCCGATCCGGCGACGACGAGAATCGCGCCCAATATCGGCCCGATGCACGGGGTCCAACCAATCGCGAAGGCGAGGCCCATGAAATAGGCGCTCCACAGCCCCGGCGGCTTGGCGACCTCCAGCCGCTTCTCGCGATACATCCACGAAAGGCGGAAAAGCCCGAGAAAATGCGCGCCCATCGCCATGATGCCGAGCCCGGCTGCGATCGATAGCGGATAGCTCCATTGCCGCAGCAGCGCGCCGAACACCGAGGCCGTCGCGCCCAGCGTCACGAAAACGGTGGAGAAGCCGGCGACAAACAGAAGCGAGGCCAGGAAAATATCTCGCCTCGCCTCGGCTTCGCTCTCCTGCGTCAGCGCTTCAACACTGGTTCCCGCGAGATAGCAGAGATAGGGCGGCGCCAGCGGCAGCACGCAGGGGCTAAGGAACGAGAGAAGCCCCGCGCCGGCGGCGGCGGCAAGCGAAATGTCGGTCATGAGCTTCCACTGACGCGCATCGTTGTGGAATGCAAGGCGGACTCGTTTGCACCGCGCCCGCATGCTATATGAACAGCAGGAGCGTTACGATGCCGAACCCGCCAATGGAGCCGACCAATCTGGTCCTTGAGCAGTTGCGCCTGATGCGGGCCGAAACGAACGAGCGATTCGACAAGGTGGATGCGGGCTTCAAGAAGGTGGACGAGGAAATCGCTGCGTTGAAGAATGACATTCGCGGCATCAAGCTCAACGCCATAGCCGAGATCTACAAAGCCAATCTAACCGTCGCGAGCTTCGCCGATCTCGAACGGCGCCTTGAAGCCTAGGAGCGCAAGTCTTCCTAAAGACCGGGCTTCAGCCTTTCTCGGCCGCCTTCGCTTGCGTCCATAGCGCGTCCATCTCGGCCAGGCCCGCCTGCGCCGGCCCCCGGCCCTGCCGCGCCAACGCCGCCTCGATAAAGCCGAAGCGGCGCTCGAATTTGCCGTTGGTCCCGCGCAAAGCCTGCTCGGGATCAATCTTCAAATGCCGCGCGAGATTGACGACGACAAACAGCAGATCGCCCACCTCCCCCTCCGCCAGATCCATACGACCCGCGTCGAGTTCCGCCTCGACCTCGTCGATCTCCTCGCGGATTTTCGCCAGCACGGCGCGCGCGTCGTTCCAGTCGAATCCGACCTTGCCCGCCTTTTCCTGCAATTTGAGCGCCCGCGTCAGCGCCGGCATGGCGAGGGGAACGCCGGCGAGCGCGCCCTGCGGCTCCGCTCCGCCCTGCTTCTCCCGCGCCTTGATCTGGCCCCACAAAGCCTTGACCTGATCAGGCGACAGATCCCGCGCATCGCCGAACACATGGGGATGGCGGCGGATCATCTTTTGCGTGATCGCCTCGACCACGCCGCCAAAGTCGAATTCGCCTTGCTCTTCAGCGATTTGCGCGTGAAAGGCGACTTGCAGCAGCAGGTCGCCAAGCTCGTCGCGCAAGTCAGCGATATCGCCGCGCGCGATGGCGTCGGCGACCTCGTAGGCCTCCTCGATCGTATAGGGGGCGATGGTCGCGAAGGTCTGTTCAAGATCCCAGGGACAGCCAGTCCCTGGCGTCCGCAGCGCGGCCATGATCTCGATGAGGCGGCTGATGTCGCGCGAAGGTGTCAACAGCCGTCTCACGCAGCCGCGATGAAAAAGGGGCGCCGCTATGGCGCCCCTCGCAACTCAGATCGACAGCGAAATGGCTTCGCGGCCCTTGGGCGTGTCGACCACCCGCATGTTGACCGGCTGGCCTTCCGCGAGATGCGAAATGCCCGACGGCCCGAGCACGGAAATATGCACGAAAACGTCCTTGCCGCCGTCGTCGCTGGCGACGAAGCCAAAGCCCTTGGCGTCATCGAACCACTTGACGCGACCGCTTACCGGAACGGCGGTGGCCGGATCGGGCGCGGCGCGGCGGGGGGGACGCGCGCCGCCGCTGCTCGGGCCGTCGCTATGCGCGCGCGCGGGCCGCTCGACGATGCCGGCGGCGTCGACTTCGACCACCCGGGTCACCTGCGCGCCTTTGGCGCCGGCGCCGACCATGACCTTGAGCTTGGCGCCCGCGGGAACGCTCTCATGGCCCGACGAATGCAGCGCATTGGCGTGCAGAAAGGCGTCGCCCTGCCCGTTGGACAGTTCGACGAAGCCGTAACCCTTGTCGGCCTTGAACCATTTGACGACAGCGTCAACCGTCGGTCCCGTCGCCGGAGCCTGCGCTCCGAAACCCATCTGCATCGGCGCTCCGCCGAAACCTGCGTCCGGCCCGCCGCCGAAAGCGCGCGCTCCGCGAGGGCGAGGCTCGTAAGGCATCGGCCCATCATCGTCGAATCCCCGTTTGCGAGGCGCCCGAAAATCCTTACCCTTGCTCATGTTAACCAAATTCTCCGCCCAATTTCCCTGTTCAGCCGCCCCTGTCCGAATTGGCAAGGAACAGCCGCTGCCGCACGCCCCGGAACCTCGTGGTTCTGTAGCCTCTGGAGCGCTGTCGTTTTCGAAGATGTCCAGCGTGCGCCGCGGTCCGAAATTCCGATTCGCGCATCACCGTTGAAACGGCGCATCCGCGCGTCGCGTTCGACGGTCCATGCCGTCGGCGCCCGACCAAATGTCGGGAAAACTTCAAGATTTATCGCCCGCATCGCCTAGACCCGCCCCGTCAATCACATCGATCGCAAACCGGGGCCGCCGTGACATTAACGCATTTCGCAATACTTCGCTAGTGCGCTTGCCAGCGCATTTTCGATACGCAACGCCCAAAGGTCAGGCGCCTCGAATGCTCAGGGCGAATGAGTATCGCAGGGGCCAATAACGACGGCGGCGCCCTTGATCGACGCGGTCGCTGCATAGTCGATCGCATTGAAACCAGGCTGCGCTTTGGCGGCCGCGGCCGCCGGCGCCGTCGTTTGCGCGGCGAATTGCTGGGCGGTCTGGCCCACGATCAAACAGACCAGCGTTGCGGCCAGCGCCGTCACGCTCGCGAATTCAATGTTGCGCCACTTCGAACGGCCCGTATTTTCTTCGTCCACGAAACGTCCCCTCACCCACGATCCGCATGTTTTTAAACGGTTGTGGTTAAGAAGACGTCAAAGCCGTTCAGACATCGACCAATTCGCGCGCTTTTGGCGCCCGTTCCTGGATGAAGGCGAACCGGGCCTCGGGCTTGTTTCCCATAAGACGTTCTACCGAGTCAGCCGTACCTTCGGGATCAGCGACGATGAAGACGCGCAGAAGGGTGCGGCGGGCGGGGTCCATGGTCGTGTCGCGCAAGTCGCGCATCGGCATTTCGCCCAATCCCTTGAACCGGCTCACCTCGATCGCGCCCTTGCCGGTGAAGCCGTGCTTCATGAGGCGCTCTTTGTCCGCGTCGTCGCGCGCGTAAATCGATTTCGCCCCCTGCGTCAGGCGATAAAGCGGCGGCGCGGCGATGTAGAGATGGCCCTCGTCAATCAGTTTCGGCGTCTGCCGATAGAAGAACGTGATCAGAAGCGAGGCGATATGCGCCCCGTCCACGTCAGCGTCGGTCATGATGATGACCTTGTCGTAGCGCAAATCTTCGCCACGATAAGCGGCGCCCAAACTGACGCCCAAAGCCTGCGCGAGGTCGGAAAGCTGCTGGTTGGCGGCGAGTTTTTCCCGCGTCGCCGAGGCGACATTGAGGATCTTGCCGCGCAACGGCAACACAGCCTGCGTCGCCCGGTCGCGCGCCTGCTTGGCGGAGCCGCCGGCCGAATCGCCCTCGACGATAAACAGTTCAGAGCCTTGCGCTGAGGAGTTCGAGCAATCCGCGAGCTTGCCCGGCAGCCGCAGCTTGCGGGTCGCGGCCTTGCGCGCGACGTCCTTCTCCGCGCGGCGGCGCAGCCGTTCGTCGGCGCGCTCCACCGCGAAATCGAGCAGTTTGGCCGCCTGGCTGGGCGCGCCGGCGAGCCAGTGGTCGAAAGCGTCGCGCACCGCGCTCTCGACGATGCGGGCGGCCTCGACGGTTTGCAGCCGGCCCTTGTTCTGGCCCTGGAACTCCGGCTCGCGGATGAACACCGAGATCAGCGCGGCGCAACCCGACATCACGTCGTCCGCCGTCAGCACGGCGGCGCGCTTGGCCTGACCGATCCGCTCGGCATGGTCGCGAAGCCCGCGCAGGATCGCCGCGCGAAGACCGGTCTCGTGGGTGCCGCCGTCAGAGGTCGGGATCGTGTTGCAATAGGAATGGACGAAGCCGTCTTCGACGGTAAGCCAGCTCATCGCCCATTCGACCGAGCCGTGCTTGCCCGCCTTCTGCACATTGCCGACGAAGGCGGCTTCCACCACCGTCTCCTGGCCCTCGATATCGGCGGCCAGATAGTCTTTCAGGCCGCCGGGAAAGTGGAACACCGCTTCAACAGGGGTTTTGCTGTCGGCCAGCGAGGGCGCGCAGCGCCAGCGGATTTCGACGCCGCCGAACAGATAGGCCTTCGAGCGCGTCATCTTGAACAGGCGGGCGGGATCAAATTTGGCGCTGGGTCCGAAAATCTCGGGGTCGGGCAGAAAGCGCACCTTGGTGCCGCGCCGGTTCGGCGCGCGGCCGACCACTTCCAGCTTGGTCACCGGCTTGCCGCGCTCGAACACCTGTCGATACAGCGTCTGCCCGCGCGCGACCTCGACCTCGGTGCGCGCCGACAAAGCGTTGACGACCGACACGCCGACGCCATGCAGGCCGCCAGAAGTCTCGTAGGCCCCGCTGTCGAATTTGCCGCCGGCATGCAGCACCGTCATGATCACTTCGAGCGCGGATTTGTCCTTGAACTTCGGGTGCGGGTCGACCGGCATGCCGCGCCCATTGTCGCTGACGCTGAGCCAGCCGCTCTCCTCCAGCGCCACTTCAATCGTCTTGGCGTGGCCGGCCACCGCCTCGTCCATGGCATTGTCGATCACCTCGGCGAACAGGTGGTGCATGGCGTTGGCGTCTGTGCCGCCGATATACATGCCCGGCCGTCGCCGCACCGGCTCCAGCCCCTCCAGCACCTCGATCGAAGACGCATTGTAGTCGCCCTCGCCCGGCGTTCCGGTCTTGGGCGGCGTCTTTGGCTTGCGGCGCGGTTCGTCGGCGCCGAACAGATCATCGGTCATGCGGTGATTTTTCGGGGTTGATTCGAGTTCTCCACTGTAGCACGCCCATTGGAAAGAACAAACGAGGAACGAGGGCGGTTGTTGAGCAGGGCGGCTCACGCGAGATTGGATTTCAGCGGGGACTGTCTATGCTGCGATCCCAAGAATCGAATAATATCAAGGGAGCGGACATGTTCGAGACCACGATCGCCGGAAGCTTGCCAAAACCGATCTGGCTCGCCGAAAGCGAAAAGCTGTGGCCGGCGTGGAAACTGGAGGGCGAGGCGCTCGAAGCAGGCAAGATCGACGCAACGATCCTGGCGGTTAAGCTCCAGGAAGACGCTGGCCTCGACATCGTCAGCGACGGCGAGCAGGCGCGCATCCATTTCGTCCACGGCTTTCTCGCCCAGCTCGATGGCGTCGATTTCGCCCGCCGTCAGGTGATCGGCATCCGCGCCGACCGCTACAAGGCCGAAGTGCCGACCGTGACCGGCCCGATCCGCCGCAAGGGCTCGGTCCATTCGGCGGAGGCGAGCGCGGCGCGCGCCCATACGCGCCGCAAACTCAAATTCACCCTGCCCGGCCCGATGACCATCGTCGACACCATCGCCGACGAGCATTACCGCGATCGCGCCGCGCTGGCGCACGCCTTCGCCGAGGCGCTGAACGAGGAGGCGCATGAACTGGTCGCGCTCGGCGTTGATGTCGTCCAGTTCGACGAGCCGGCCTTCAATGTTTACATGCGCGAGGTGCAGGAATGGGGGGTCGCCGCGCTCGAGCGCGCCGCGCGGGGTCTCAAATGCAAGACGGCCGTGCATATCTGCTACGGCTACGGCATCAAGGCCAATAATGACTGGAAGGCGACGCTGGGCGAGCGCTGGCGACAGTACGAACAGACGTTTCCGGCGCTGGCGCGCAGCCGCATCGATCAGGTCTCGCTGGAATGCCGCAATTCGCGCGTGCCGATCGAACTGATGGCGCTGCTCAAGGGCAAGGACGTCATCGTCGGCGCCATCGACGTCGCCTCCGATGTCGTGGAAACGCCGGAAGAAGTCGCCGAAACGATCCGACAGGCTTTGGCTTTTGTGCCGGCCGAGCGGCTGTTTCCCTGCACCAATTGCGGCATGGCGCCGATGTCGTCGCGCATCGCCTATTCCAAGCTCGCGGCTTTGTCGGCCGGCGCAAAGCTGGCGCGCGAGAGGCTGTGACCTAACCCCCCGGCAGCGCCATCTTCACGATCGGCGCGGCTGTCAAAGCCTGCAACAGCGCGTCCATCTCCGGCTTGGCGAGCGCCTTGTCGCCGACGCGCAACTCATACAGGCCGCCCGCTTTCGGCCCGGCGACGATCGTCGCCGCATGGGCCCTGAGGAAAGCGGTGACGTCGTCGAGCTTCGCCTCGGGCGCGAAGACGACCAGCACGTCGGCGCCTTTGGCCGCCTGCGGCGTGGCGGTGACGGTCCCGTAGGACGGTTTTGGCGCACCCGGACGCAGCAGGGCGACGATGGCCGTCGCCTGCAAGGCGATCACCAGCGCGGCCATCACGCCGGCCAAAGCGAAGCGGGGCGAACGCGCTGGCGTGGACAAGCCAAACCAGCCGCCAAGCCGGGCGCTTAACGAAGGTTTGCGCGGCGCGGCCGCGACGCCCCTGGCGATCCGCGCCCAAACCTCAGGGCTCGGCGCGCCGAGCGCCTCGTTCAGTGCGATCGTCTCGCCGAGATCCTCCTCGATGGTGGCGAGACTCGCGCGCAGTTCCGGCCGCGCCTTAAGCGCCGCCTCGACCTCAGCGCGCTCGGCGTCGGTCAGCGCGCCGGCAGCGTACCACGGCAGCAGCGCCTCGATCTGTTCGACCTCGTTGTTCATGGCCAACCCCTGTCGATACCCGCCGCCTTCGCCAATTCCGCCAATTTCTTGCGCGCGTGGAACATGCGCGTCTTGACCGTGCCCTCGGGGATGCCGACGATCGCCGCGACCTCCTCGACCGATTTGTCGTGGTAATAGACGAGGTCCATCACCTCGCGATGCTCCGGGCTCAGCCGCCCCAGGCAGGCGCGCAACAGCTCGCCCTTGTTCTTCTTCTGTAAAGCCGCCTCGGGCGTGTCGGCGGAATCCTCGATCTGTCCCGCCTGCTCGTCGTCGAGTTCCGCGTCGCGGCGCTTGCGCAGCAGCGAATAAGCCTTGTTGCGGGCGACGCTCAACAGGAAGGTGGACGCCTCCGAGCGGCCCTCGAAATTAGCTGCTCTTCGCCACACATCCAGAAAAACCTCGCTCACGACATCCTCCGCGCTCGATTCGGATCGCAGGATCCGCATCGCGAAGCGAAAGATCTTCACGTGATGGCGCGCGTAGAGCGTCTTCAGCGCGAGCTGGTCGCCCGCCTTGATCCGCTCGATGAGGTCGCCGTCCGTCTCAACCATTCCGCCTCGTCCGTCTGTCGCCGCGGCAGCGTGAAAGGTTCAAACGGAATGCGCAAGTTGTTTTGCGAGCGATCAACCCACGATGTCGGGCGTGCGCCAGCCCAAATGCTGACCGGCATCGACGCAGACGATCTGCCCGGTGACGTTCCGCGCCCGCGCCAGGAACAGCACGGCCTCGGCGATCTCCTCGCCGGAGATGGCGCGGCCAAGCAGCGTGCCGGCCGCCTCGTGGGAGAGCCCCGCCTCGCCCTCGCGCGCGCTGGGATAGGTCGGCCCCGGCCCGATCGCATTGACGCGGATGCGCGGCGCCAACGCCTGCGCCAGCGTGCGGGTCGCAGTCCACAAAGCCGATTTCGCCAACGTGTAGGAGAGATATTCCGGCGTGAGTTTCAATACCCGCTGGTCGATGATGTTGACGACGGCGCCCTCGCGCTCGGCCGGCAGCGCCGCCGCGAAGGCGCCGATCAGGAACACCGGCGCCTCCAGATTGACAGCGAACTGGCGCCGCCAGAGCGCCAGATCCAGCCGGTCGATGGCATCGTCCTCGAACATCGCGGCATTGTTGACGAGCAGTTCGATCGGGCCGAGCGAGGAGGCCGCCGCCGCGAAAGCGG
>JANLPL010000293.1:0-2829 GCA_031367195.1 Bradyrhizobium sp.
TGGCGTCGCCACAAAAAATCTGCCGAACTATCTCGGGTGGCGCAGGACTTTGGAGGCGATCGGACCCAACGCCACTTCGGCCGCCATGATCCTCGGGGCCATCGGATTGGGACCATATCAACAAAAAGCGCTATAAGAGCCTTTTTTAAAAGTGATCTTGTGGCGATCGAAGAACCGCCAAATCATCGATGGCGACACCTTTTCCCCGCGCGCGCGCTCCAGACGGGCGCGGATTTCGGTCAGCGTCAGGTCTGGTTCCCGCCGGATAAGGCCAAGAAGGTAATCGGCGTGCGCCTCTACGCGACGCGAGCGCTGGTCGCCGCCCATAGGCAGCCGCGCGTAGTCCCCCCGCTCGCGCAACGCTGCAATCCACCGGATCGCGCTGGCGAAACTGACGCCGAACCGCCGCGCCGCCGCGCGACAACTCATGCCCTGTTCGGAAATCGCCGAAACCACCCTCTTGCGTAAGTCCAAAGACAACGGTCCCATCCCGCGCCGCCCCCAACCGGCGCAAAACAAGAATCAGATTTCCTCCGATTCGCAAAGCCCCAGCCGATTCAACCTGCTCGGATGCCGCTCTAAGTGCCCGTCAGCCAATTAGCGAATCGGATCGGGGTTGGCAAGTAGGGCTCAGATTCCCTTGGCGGTCGTCGCGCCGTATCGTTGGGGATGATCGATGAAGATTCTCTTCGGCGGCTCGAAGCGCGGCAGGCGGCGATATTGCCGGAATTGGATGAACGGCGGCGACGGCTTTTCGCGGCGGCGGAAGCGCGCGCGGCGGGGCGTGGCGGCTTAGCAACGGTCTCGCGTGTGACGGGCGTGGCCGCGAGCACGATCGGACGGGGTCTGAAAGACCTCGATGCGCCGCCCGGTTCGATGTCGGATCGCGTGCGCCGGCCCGGCGGGGGACGCAAATCGCTCATCGAAACGGACCCAGCTTTGCTCGCCGACCTGAACGGCTTGATCGAGCCCGACACGCGTGGCGATCCGATGTCGCCGCTGCGCTGGACCTGCAAGAGCCTGCGCCGTTTGGCGGGCGAACCGCGCGACCTCGGTCACAAGATCAGCCACACGGTGGTCGGCGAGTTGCTGAAGGGGCAAAAGTTCAGCTTGCAGACCAACAACAAGACACGCGAGGGCGCCGATAATCCCGATCGCGATGCGCAATTCCGCGTCATCAACCAAGCCGTCAAGACGGCGATGGCCGACAACCAACCTGTCATATCGGTCGATACGAAAAAGAAGGAACTGGTCGGCGATTTCAGCGCAAAGCAAGCGCTTTGTCGCGAGAATGCCGGCCGCGAATGGCGTCTACAAGGCGATCCGGAGGAAGTGCGGGGGCACGACTTCCTGATCAAGGAGCTTGGCCGCGCCGTGCCCTAGGGAATTTATGACCTGGCGTCCAACACGGGTTGGGTCAGCGTCGGCATGGACAACGATACCGCGGCCTTCGCGGTGAATACGATCCGCCGATGGTGGCGAGAGGTCGTCCAAATTCGCTATCCCCTCGCGCAGCGTCTGGTCGTCACCTCCGACGGCGGCGGATCGAACGGCTCGCGCGTGCGATTGTGGAAGCTCGAATTGCAGCGGCTCGCCGACGAACTGGGCCTCTCCATCGCGGTTCAACATTTCCCGCCGGGAACCAGCAAGTGGAACAAGATAGAGCATCGTCTATTCTCGTTCATCACTCAGAACTGGCGCGCCAAGCCGCTGGTCAGCTATCGCGTGATCGTCGAACTCATCGGCGCAACCACGACGGGCGCCGGCCTGACGGTTCGCTGCGAGCTCGACGAAAATATCTATCCCAAGGGCATACTCGTTTCGGACGAGCAGATGGAAAGCCTCAACATCACGCGCGAGGATTTCCATGGCGAATGGAACTACACAATCGCCCCTTCAACCAGACGAGTATTCAAAGCGGTTGATTCCTGACGGACCCTAAGGTCACTTAGGTCGTGTCCCGCCTGGTGGTGTAGCTAGATGGTAACGAACCGTTAGAGCTGGCTCCGGTTGTGTGAACAGCTCTCCCGCAAATGATAAGTGACGTTCCGCCGGGGTTGGTCGTTAGGAATCGCCGATGGTTGATTGCGACGTAGGAAGGGCGTAGCCAGACCGAAGTTGCGAGCGTCCACCGGCGGCGGAAAATTTCATGCCGCCGCTGCGAGCAGCGACGGGTGGAAGTAAGCCTCGTCCGGGGTCATTCGGTCAAGGCTCGAATGTGGCCGCAGACCATTATAGAAATTCAGATAGCGGCCGATGGAAGCTCGCGCGACGCCGACGCTGTCGTTGGCGTGAAGGTAAACCTCCTCTTATTTGACCGATTTCCAGACACGTTCGACAAATACTGAAGTCGAATGCGGGCAGCAGTTCTCCATCGACGATAGCACGTTTCGCCCGCTCCAATAGCTGCGGGGATACAAAGCGCTCTGGCCCGGATTGCATGTGCGAGTTCTCTCCACCGTATGCAGCTATGCGGCCTTATGTAGCAGCCACCACTGGCTGATGCTTCGTGCGCGGCGGCCGAGCGATTATTCTGCCATCTGATTGATGCTGGCAATAGGTGGTGGTGATGAGCGATCCGTCGGTTGTCTCGTTATTGCGCGAGAAGCGATTGGAATTGACCGAAATACTCGAGGGCCTCGAGCGCCAGGCCAACGCGCGTCGCGCCGATCTGGCGCATTTGGACGCGACCATTCGCCTGTTTGATCCCAACGACATCCTCGTCGCGGCTCGGCCTGCGCGGCGACGCCGCTATAATGACTGGTTCCGCCCTGGCGAATGTCGTCGGAGAATCCACGATGTCTTGCGTGACGCGACGGAGCCGATGAC
>JANLPL010000300.1:0-6064 GCA_031367195.1 Bradyrhizobium sp.
TGGCCCAGCGCGTCAATCTCAAATACGCCCCCGATCTGCGCTTTGTCGTCGACGAGAGTTTCGACGTGCAGGCGCGCATGGACGCGATTCTGCGTTCGCCCCGCGTCGCGCGGGATCTGACGGGGCCGGACGAGGAGCCGAAGTGAACGATTTTACGCCAGAAGCCGCGACGCGCCCCCGCCCCGCGCGGCCGCCGCAGCGACGTATCCAGCGCGCCGAGGTCAACGGCTGGATCAATCTCGACAAGCCGGTCGGCATCACCTCGACGCAGGCCGTCGGGCGGCTCAAGCACCTGTTCAACGCAAAAAAGGTGGGGCACGCCGGCACGCTCGATCCGCTTGCCTCGGGCGTGCTGCCGGTCGCCTTCGGCGAGGCGACCAAGACCGTCGCCGTCGTGCAGGAGGGCATGAAGTCCTATCGCTTCTCCGTCAAATGGGGCGTCGAGACCGACACCGACGACGGCGAGGGCAAGGGAATCGCGCAATCCGACCAGCGCCCGGAGCCGGCCGCCATCGTCGCCGCGCTGCCGCGCTTCATCGGCCTCATCATGCAGATTCCGCCGATGTATTCCGCCATCAAGATCGCCGGCGAGCGCGCCTACGACCTTGCCCGCGATGGCGCGCAGTTCGAGATCGCCGCGCGCGAAATCCTGGTGCATCGGCTGGAGCTGATGGAACATAACGGCGACGAATCGACCTTCGAGGCCGAATGCGGCAAGGGCGCCTATGTGCGCTCGCTCGCGCGCGATCTCGGCCGCGTGCTTGGCTGCTTCGGCCATGTCTCGCTGTTGCGCCGCACCCGCGTCGGCCCGTTCTCGGTGGAGCAGGGCGTCGGCTTCGCGCAACTCGAAGCCTCGCCCGAGGCGCTGGCGGCGGCTATGCTGGGCGTCGAGGCCGGTCTGTCGGAATTGCAGCGTTGCGCGATCGACCGCAACGGCGCGGCGACGCTCCGACGCGGCCAACGGCTGATTCTGCGCGGGCCCTCCGCTCCCGAGGAAGGTCCAGCCTACGCCGTCTGTTTCGGCTCCCCGGTGGCGGTGGGAATGGTCGAGAACGGCGAGTTCGTATCGACGCGGGTGTTCAATTTGGCGTGAGCGTTTAATCTGTCGTGAGCGGGCGCCGGCCCCTCACTTCCACGCCGTCAAAACCTGAGCGACGGCTTTCTCGCCGTCGCTGCCCTTCTCGAACGTCAGCTTGGCGATGCGGTCGTCATCGAGTTGCATCGGGAAATCGAACCAGCCGCGCTCGGCGATTTCCTGCACGTTGCGGACGAGGTCGGCGTCGGCGCGGTTGAGGCCGATCAGGAAATAATTCTCGCTGATCTTCACCCGCACGCCGGCCAGCGCGTCGGCGGCCGGGGGATCGTCGCGGCGCATAAGTGGCAGCGCGATGTCCTTGACGCCCTTGATCGGCGAGCCGGGATCGAATGTCACGCGCAGGTCGATGGTGTGCGAAGCGGGCAGGCTCGCGTCGAAATTCTTGCGCAGGATGATCGAGGCGCGCAGCTTCAGATCGGGAATGTCGATCTCGGCCTTGACGCCGATCCCCTGCGGCTGACCCGCCGGCGCGGGCACGATCGACCACACCGCGGTCCCCACGGTGATGGAGGGCTTGGCCGCATCCGCGACCGTCGCCACCAGCATCGCGGCCCGGCTGGCGATCGGCACGGTCGGCGCGGCGCTCGGCGGCGGCGCGGTGGTCGGCGACGGCGCGGCCTCGGGCGTCGCCGTCGGGCTCGCGGCGATCTCGGGGCCAGGCGAGGGCGCGGCGCTTGCGGTCGGGCTCGGCTCGGCGGTCGGGCTGGCGGGCGCGCTTGGCTCCGCCGGTTGGGTCTGCCCGACCCGCTGCGCCGATTTCTCCGGCGCGGCTTCGGGCGAGGCCACCGGCGTCTCGGCGCCGGGCGGGGGCGACAAATCCTGCAACGCCGGCCGCATCAACAGCGCCGCGACTGCGATCGAGCCGGCGAAGCCGACCGCCACTGCGCCGGCGATCCACAGCCAGGTCGGCGTCTTGCGCCGGTTGACGTCGGCCAAGGTCGGGCGCGCCGGTTCGCGATCTTGCCGGCTGACCGGCGCCTCCAGCGGCGGCGCATCCGCCTGCGAGGCGTCTTCATAGCGCGCCGATCCCAGCGTCGGCTCGGACGAGGCGGCCGGTTCGGGCGTCGCCGAGCCCAACAGCGGTCCCCTGAACGCAGCGGCGCTGGGAAGTCCCTGCGGCGAGGGCGCTGGCGGGGGCTTCGGTGTCGGGCTTGGCGGACGCAGCGGCGGGGTTGGCGCTCTTGGCGGCGCGGCGGGCGCGGCCGGACGGGGCGCGCGCAGAACCGGCGGCGTCGGCTCCGCCGCACGGGGCGGAGGCGGTGGAGGCGGCGCGGGCGCTGGCGGCGGCTCGGCGAGTTCGGCTCCGGCCGGGGCGGCGCCGAGCGGCAGCGTGCGGACATCAGCCGTCGCCGGCTCGAACTCGGCCTCCAGTCGCGCCACGGCTTCGTCGAGCGCGCGTTCCTCGCGCGCGATGTCGCTTTCCGGCAATTGCGGCTTCAGCGAGCGCAACTGATTGGTCAGCGCCTTGCGCGCACGCTCGTAGATCGCGCGCCGCGTAAAAGGCGGGCTCGTTTTTGGCAGATTGGCGACCGCGCGCGCCAGCAACGAATAGTAATCGGCCATACAACCTTCCGCTTACGCGCGGTACTTGAGACCGAGTCCGCTCAATCCTGGAAGGGATCGTGAACCAGAATCGTGTCGTCTCGCTCGGGACTCGTCGATAGTAGCGCAACCGACGCCCCGATCAATTCCTCGATGCGCCGAACGTATTTGATCGCCTGCGCCGGCAGATCGGCCCAGGAACGCGCCCGGCTCGTCGCGTCGCGCCAGCCGGGCATGGTCTCATAAACCGGCGTCAGCCGCGCCTGCGCCGCCGGATTGGCCGGCATATAGTCGATCCGCGCGCCGTCCAGCAGATAATGGGTGCAGACCTTGATCTCGTCGAAGCCGTCGAGCACGTCGAGCTTGGTCAGCGCCACGCCGTCGATGCCTGAGATTTTCACGGTCTGGCGCGTCAGCGCCGCGTCGAACCAGCCGCAGCGGCGCGGCCGCCCGGTGTTGGTGCCGAATTCGTTGCCGATTCTGCCGATCCGCGCGCCGATTTCGTCGTGCAGTTCGGTCGGGAACGGCCCGCCGCCGACCCGCGTCGTATAGGCTTTGGCGATCCCTAAGACATAGCCGATCGCGCGCGGCCCGAGCCCCGAGCCGGTCGCGGCGTTGGCCGCCACGGTGTTGGACGAAGTGACGTAAGGGTAGGTGCCATGATCGACGTCGAGTAGCGCCCCCTGCGCGCCCTCGAACAGAATCCGCTTGCCAGCGCGACGCGCGCGGTCGAGCAGATCGAACGTCGGCGCCATATAGGGCAGGACTTTCGGCGCGATCTCCAACAGTTCGGCGCGCACGGCGGCGGCGTCGGGCGGCGTCAGCCCCATTCCGCGCGCCAGCGGCACGTGATGCGCCAAAAGCCGGGCGATCTTGCCATCGAGCGAATCCGGGTCGGCCAGATCCATCAGCCGGATCGCGCGCCGGCCGACCTTGTCCTCGTAGGCGGGTCCGATGCCGCGCCGGGTCGTGCCGATGCTCTGCGCGCCCGCGTCGCCGGATTCGCGATGCGCGTCGAGATCGCGATAGAACGACAGGATCAGTGGCGTGTTCTCGGCGATCTTGAGATTGTCGGGGTTGACATCGATCCCCTGCGCGCGCACGGATTCAACCTCGCGCGCGAAGTGATAGGGGTCGAGCACGACGCCGTTGCCGATCACCGACAATTTGCCCGGCCGCACTATCCCCGAGGGCAACAGCGCCAGCTTGAACACCTTGCCGCCGATCACCAGCGTATGGCCGGCGTTGTGGCCGCCCTGGAAACGCACGATCACGTCCGCCGACACGGACAGCCAATCGACGATCTTGCCTTTTCCCTCGTCGCCCCATTGGGCGCCGACCACAACGACATTCGCCATACTTGCTAAGATCCCGGCCGCACGCCTCGCGAAGGCCGTCAGGGGCTCGTCGAAGGCACGGGCGCCCGCCTACGCGAAAAGGCCCCGTTAGTAAATAGCGCGTCCGGGCGGGAGCCGCTTTGGCTCCGCTTCCTGACTTTTCCAAATGCCCCGTCTGCTGTATGCGGCGCCATAGGCTAGGGGAGGGCGCATCATGCGGTTGGCGCAGATCACGGACGAAAACGGCAAGCGGGCGCTGGTCGTCACCGCGCGCGGCGAAAGCCGGCTGGTGAAAGGGGCGCGCACCACGGTGCAAATCGCAACCCAGGCGATCGAAGCGGGCGCGAGCCTGAAGAAGCTGATCGCCGAGCGCGGCGTTGGCAAGCCGGTCGATCTGGCGGCGGCCTACAAAGAGGGGCGGGTGCTGACGCCGGTCGATCATCCCGATCCCGCGCATGTCTATGTCACCGGCACGGGCCTGACGCATCTGGGCTCCGCGGAAGGCCGCGACAAGATGCACAGACACCTCGAAGACCCGGCCTCGCTGACCGATTCCATGAAAATGTTCAAGCTCGGGCTCGAAGGCGGCAAGCCGGCCAAGGGCAGGCAAGGCGTGCAGCCGGAATGGTTCTACAAGGGCGACGGCTCGACGCTGGTCGCGCCGGGCGGCGACCTGCAAAGCCCGACCTTCGCGCTCGACGGCGGCGAGGAGCCGGAGATCGTCGGCATCTATCTGATCGACGACAAGGGAAACCCGCGCCGGCTCGGCTTCGCGCTTGGCAACGAATTCTCCGATCACGTCACCGAGCGGCAGAATTACCTCTATCTCGCCCATTCCAAGCTCAGGGCCTCCAGCTTCGGGCCGGAACTGTTGACCGGCGAATTGCCGCCCGACGTGCAGGGCGTCTCGCGCATCCGTCGCGCCAAGGCGGTGCTGTGGGAGAAGCCGTTTCTGTCGGGCGAGCAGAACATGTCGCACACCATCGCCAATCTGGAGGCGCATCATTTCAAATATGCGCTGTTCCGCAGACCCGGCGACGTGCACGTGCATTACTTCGGCACGGCGACGCTGTCGTTCTCCGACGGGATCAGCTGCGAGAAAGGCGACGTGTTCGAGATCGAGGCGGAAGCCTTCGGGCTGCCGCTGCGAAACCGCCTAACGCTCGCCAAGGCCGCCAAGGTCCGCGTCGCCGCGCTCTGATGCGGGTGCTTCTTACGGGCGCCGCGGGCTGGCTCGGGCGCCATCTCAAGCCCATGCTGGCCGCGCGCGGCGATGTCGCGCTCGGCCTGGACATCGCGGCTTCGCCCTGGACCGACGTCGTCGGCTCGGTCGCCGACCGGGCCCTGCTTTCGCGGCTGTTCCGCGAGCATAGGTTCGAGGCGGTGAGTCACGCCGGCGCGCTGCACAAGCCCGACATCGCGCGCTTTCCCGCCCAAAGCTTCATCGACACGAACGTGACGGGCGCGCTGAACCTGCTGGAGCAGGCCGCCGCCGCTAGGGCGCGCATGGTGTTCACCTCTACCACCTCGCTGATGATCAGCCAGGCGATCCGGGCCGGGGAGGGCGAGAGCGCGGTCTGGCTCGACGACGCCGCCGGCCCGCTAGCGCCGCGCAACATCTATGGCGTCACCAAGCTGGCGGCGGAAGGGCTGTGCCGCATCCATCATCTCGAACACGGCCTGCCCTGCATCGTGCTGCGCACCGCGCGCTTCTTCCCCGAGGCCGACGACACGCATGACGAGATCGACGGCGCTAATCTGAAAGCCAACGAATTCCTGCATCGTCGTTTGACGGTCGAGGATTGCGCTGAGGCCCATCTCGCCGCGCTGGATCGGGCGCCTGAGATCGGCTTCGGCCTCTATGTGATCTCGGCCCCGACGCCGTTCCGGCGCGAGGACGCAAGCGCGTTGAAACGCGACGCGGCGGCGGCGATCGCGCGCGCGTTTCCCGATGCGGCCGCGCTGTATGCGAAAAAGGGCTGGCGGCTACCGACTCGCATCGGCCGGGTCTATGACGCAAGCCGGGCCGAGCGGGAGCTGGGTTTCCGCGCACGTACCGATTTCGCCGCCGTGCTGGCGGCGTTGCGCG
>JANLPL010000203.1:0-1509 GCA_031367195.1 Bradyrhizobium sp.
CGACGCGGGATGGGGCAAATACGTTCTCATTCCGGGCGACGATCGTTGGATTGAAGACGTCGATTGGGTTGTGGCGGTGATTGGCCGCCGCTCGCGCGAGGATCTCTTCCTCAAATTCAAATCCGCGCCAGAGCTTTTGGCCGCGCGCATCGAACGCGTCGGCGACTGCGTGGCGCCGCGTCTTCTTCAAAGCGTGATCCTGGAGGCCTTCACTCTCGCGGCGGCTTTGTAGCGCAGACTGGGAGAAAGACGGAAATGGGCGTGAGCGCATCAGCGACAGCGGAAATTGGGGGGGCGGGCGAAGTCGACCAGCACAAAGTCGTGCTTGTCGCCGACCGTGTTTCCAAGGCCTTTCCCGGCGTGCTTGCGCTCGACGAGGTCTCGCTTGAGGTGCGTTCTGGCGAAGTCAACGCACTCGTCGGTGAAAACGGCGCCGGAAAATCCACGCTCATCAAGCTGATGGCCGGGTTCTATGCGCCCGACAGCGGCGATATCCGCATTGGCGGTCAGCTTCTGCTCCCGGATCCCGCCGCCGCGCATGAGGCGGGCATCGCGACGATTCATCAGGACCATCACCTCATTCCGAGCATGACGGTCGCCGAGAATCTGCTGCTCGGCCGATGGCCGACAAGGTTCGGCGTCCTATCCCAAGCGTCAATGCTGCGCCAGGCGGAAGCCGTGCTGGACCACGTCGCCCCAAACCTGTCGCCACGCAAACTCGCGCGCCAGCTTTCGCCCGCCGAAAGCCAACTAGTCGAGATCGCCCGCGCGCTAGCCGAAAACTCGCGTGTCCTAATCATGGATGAACCCACGACCTCACTTTCCGGGCGCGAAGTCGATGCGCTCTTTGACACCGTCTCTCGCCTGAAGGCGCACGGGCTCGCGATCGTCTTCGTATCGCATTGGCTCGAGGAGGTTTTCGCGATCGCCGACCGGGTCACTGTCCTTCGCGACGGGCGTTTGGTCGGCAGCAAGCCCGCCGCCGAGCTTGATCATGACGCCGTGATCCGAATGATGGTGGGACGAGACGTAGAGGAAGTCACGACGCAGTCCGTCGCGCCTGGGCCTGTCGTGCTCAAGGTCGAAGGCCTATCGCGCGCGGGCGTCATCGACAACGTTTCCTTCGAAGTGCGGGCTGGCGAAATCGTGACATTAGCTGGCCTTGTCGGCGCCGGACGAAGCGAGGTCGTCAATGCCATTTTCGGCGCCGATCCCTTTGACGCGGGTTCTGTCTCCGTCGGCGGCGTCGCACTTGCGCCCGGCGACCCCACCGCGGCGATGGAGGCCGGCATCGGCTATATCCCAGAGGACCGCCGCCGCCAGGCTTTGATAGCGTCGATGAGTGTACGTTCAAACGCGACGCTCGCCATGCTGAAGGCGGTCTCGCCGCAATGGCTGATCCGCCCGGCGCTTGAAGACCGCATCATGGACAAGGCTGTGCGAACGCTCTCGGTGCGCATGGCGTCCGCCGACGTTCCGATCGCGACGCTTTCCGGGGGCAATCAACAA
>JANLPL010000313.1:0-5536 GCA_031367195.1 Bradyrhizobium sp.
TGTCCGCGTACAGCGCCTTTGCTCTCGCAGCATTAAAGATATGCTCATCAGCAATGCTCACTCAAGCTATCCTCTGCGCGCGCCTTCCAGCACGCGAGAAACGCGGCGGCTTGTGGTCGCGCGTCTTGAGGCGCCATTGGCCCTCTCTTCCCGCGCGGTATATTCTATCGCCGAACGAAGCCGATCCGGCAGTGGCAACAATTTGGACACGTCGATGCGAGCAGACGTTTCGTTCTCGGCAGACGCGTGTAGCCTAAGCGAAGTTCCAAGCGCACGAGCGAGCGGTGGCGGAACGGCGTTACCGATGAGTCGATACTGAGTGACTCGCGGCCCCTCAAATTTCCAGTCCTGCGGAAAGCCTTGTACTGCTGCGCACTCTCGCGGACAAAGCCGTCTCAAACCAAGGTTTGGGTCGCGCACCCAGTCTTGTTGCGCGTTGGCCGTAATTGTTCGGGCGCTCTGTTCGATGTCCGCAACAAACGCACCTTGCTTGTAGCCCCAATGGCCTCCTGGCCTTGTTCGCTCTGCCTTGCCAGGACTCTTAACGCCGCTTCCTGGTTTGATTTCCGCCAATTCAATCGCAATCTTCCCGCTTGGACGCAGAATCTCTTCGTCACTAAGCGCGGGCAGAGCCGCGAGGGCATCCCCCAGCGATATCCACGATTTCTTTTGCTGCAATGGAGAGTTCGACACAGGCTTCGCATGCGTTGGTAACGGAAAGGGCGGCGGATCGCCCGCTCTGAAACCAATAATAATAAGTCGGACCCGTCGCTGCGGAACACCAAAATCCGCAGCATTGAATAGGCTAACGGCGGTTTGGAAACCTGCCTTGAGTAGCCCGTCTCGGATGTAGGCTAGCGCAGACCCAGGCTGCCCATCTGGTCCACGCGCCGTGAGAAGACCTCGAACATTCTCCATAACCAGCCAGCGAACATCCAACTGGCTTGCGATGCGAACGAAATCTTCGAAAAGTCGACCTCGCGGATCTTCAAATCCGTGCTGGTGCCCCGCGCTGCTCCAGGACTGGCAGGGAGGACCACCCGCGAGCAATTGCACCTTGCCACGCGTAACACCAGCCTTGGACAATATCTGTTCCGCGGTATCAGTACGAACATCAGATCGTTCGATCACTGTTGCTTCGAAAGCCCGCGTCCCACGAGAAATTCGCGTTCCTCTGTTTGCTTCAAGCGTGCGAACAGCCGCGTCGTCAATGTCCGAGGCGTAAACACACTTCCATCCGGCTTGCTCTAAGCCAAGGTCAAGCCCACCAGCTCCGGAAAACAGCGAAATGAAAGTTGGGTCCAACCCGCTCAAGACAACGCTCCCCAAACTTTGACTCACAACCTGAGTTTTATCGTGAAGAAGTGATTCGGCCACTCATTCCTGCGTCCAAGTTGGGTAAGCACGCAGCCGACTATCGACTTATCCTCTTGGAAAAAACGACGGTCGATCCGGATCAGGTCCGCCGAGCGTCCCCCTCGTGCTCGACCGCCCGAGCCCCCAGCGCGACCTACCGCAAATGCTCTAAATGTTCACTTTATGTTCTAAATCAGTTCGGCGCAATAGACAACTGTTGCTCTTCGTCTTTTCGGCACATCGGGCGAAGCGCCCCCTACCCCAACCCTGCCCTCCGAAACCCCTCCAGATAATGCGCCTTGTCGGCCTCGTGCTCGAACGGCATCTCGCTCGATAGCCAGGCGAGCGAGAGATTGGGCTGCGCTACGCGCAGGCCTTCCAGCGCTGCGGCGGCGGCCTTGACGTGGCCGGACATGGCCAAAGAAGCTGTCAGCACGCGGTGGGCGCCGACGAAATCGGCGCGCTGGCGCAGCGATTCGCGGGCGAGGCGGGCCGCCTCCTCGTAGTTACGGCCGACATACTGGCAATAGGCGGCGACGCCGTAATAGATGCCGGCAAAGGGATCGCGCGGGGAAAAGCGCAGCGCCTGTTTGGCGGCGCGATCGCCTTCCTCCCAGCGCCCGCGATAGGACAGCGCCACGCCATAGAGCCCGCGCGCCGGCGAGAAGTACGGATTGAGCCGCAGCGCCAGCTCGAACTCGGCTATGCAATCGTCGAAGCGACGGTTGAACAGATAGACGCTCGCGAGCGCATAATGCGCCCACGCATCCTCACTGTCGGCGCGGATCGCCGCGAGGGCTGCGCGTTCCGCCGCCGGCACCGCCTGCGGCATGCCCTCCCAGCCCATATGGGCTGCGAAGGTGTGGCAGGATGCCAAGAGGCTGAGCGCCTGGCCGTAGCCGGGATCGACCGCAATGGCTTTTTCCAGCAGTGCCTGCGCCACCAGATTGTCGGCCCGCGTCACCCGCCAGTAATGCGATAGCGCGCGCATCAGGAGATCCCAGGCGTCGAGGCTATCAGGCGTCTTGCGCGCGCTGCGGAAATTTTCCGCGGCGTAGAGTTGCGGCTCGATCGCGGCGACGACGGCCTGCGTGATTTCGTCCTGCACTGCGAATACGTCGGCCAGATTGCGGTCGTAGCGCTCGGCCCAGAGATGACTGCCGGTGACAACGTCGTTGAGCTGGGCGGTGATGCGCACCTGGTCGCCATCCTTGCGCACCGAGCCCTCGATGACATAGCCGACGCCGAGCTCCTCGCCGATCTGCTTTAAGTGCACCGAGCGGCCCTTGTAGACGAAGGCGGAGTTGCGGGCGATGACATAGAACCAGCGCAACTTTGAGAGCGCGGTGATGATGTCTTCACTGATGCCTTCGGAAAAATATTCCTGCTCGGGCTCGCCGGAAATGTTGGCGAAGGGCAACACGGCGATGGCGGGGCGATCGAGGACGGGGAATTGGATGGTCGCGGGGGCTGTGGGTGGGGAGGCGACGGGGGATGCGAGAGGGGTCGCGCTTTGCGGTGCAAGTGCACCGCTTACGTCCCCCACAAAGCGAAAGCCCTTTCGCGCGATGGTGCGGATGACAGCCTGTTGCTTGCCGGTGTCGCCGACCGCGGTTCGCGCGGCGTTGATGCGGCTGGTGAGGGTGGATTCGGAGACGATGCGGCCGTTCCAGATGCTCTCGATCAAATCGTCCTTGGAAACGACGCGGTCGCGGTTTTCGACCAGAAACATCAAGAGATCGAACACCTGCGGTTCGACTGCGACATTGTGGCCGTCGCGGGTCAGCTCGCGCAAATTGCCGTCGAGCACATGATTTGAGAAGTGAAATTGCACGTAATTGTCCCTGTTCGGTCGTAGCCGTTCCGTCATCCCCGGGATGAACGCAATTGCGTTTATCCCGGGGATGACGGGTGCGCACGCAGACCCAGCCTTTACCCCCTCACCATCGCCATGGTTATGCGCTACCTCACAGAAAAATCAGGGTGGCCTCAAGGCAAAATCAGCCCCCCGTCAGAGTCTTTAGGTCCGCCCAGGTTCACGTTCGGTTCATCGCGGTCGCCCCCTGTGGCCGCATGACCCGGAGGAGAAAACCGCATGGCCCAGACCGCTGCTGCCGCCGCCCCCAGCATCATTCCCGCCCCCGACCTTGCCGCGATCAAGACCAAACAGCAGGCGGCATGGTCGTCGGGCAATTACGCCATCGTCGGCGCCACGCTGCAGATCGTCGGCGAGCAATTATGCGAGGCGATGGACCTCAAGGCCGGCTCCAAGGTGCTGGACGTCGCCGCCGGCAACGGCATGGCCTCGCTCGCCGCCGCGCGCCGCTGGTGCAACGTGACCTCGACCGATTACGTGCCGGCGCTGCTGGCACGCGCCCACGAGCGCGCCGCTGCCGAACGGCTCGAGATCGTATTCAAAGAGGCCGACGCCGAAGCGCTGCCGTTCACCGACGCGGCGTTCGATGCGGTCGTCTCGACCTTCGGCGTTATGTTCACGCCCGACCAGCCGAAGGCGGCGGCAGAGATGCTCCGCGTGTGCCGCGCCGGCGGCAAGATCGGCCTGGCCAACTGGACACCCGAGGGCTTCATCGGCCAGATCTTCAAGACCATCGGCAAGCACCTGCCGCCGCCCGCGGGCGTGAAGTCTCCAGCACTTTGGGGCACGCGCGCGCGCATCGCCGAGTTGTTCGAGGCGCAGGCCACGTCGATCGACACCGAGGTGCGCCATTTCGTGTTCCGCTATCGCTCGCCGGTGCATTGGCTGGAGGTGTTCAAGGCCTACTACGGCCCGTTGCTCAAAGCCTTCGCCGCGCTCGACGCCGCGGCGCAGGCGACCCTGACTGCTGACCTACTGGCCTTGATCGAGCGCTTCAACCGCTCTGGCGACACCACGATGGTCGCGCCGAGCGAGTACCTCGAAATCGTCGTCACCCGCCGCTGAGCATGGGGCTGCTGATGCGCGTGCTCGAAGCACCGCCCTGAGTTCCCCGCGACGCTGGGCGTCGCATTCCTGAACCGCGGCGTGATGCGGCGCAAATCCGTCCCACGGTGCACTGCGGCGTGTGGCCCTCCTCACGCCCAAGAAAGACCCTGACCATGAACTCCGCCCCCAACTTCACCCCTCTCACCAAAGCCCTGCTGACGATCGGGCTGGCCACGGCCGCCGGCCTGTGCGCAGCCGATCAAAACGAGGCAGACGATCAGGGCCAATCCGGTGCCGCCACCTGGTGTGCCGATCGCTGTGATGGCGTGATCACCGACTGGAGCCTGACCGCGTTGCAGGTCATCAAGGCCGCCGATGGCCACCAGAACCCTCTGACGGCCACGCGCTCGCTGGCGATGATGCATCTGGCGATGCACGACGCGGCCAACGCCCCGCGGCCGCGCTATCAGCGCTACGCACTCGCGGCGCCATCGGCCACAGCCTCGGCCACCAAGGCCGACGCTGCGGTTGCCGCCGCCACCGCCGCGCATGACGTGCTGGCGGCGCTGTACCGGCAACCGCAAGTCGCTGCGCTGCTGGAGGCCGAACTCGAGAAGACCCTGGTCGAGGCCGGTGTCGGCCCGGAAGTCGCAGCGGGCAGGGAACTCGGCAGAGCCGCGGCAGCGGCCGTGCTCGCCAAGCGCAGCAACGATGGCAGCGCTGGCAACGAGACCTATGTGGAGGGCACGCAGCCCGGCCAGTACCGTTTCACGCCGCCCTTCAACTTCGTGCTCGCACCGCATTGGCGCCAGGTCACGCCGTTCGCGCTGGCCAGCGCCTCGCAGTTCCGCTCCGCGCCCGCGCCGGCCCTGACGAGTGATGCGTACCGGCGCGACTTCGACGAGGTCAAGCGGGTTGGCGGCAAGGGCGCGGGCGCGCAGCGCAGCAGCGACGAAACGAACTACGCCGCGTTCTGGTACGAGTTCGCCGACATCGGCTGGAACCGCCTCGCGCGTGCAGCTTCGAGCCGCGTGAAGCAGGATCTCTGGGAGCGGGCGCGCACGTTCGCGCTGCTCAACGCGGCGATGGCCGACGCCTACATCGCCGGCTGGGAATCGAAGTTTCAGCACAACTTCTGGCGCCCGGTGACGGCGATCCATCTCGCCGGAAATGACGGCAACCCGAACACGGCGCCCGACGCCGGGTTCGATTCCTTCCTGACCACACCGCCGGTGCCGGATCTGCCGTCGACCCACA
>JANLPL010000336.1:0-21246 GCA_031367195.1 Bradyrhizobium sp.
GATTATCGCATCGCGCTCGCGAAAGAAGTTCGGCGCGGCGCGGCGCTGAAGCCCGCGCGCCCCTCGCCCGCGCCGAACGCTGAGCGAGCCGGCGCCGCGTCCGCGGCGGCGGCCGTTCGGCGATGATCACAATCCGCCACCGCGAGACCTCACGCTCCGAACGGATCGTCTGGTTGATGGAGGAACTCGCCCTCCCCTACCGGCTGGAGGTTTTCGCGCCAGGCTGCATCCTGCCGAGCGTTGCGACCCCATAACCGGTCCCGATCCGGGCTGCGACGAAACCGAAGGGACGCCCGGATGCGAAATCCTGCGCCCAAGAGGCTTGTCGACAAGAGGCTTGTCGATCAACCAAGTCCAGTCGCGACCGCGAACCCTCTATCACGGGCAGTCCGACACGCATCCGCGATGTCGGCTCACTTTGCGCGAGTTCGGCGCGGACGCGGCTTCGTGTTCTGGCCGGCCGTCCCGACGCCCGCGAGCGCAAGGATCAGCTTGGTCATGCGCTCGGCGACTTCTGAAAGTTTCAGGCGCCCATTCGGCCGGTACCAGACATAGGCCCAGCTCACCATGCCGCCGATCGACAGCGCGGCCATACGCGCGTCCTCCAGCTGGAACTCGCCCGAGGCGATCCCCTTTTCGAGCAACTTGGTGAGTTTGGCGTCGAACTCGCGGCGCATTTCGCCGATGCGACGTGCGTCGTCCGCCGCGAGATTCTTCTCTTCGCGCGTATAGATCGCGATGTGTTTCTGGCTCTCCAGCACGGCGATGATGAACCGCCGGCCGAGCTCCGTCAGGCTGTCCGTCGGCGAAGCGGGCGTGTCGAGGACGCTGTCGATCGCCTGCAGCGCCGAGGCGATGCCGCGCGAGCAGATCTCGGCCAGCAGTTCTCCCTTGGAGCCAATATTGGCGTAGATGAACGGCTTGGTGACGCCGAGACGTTCGGCGACGGCCTCCAACGTGGTGTTCTCGTAGCCATGTTCATAGAATAGGTCGACCGCCGCGCCGATAGTGCGCTCGCGCTTCAAGGCGCTGACTTCGTCCCGAATCTTGAGGTTCGGACTCTCTGCGTGTGATGCCATTTGGTTCGGACCTCGGATTATAGCGGCCTAATCCTAGCGGGTAGGATTCCCTACCCTTCTATAGGTTCGCGAGAACCCCTAGCGCAAGGAGGCCTTGATCTTCGGCGGTCTCAGCCGTTCGCGGGTTCGAACCAGAAGTCGAGCACGTCCCCGGTCCGCTTTTCGGCGAAATGGGTCGTCACACGGGTTCCGATCGCCAGCTTCCGGGCCGCGGCCTCCGGGTCGGAGAGATCGACGCCGCGCAGGAAACCGCCGATCGCGGTGTCCGCGTTGTCGAGCTTGACATAGCCGAACGCATAGGGCGGCGGCGGCAGATTCTGGAACTCCTCATAGACCATGGTGAAGGCCTCGATCGCGCCGCCGGGTCCGATTTCGACCCATTCGGTCGTCGGCTCTAGCGACTGATCGGAGAAGGCGCGCGGCGGCGCGAGCACGCGCCCGGTATGGCCGCAGCGGCGGCCGTAGATCTTCTTGTGGTCGCGGATGTTGGCGAAGAAGAAACTCGCCGTCTCGCCCAGCGCATGACGGTAGGTGATATTCCAGGTTTCGTGACGGGTCATCAATTCCATAACGTAGTTCCTTTCCCGATGAGGTGAAGCCTCAGGCCTCGACGACCATGGTTCCAAAAAACTGGTGATCGCCGCCGTTGCCGCTGGCGATCCCGACGCGCGCGCCTTTGACCTGATGGCCACCGGCCGTTCCGCGCACTTGCAAGGCGACTTCCGCTACGCGGATCATCGCCGTGACGGCGATTGCGTTGGTGCAGAGCGTGCCGCCCGAGGGATTGACCGGAATTTCGCCGCCGATGCTGAAGCGGCCGGCGCGCAGGTCGGGTACGGTCTCGCCCGGCTTGGCGAGACCTGCCGCCTCTATGGAGTGAAACTCGGTGTTGCTGAAAGGGGCGTACAATTCGGCGACATGCACCTGTCTGCGCGGGTCCGCAATGCCTGCCATCTTGTAGGCGCGCTGGAACGCCACCCCGAGCGCGTGCGCGTCGGCGTGATCGGCGGTCTGGCCGACACCCATGCGATCGCCGAGGTAATAACTCTCGGCGCAGTGCGCGAGCCCGGTGATCCAGACCGCGTCGAGATTGCGTTCCTTGATGAATTGTTCCGAGGCCAGCACGATCGCGCCGCCGCCGGAGGATTGCGGACAGCAATCGAACAGCTTGATCGGCCAGGAGATCATCCTCGACGCCATCACCTCCTCGCTCGTGACCTCCTTGCGCAGGTGCGCATTGGGATTCATGGCGGCGTGCCGGCGGTTTTTCACCACGACCGCCGCCATGTCCTCCTGCGACATGCCGTATTTGTGGGCGTAGCGAACCGCCGACATCGCCAGCATGTTGATCGTGCCCAGCGGCAGCGCGCGCTCGTAGGTGGGATCCCAGATTTTGTTGAGCACCGTCTGGCTGTCGCCGCACTCGCCGACCTTGTCCGCGCCCGCGGTCATGCAGACATCGCAGGCGCCGGCGGCGATGTGATAATAGGCGGCCGCGACGCTGGAAATGCCGGTCGCGCCGCCGGTGTTGATGCGCAGGAAGCGCTTATTGCGCGCTCCAACCGCGTCGACGCCGAGCCGCTCGGCGTTGCCGATGCCAACCATCGCGTCCGGCGAGAGCGAATAGACGACGGCCTCGATATCGTCGAGTTCGAGCCGCGCGTCGTTAAGCGCGATTGTCACGGCCTCGCGTACGAGGTCGGGGTAGCTGGCGTCGTCGCGTCGCGCGCGAAAGGCGGATTGGCCGATACCGATGATTCCGACACGTGTGTTGTTCATGACCCGCCTCACCGATCCTGGCCGAAAACAACGACCGTTTGGTATTGCATCGCAAAGCCGCTCGCGGCATGCGCCAGCGCGATGCGAACGCCTGCGACCTGATGGGCGCCGGCGCAACCCCTCACCTGGTTGGCGGCCTCGGCGATACGGACAAGCCCGTTGCAGAACACCGCATTCACGGCGCGGGAGCCGCCGGAGGGATTGATCTTCAGTTTGTCGCCGAAATCGAACGCGCCCGCCTTCACGTCGCTCGCCCATTGGCCCCGCGCGGAAATCCCGAGAGCCTCCAGCGCCAGCAATTGCTGATAGGGCGTGGCGTCGCCGACCTCGACGACCTGGATCGTCTCGCGAGGCGACGCGACGCCGGCTTCCTCGTAGGCGCCGCGCGCGGCCGCCTCCAGGGCCGGGGCGGTCGAGAGATCGCGGTCGCCGAGGAAGCCGGTCTCGGTCGCCCAGTTCATGCCCCGGACCCAGGCGACCCGCCCGCCCCGCGGCGCCGCGAAATCTTCCGACGCGAGCACCAGCGCAACCGCGCCCGTCGCCGGCGGCGGCGTCATCGCCGACGTCAGCGGCCAACGGCGAAATGCGAGCGCCGAGGTCTTTGCCTTCGCCCCCTCTCGCCCGGCGATCGCCCCCTCTCGCCCGGCGATCGCGCGCGCGATCTCATTGACGCCGGGCGCCTTCGCCGCCAGCGCGGTCGCCTGCAGCGCATAGGCGGAGAGATCGTCGAGCGGCAATCGTCGATGAAAATAGGGATCGGCGCCGATGCGTTCGACTTCCGACTGCGAGTCGGCCTCTGTCGGGCTCCAGGAGACGATGAGTTGGGTGCGATACTGCCCGGAGGCGACGCGTAGCGCGCCCATCACGAAGGCGTGTTCGCCCGCCGACGGGGTCGAGAGAATATCCCGTCCCACGCCCCCGACGGAGCCCGAGGCCGCCATGATCGAGATCGCACGGCCGTCCATCTGATCGTTCGAGGCGACCACGATGCCGTCGATGTCGTCAATCGTCAGCCCGGCGTCCTTCAGCGCGGCCTGCGTGACATCGAACAGCAGTTCCTCGAGCGACTGGGCGTCGGGATTGTCAGGCGTTCTCAGCGCGCTGCCGATAACGGCGATCTTGTTGTTGAGGCGCATCCTCATCCTCGTTCGGTTTCGGGTTCCAGGGGTTGTCGCGCCAGCCTATTGTTTGGACCAGACGGGCTTGGCGAACGCGGCTTCGGGCGGATAGACGGCGACCGGCTCGCCGTTCTGCCATTGCGCGATCAGCAGCTTCGCGCCTACGCGCCGGCCTTTTTCGTCGAACTTGATGCGGTTGCCGGGAAAGAACCGCGCTGGGCCGTCGGTGAGATCGATCCGGTGCAGCTCTTCGCTGACCTTGCGTCGATCGGCCGAGCCCGCGCGCTCGATCGCTTCCTTCAGGATCCAGACGTGCCCGTAGTTCGAGAGGCTATCCTGCGTTAGATAGGGCTCGCCGGTGACCTCCTTGAAGTGCTTGATGAAGTCGTCGAGACCTTTGAAGCCCCAATTTGCGGTGACGAACATGACGCCTTCCATCGCGTCTTTGCCCGCGATCTTCAAAAGATCGGGCGAACCAACCGGCGCGCCGTTGGAGACGATCGGCAGGCGATTGCGGCCCAGGCCCACCTCGGAGAGCTTTTCGAGCACCGTCTTGGTGTCCGAGGCGACGGTCGGCAGGAAGAGAACGAAATCGGGTCGCGCGGCGCGGACCTTCTGCGCGATCGGCGAGGCGTCGGAGAGCGGCGCGGTATAGATCTCGTCCGCGACCAGCGTCAGCCCGTATTTGTCGAGACCGGCTCCCCGCATGTTCTTGCTGAAGCTTGCGGGCGACGGCGTGTTGTCCATGATGATCGCCATCTTGGTCGGCTTCTTGCCCGTCGCGGCCTCTGCGATCGCGAGGATGGCGGGCATCGCGTCGGCGGCCTGCTGCACGGCCGTCGGCGAGGTCTGGAAAACGTTGTGAAAGCCCCGCCCGGTCAACAGGTCGGAATACGCGAGGGTCAACCAGGGCAAGTCGGCGCGCTCGGTGACCTCGGTCACCGCCAGGGTGAACGAGCTGATTTCCGATCCCGTGCCGCCGGAAAGGTCGGGCTCGTCGGCGAGCAGCCGCTGTGCCGCGCTCTTGGCGGTTTCCGGGCTCGAGCCGGTGTCGGCGACGATCAGCTTCATCATGGCGCCGCCGAGCGCCTTGACGCCGCCAGCCGCGTTGATGTCCTGAATCGCAAGCTCCGCGCCCTTGCGCGCGAGGTCGCCCGAACGCGCCCAGGCGCCGCTGAGCGGCGTGATCAACCCGACCTTCACTACGGATTGCGCGATCGCTGGCCCTGCGGCCAAAGCGGCGAATGACAGCGCCGCGACGATGTGACGAAATTTCACTGGCGTCTTCCTTCCCCGGGCTACATGCCCAAATAGGCTTTGCGGATGCGATCGTTCGCCGAAAGCTCGCCGACCGTGCCCTGCAGAACGAGCCGACCGGTTTCGAGCACATAGCCGCGATCGCAGAGTTCAATCGCCTCGGCGACGCGCTGCTCGACCAGCAAGACCGCGAGCGACCACTCGTCCTGAAGCAGCTTGATACTGTCGAAAATCACGTCGGCCATGCTCGGCGAAAGCCCCATCGACGGTTCGTCGAGCATAAGCAGCCTTGGCGCCGCCGCGAGGCCGCGCGCGATCGCCAGCATTTGTTGCTCTCCGCCCGAGAGCGTTCCGGCGAGCTGGCCCCGGCGCTCGGCGAGCCGGGGAAACATTTGCAGAATTCTTGTCAGATTGCGCGGCCACGCAGCCTGCCCCGCGCGCGTCGTCGCGCCCATCTCCAGGTTCTCGATCACGCTCCTCGCGCCGAACACCTTTCGCCCTTCGGGCACATGAGCGATGCCGAGATGCGGGCGCTCCGCCGGCGGCATCGTCGTGATGTCGGCGCCGTCGAACATGATGCGCCCGCCCAGAATCGGCGTCGTGCCGGAGATGGCGCGGAACAGCGTCGTCTTGCCGGCGCCGTTGGGACCGACGACCGCAACGAACCCGCCCTCCGCCACCGCGAGCGAAACGTTCGAGAGCGCGTGAAGGCCGCCATAGGCGACGCTGACGTCATCAACCCGCAGCATGGGCGAGCATCCATTTGCGGCCGAGATAGGCCTCGATGACTTTGGGATTCTGTGTGACCTCGGCCGGCTTGCCCTGCGTAAGCAACTCGCCGTGGTCAAGAACGATGAACCGATCGACGGCCGCGACCATCGCGTGCATCGTGTGCTCGATGATCAGCACCGTGATCCCGTCATCGCGCAAGCCCCTCACGAGGGAGACCAGTTCGTCGGTCTCGGCGCCGCCGAGCCCGGCCAGCGGTTCGTCCATCAGGATCAATTTCGGCCGGCTCGCCAACGCGCGCGCGAGCTCCATCAGGCGAAGCTCTTTCATCGTCAGGCCGCCGGCGGGACTCTCGGCGCGATGCGAAAGACCGACCCGCGCCAGCGCCCTCTGCGCCGCGACGCCCGCCTCTGCGTCGCTCGCGTGCGCGACATAGGCGCCGACGACAACGTTCTCGATCAGCGACATGCGTGGGAACGCGCGCACCGTCTGGAATGTGCGCGCGACGCCGGCCCGGCAGAGCCGGTTCGGCTTGAGCCTGGTGACGTCGCGGCCTTCGAACAGGACGCGCCCCTCTGTCGGCCGCGTCAGGCCATTCAGGAGGTTGAACAGCGTCGTCTTGCCCGCGCCGTTCGGGCCGATCAGGCCGACGACCTCACCGCGCCGGATCTCGAAACTGACCCCTGCGACCGCACGGAGCCCGCCATATTTCTTGGAAAGATTCTCAGCCGACAGCAGCGTCTCGCCTAACGTGGCGGGCGCGCGCGGCGGCGCCGGGCGAAGCGCTTGAGCCGCTGGCGCCGAAACCACGGGTTGGCGCCTGACGAAGCGGTCAATCAGGCGCCAATAGACGCCATCGGGCGCAAGAAGGATCACCAGCATGATCACAACGCCGTAGATCACGCCCTCCAGGCCCGGCAGGGCGCCGCCGAGTTTGGCGCGCAAGCCTTCGTTGAGCGGCAGCAGCAATACCGCCCCGATCAGCGGCCCCCAATAAGTCCCGGCGCCGCCGAGCAACGTCAGGATCATGGCCTGGGCCGAGGTCACGAGGCCGTAAACGCTCTGGGGCGTGACGACCAGCAGCACGGTCGCGTAGAGGCCGCCCGCCGCCGCCGCAAGCGCGCCGCTGAGCGTAAGCGCCCGCATTTTCCAGGCAAAAGTATCGATGCCGGCCGCTTCGGCCGCAAGTTCGTTCTGTTTGATCGCCAACAGCGACATCCCGAAACGGGAGCGCTCAATCCAGAGCGAAACCAGCAGCGAAATCGCCAGCAGCCCGAGCGCCAACGCCATATAGGCGCGATAATCCGGGAACTGCATATACCAGACGGGAAAGTCCCGCTTGATCGGAAACGTCACTTCGGCAAAGCCCAGCCACTCGAAGACGTAGGCAAGCGCCAGGGGATAGGCGAGCATCGCCAAGGCGAAATGGACGCCACGCAGCCGAAACGTCACCAAACCAACTACGAGCGCGGCGAGCGCGCCGACGAGCGCGCCGAGCGGGATGCCGAACCAGGGCGTGAGATCGAAGAACCGCATCGCCAAAGTCACGAAATAGGCGCCGGTTCCGAAGAACGTCGCATGTCCGAATGAAATCAGTCCGCTGTACCCGCTGAAGAGGTTCCACGATATTCCCAGGACCGCCCAGATCGGGATCGTCGCCAGCATGAGCCGGTAATAGGAATTCTCGATGAGGAAGCCGACCGCAAACCAGCTCGCGCAGACCATCGCGATGGCCGTCAGCGATTTCGCGAGCGAGGTTCTGCGCATGATCAGGCGCGCTCCCCGCTTCCGCCGAACAGGCCTTCCGGCTTGAACAACAGGATGGCGACGAAAACGACGAAGATCGCCGCGTTTTGCAGTTGGAACGGGATCACCAGCGTAGAGAGCTGCTGCACGAGGCCGATGATCATCCCGCCCCAGAACGCGCCCATGATGTTGCCGAGCCCGCCCAGGACGACACCGGCGTAGATGATGATCAGAAATTCGATGCCGACGAAAGGTTGTGCGGGGTAATAGACCGCAACCAGACCACCGGAGACGGCTGCGATCGCCGCCCCGAGCCCGAAAGCGATGTGATGCGCGCGGGCGACGTCAATCCCCATGTACAACGCGGCCTCGGGATTTATCGCGGCCGCCCGCAACGTTTTCCCGAGTCGGGTGCGCGAGACGAAACCATAGAGCGCGAGCGTAACGACGACGGCGATGATTGCGTCGATGGTGCGCGCCTTGTTCAGGAACAGCGCGGAATAATCGTCGTAGAGCAGCGGGATTTCCCAAGCCTGCGACGACCAGGGATTGAGCGTCGTCACGGGCGCGGAGCCGAGCAGCATCAGCGCGCCGTTCTCGATCACCAAAGCGAGGCCGAGGGTGAGGATGAGCTGGGCTTGATGCGCCTCGCCCTCGCTGCTGGCGATGACGTTGAGGCCGGTCGTGCGCGAAACGAGGTAGCGGTTGATGAGATAGCCGCCCGCATACATGATCGGCGCCGTCAACAACGCAGCGATGAAGGGCGACAGCGAGCCGACCAGCGTCGCCGGCAGCAACGAGCCGCCGATGGCGATCGCCAGATACATGCCGATCATCATAAAATCGGCCTGCGCGAAATTGATGACGCGCATGATGCCGAAAATGAACGCCAGCCCGACGCACATCAGGCCGTAGATGCAGCCGACAGCCAAGCCGGAGCCGAGTGTTTGCACGCCTTGTTCGATCAGCGCATTCATCTCGCGCGCCTCTGCGTTCCCGGCTGGGGCATCAGAGCACCGCCACGGGCGTCAGAGGGCTTCCGGTTCCGCCGACGATCGGCAGCGGCGCCGCCATGAACAGGAATTTCGTCGCGCCCGCCTCCGCGAGCGGCGCCAGCACGAGGCCTTCGAGCAGCGCGATTCCATAGTCGCGGATCAGCCGCTGATGCACGGGAAAAACCGTGCCCGGCGGAAACGGCAGCGCCTCGACCGCATAATTGTCGGCGCCGACTACGGACGCCCCCGCCTCGGCCAGCACGAGCGCGGCCTCGACGCCGAGGCCCGGTTCGCGGTCGAAATCGGCCTTGTTGGTCGGCGAGCGGCTTTCCAGCCAGCCCGTGCGCAGCAGCACGACATCGCCCCTTCCAATTGTCGCGCCGGCGCGTTCGCACGCGAGCCGCAACATCTCGGGCGTGATGGTCTGGCCGTCCTGCATCGGGGCGCCGGCGAGGGCGACGAAGTCGAGCAGAACGCCGCGCGAGACGATCGGCGGCATTTTCTCGATGCCGAGCCGCGCGGCGCCGGTGCTGCGAATCTCTGTTTCGGAAACGCCGTTGTAGAGCAGCCGACCACACCAGGCGTGACAAAGACCGTCGATGTGCGTGCCCAAATGCAGCGGCAACAATACGCTGTCGTCGGCATAGGCGAATTCGCCGGCGCGACGGGCCCCCGCGGCATAGTCGCCGCCGTCGCGCGCCATGAAATGGCTGAGCCGCGGCCTTGCGGGCGGGATCGCCATTCGCGCGGAGATCGGTTGCGCCAGGCTGATCACCCGGCCGCTGGCGACGAGCGCAGCCGCGCGACGTACGACGTCGCCGTCGATCCAGTTCAACGCGCCGCGTTCGTCGTCGGCGCCCCAGCGGCCCCACGCTTCCTCAGCCATGCGACGCTCCCGCGCCCAGGATATCCGCCGCCATCTGCTTCAGTTGGCGGCGTTGCAACTTTCCGGTGACGGTAAAAGGCAGCGACGGCTGGATCACGATGCGATCGGGAACCTTGTATTTCGAGGCGACGCCCCGGCAATGCGCGATCAGTTCGGCCTCGCTCACATTCGGGTTGGCGGGCACGATGAAGGCGACGACCAACTCGCCGCGCTCGGGATCCGCGACGCCGACCACAGCCGCCTGCCCCACGCCGGCATGCGACAGCAGGATGTCCTCCACTTCCGCCGGCGAAACATTGATGCCCGCGCGCTTGATCATCTCGGTGTTGCGACCGACAAACACGAAGGCGCCGTTTTCATCGAGCCTGCCGACATCGCCGGTGCGATAGAAGCCGTCGGGCGTGAACGCGCTCGCGTTCTGATCCGAACTCGCGCCGGAGTAGCCGGCCGTGACATAGCCGCGCACTTCGACCAGCCCGATCTCGCCGGGTTGGAGCGGCGCCCCGGACTCGACATCGACGAAGCGCAATTCGTTGCCCGGCAGCGGCTCGCCCTGGCAGATCGCCCGCCTTTCCAGGGGCCAGCGACACGAAGTGACGCAGCAATTGCCGTAGGTTTCGGTCGCGCCATAGATGTTGCAGAGTTGCGCGGCGCCCAACGCGTTCACGGCGAACAGGAATTCCTGCGGCGTCCCGATCGTCAGGCCGGTGCGCAGGGTCTTGACCCGCGCCGGCGCGAATTCCGGGTGCGTCGTGATCGCCTTGGTCATGCCTGGCAGCGTGTAGATCGCCGTACAGCCGAATTCTTCGATCAGTTCGATCGCGCCCGCCGGCTCGAAGCGCTCCTGCAACACCAGCGTCGCGCCATGCGTGAACGTCGCCGAAAGCGCGTTCGCGCAGCCGTAGGACCAGAACAGCGGCGCGGCGAGCAAGACGCGGTCGTCCGGCCCGAGGGCCATCCGCTCGCCGATGTTGAAGCCGTTCTCGATCACGCCGAAATGTTTGAGCCCCACGGCCTTTGGCGTGGCGCTGGAGCCCGAGGTGTATACGATCAGCGCGTCGTCGCTCGCGCTCGCCGCGAATCCCGGGGGCGCATCGCCGCCGACGCTCCCAGGCCGGGCGAGGTCGTCATATCGAGCGAAGGACGCCGATGCGTCCGGCTCGATCAGGACGACCGCGGCCAGCTCGGGAAAGCGCGCCGATCGTTCGCCGCGCGCGAGTTCCGGGACGAGGGCCGCCATGTCCGCGGCGTAATCGCGATCTCCGAACCGCGCGTGCGAGACCAGAAGTCTGATCTGAGAATCGGCGAGCAGGAATTCGAGCTCGTTGCGCGTCGACCACGTGCTCAGGGGGACGAACGTCGCGCCGGCCGCGCCGGCGCCGAAGGCCAGCTCGATCCATTCTACGCGATTGCACAACAGCCCTCCCACGCGATCGCCGCGCTTGATCCCCAGGGCGCGAAGCGAAGCGGCCACCGCGCGCGCGCGCACCAGCAACTCGGCGTAAGTGACCGAAGCGCCGCGAGAGACGACGGCCGTCGCCCGAGGCGTCCTCTCCGACTGCTCGCAGAGGAGATCGAACAGCGTTCGACTGTAGGGCGCCTTCACCTTTCTGGCCTCCTCCCGCGGCGTTCCTCGCTCGAAACTGGGCCACCTCGAAGCGACAAACCTATTGGTCCCAAAAAATACTACGTAGTATATTCGCCGACGTCAAGTGGGTCTTGGGCGCGCCGATGCGAAAATGGAGCGCGAAGGCGCCCCCTTCGTCAACGAAATTGATGAGACCGAGGCGATTGGGGCCAAGCAGGCGAAATCCGCGCTCCGCGGAACTCCCACGACGGGACGCGTCGTCGCCTTGCAAAACCTTGTGGCGGCGAACCCACAACCTCCTTGTCTCTCCCTGCCTTTCCTGGCGCCTTCGAGCGATCGAGCCGAAGCCGCTCGTGCGGGTTATGCTTCATCGCTCTATATTGACGAGTTGGCGTCGATACTGTTTAGTAAGAAAACCCACCTTCTAGTTTGTCACGGCCAGCGAATGGCGCTCTTAAGCGACGGGAAGAGAAACGCGATGGCGAGGTTCCAAGGCAAGATCTTCCTCATTTCCGGCGGGGCGCGCGGCATGGGCGCGGCGGAAGCGCGCCTGCTGGCCGCCGAAGGCGCGAAAGTGGTCGTCGGCGACATCCTCGAAGCCGAAGGCGCGGCGCTCGCGGCGGAGATCGGCCCTGCCTGCGTCTTCGTGCGCCTGGACGTCGGCGAAAGCGCGGATTGGGCCAAGGCGGTCGCCGCCGCCGAGGCGCTCGGCGGGCTCGACGGTCTCGTCAACAATGCCGGCATCTATCAGCCGGCGACGCTTGCCGACGCCGATCTCGGCAATTGGGAACGGCATCTGCGCGTCAACCAGACCGGGGTGTTCCTGGGCATGAAAAGCGCGGCGGGCGCGATGAAAGCGCGCGGCGGCGGTTCGATCGTCAATCTCTCCTCGACCGTCGGCCTGCGCAGCGCGCCGAACGCGATCGCCTATACCGCCACCAAATGGGCAGTGCGCGGCATGAGCAAGGCGGCGGCGTTAGAACTCGCCGGGGACAACATCAGGGTCAATTCGGTGCACCCCGGCCCGATCGACACCGAGATGCTTTCGATTCGTTCGCGCGAGGAAAATCTCAGGCGCGTTCAGCAAGTGCCTCTAAAACGCCTCGGCGCCACCGAGGAAGTCGCGCGTCTCGTCCTCTATCTGCTGTCAGACGACGCCGCTTACATCACGGGCGCGGAAATGGCGATCGACGGCGGCGCCGCGCTTTGAGTAAGGCGTCAGCCGAGGCCGCCCCAGATCGCGTCGAGGTCGCTCTTGGCGTCGGGGCGCGGCGCGGCGGCCACGGTCCCGTATTGGCCGGCGTGGAAGGCGAGCGGCGCGCCTTCGCGAAAGCCGAACCGCAACACGCGCCCGATGAACAACCAATGGTCGCCGAGTTCGATCGCGCGATGCGTCTCGCATTCGAAACAGGCGAGCGCGTCGCAGAGCATGGGGCAACCGCCCACTCCCGCCTGCGTTTCCACGCCCTCGAACTTGCTCTCGCGCGGCGTCGCGAAGCGATGCGATAGATGGCCGTGATCGGCGCCGAGCACGTTGATGACGAACTGGCCCGCGCGCCGGAAACTTGCCAGCGATTTGGAGCCGGAGCCCAGGCTCCACAAAACGAGCGGCGGATCGAGCGAAAGCGCGGCGAAAGAGTTCGCCGTCAATCCCTCTTGCTTGCCGTCGGGCGTGCGCGTCGTGATCACGGTAACGCCTGTCGGGAATCGTCCCAGCGCGTCGCGCAACTGCCTCGCCTCGAAGGGCGGAAGAACCCGCTCCATGCGTAAGGCCGCCTCCTAGAAACCGATCCTGGGAACCACTTTTTCGGCCAGCTTGATCATCGAGCCGCGCGCGAGATCGCGGTCCTGCCAATCCATTCCCGCGTAGAGAAGTGTTCCGAACGGGCCGATTTCCTCTTTGAGCGCCATGATGCCGTCCGCCACCTTGGCGGGCGAGCCGTGAATGATCAGTCTATCCAAAACCGAGTCGAGCGTCACGGCATCGTCGGCCATGTTCGGATCGGTCTTGAACACGCCAAGCGCGCCGCGACGTTTCAGTTTCTTGAACAGCGAGTTGTAATAGTAATAATAGGGGCCGTTCGTGTCGCGCGCGTAGCGCTCCGCGGTCTTGTCGTCGTCGGCGACGAACACGGTCTTTGCGACCCGCCAATTCGCGTATTCGGGCGTCCGGCCGACCCGTTCGCACCCCTCGACATACTTGCCCCAGTGGGTTTTCACCCATTTCGGCAGCAGGAAATTAGCGGAGATCGGGTCCCAGCCGCGCGCCGCCGCTTCCGAAACGCCTTTGGAGAACGGCGCCACCGCCGTCACGACAATGGGGGGATGCGGGCGCTGGAACGGCCTGGGAATCGTGCCCATGCCGGTCTCGGGGATAAAGGTGCGCGCGGTGGAGATATTCCAGAATTTACCTGTCAGATTATAGGGCGGCTCAAGCGACCAGAGATCCAGCACATGATTGATCGCCTCGAGAAACATGGCCGGGCGATCCATGTCCATGTTGCCCAACACTTCGGCGTCCGAGGGCAACGCGCCAGGACTGATGCCGAGCAGGAAGCGCCCTTCAAGCAGATGGTCGAGCATGGCGAGGTTCGCCGCGGTCAGCGCCGGATGCTGGTTGGGCATGTTGATGGTGCCGGCGCCAAGCTTGATCTTGCGCGTCGCATCGACCAGCGTGGCCAGAAACATCGCCGACGAGGTGATGTTTTCCTCAGGGTCCGTCGAATGCTCGCCGCAGAGGCCTTCGACGAAATCCAGTTCGTCGGCGAGGATGAACGCTTCGCGATCCTCCCGTAGCGATTGTCGCCAGTCCTTGCCGATCGGGTGCATCGGCATGGTGAAGAAGCCCAGACGCATGTGATTTCCTCCCTGGCGCAAGCGAACGCTACCGATCAGTATTTCATACTACCGTCAAGCTTTCAATGGTCCCATCCGGTCTTTTGCGGCGTAGGTGCTTCAATCCCGAAGCGCCGGGTCGCGGCTCGCGGCAGGTCTGAACGGTCCCATCCATCTTGACGTCAGGCGTGGATACTGAATAGTATAATTTACCACCTTAGTGTGTCGCCAGTTGACGCGAGTTGCAAGCGGCGTTCGCCGCGCAGGGGGAGTTCAGGGTGAGACGTCCAGGAGGGATCTTCCACTCGCGCAAACGCGCCGATCCGGAACATCGCGGAGTTGAGAAATGTCGAGACTGAACGGCTTTCTCGAGGGCGTGAAGGTGCTCGACCTCTCCCAATATATTCCCGGTCCGATGGCGAGCCTCTTCCTGGCGGACATGGGCGCGCAGGTGCTCAAGATCGAACCGCCGCGGGGCGACGAGATGCGCGGCCTCGGTCCCCGCGACGCCGCGGGCGGCCCCGTCTTTTACGGCGCGCTCAACGCCGGAAAGACCGTACGGCGCATGGACCTGAAAGACGCGGCGGCGCGGGGCGAGTTCATCGCGCTGTCGCGCGATTTCGACATTCTGATCGAAGGATTTCGGCCCGGCGTGACGGCCCGCCTCGGCGTCGACTACGCCACGCTGAGCCGGGTCAACCCGAAACTGATCTATTGCTCGATGAGCGGATTCGGCGCGCGCGCGAGTTCGACCGGACTGGCGGCGCACGACGGCAACTTCATGGCCACGAGCGGGCTGCTCGATCGGAACGGCGCGCCGCCGCGATTTTTCGATCCGCCGCTTTCCGACACTTGCGGCTCGCTGTTCGCCGGGCTCGCGATGCTCGGCGCCCTGCACGAGCAACGCCGCACCGGTCGGGGCAGCCATATCGATCTGGGTCTCGCCGACGTGATGATGCCGCTGCAATTGATGCAGATCGCCGACTTCGGCGCCAACGGCCATGTCCCGAAGTCCGACACCACCTATCTCAACGGCGCCGCCGCTTACTATCAGATCTACCGCACGAGCGACCATCGCCACGTCATGTTGGGATCAATCGAGCCGAAATTCTGGCGCGCGTTTTGCGACGCGGCTTGCCGCCCGGATTGGATCGTTCGCCAAAGCGAGCCCCTGCCCCAAAGCGACCTGAAACAGGACGTCGCCGAGTTCTTCGCTTCGGCGACTTTGACGCAGACGTTGGCGCGGTTCGCGCAAGTCGACTGCTGTCTGTCGCCTGTCCTCGACCTCGGCGAAGCCGTGGCGTCCGAACACACGCAGTCGCGCATGCTTGTGCGCGCCAACGAGCGGACCGGCCAATTGCAAGCGCTGTTTCCCGCCTATGTCGATGGCGCGCCGCCGCGAAGCCGGCCCGCTCTGACGACGGCGGAATCGGCCGCGGGTCCGCTCGCGGAAATGGCGGAATGAGGTAGCGCGCTAAGGCGTTTCGCCGCGCGTCAGTGCAGATATTTGGCGAAGTCCGAAAATTCGCCGTAGGACTTGAACGCCTTCGCGTCATAGTCATAGTTGAGCGGCTTGAGCACTTTCAGGCCGAAATGATCGGTGGGCGAGTATTTCAGCTCCGAGGAAAGTCCGCCGGTTTGAGCGGTATAGCCGTCGTTGAGCATCTGAGCGAGCTTCTCGCGCGTTGGTTCAGGGCCGACCTTGCGGATCGCGTCGGCCACCAAATTGCCGATCACCCAGCCCGCGACGTAGTTGATGTCGTCCTTCAGTTCGCTCTGGCCGTATTTGTCGGCCACAGCCGACATCTCGCTCGCCGCCTTGGGGTCGCTGCTGGCGGGCGAGAAGCAGCTGACGAAGTAATAGTTCTTGCCGGCCTGCGGGCCCAAGCTCCGATATACGCTTGGCGTGCCGAGATAGGTGATGGCGAAAACGGGTACGTCGATCCCGTATTGCGCCAGCGCCTTCATCACGAGAATGGCCGTGTTGGGAACGCCGTGGATGGCGACGAAATCGGGCTTCATCGCCACGATCTCCAATACCTGCGGAGTGGCGTCGGCGGCCGCGACCTTGATCGGAATCGCCTTGACCGCGCCGCCGCGCGCCGTCACCGCCGCGGTGACGTAGTTGGCGTATTCCTGACCCGAAGCGACGTCGAGATGCACCAGCGCGACCTTCGGCGCCGTCAGCTTAAGATGGTCGGTGAAGAATCCGACGCCGATCTGCGCCATCTCCTTGAAGCCGCAGAAGCCGCCGTAGAAATAGGGGCTCGGCGGCTCGACCGAGGCCCTGGCGGTCGTATAGGTGCCCACGACCGGCAACTTGGAGCGGACGATGACGGGGACGAGCGCGGTCTGCGCGCTCGAATTGCCCATACCCGATGTGCCGAGCGCGGGCGTCTGGTTTACGAATTTCTCGTAGGAAACGCGCTCGGTCGCGGCGTTGTAGCGGGTGTCCTCGGCCATTACGTTGATGGTGCGGCCGTTCACGCCGCCCTTCTCGTTGACCGCGCGCAACGCCGCCTGGAAGCCTAGACCCCACGGGGCTTGCGCGGCCGAGGCCGGGCCGGACATGTCGGCGGTCATCCCCCAATCGATGTGATCGCCATAGACGCCGTCGGCCGGAGATTCAAACCCGCCCGCCGAGGCCGCGATCGTCAGACCCAGCCACGCCATGGCGACCAGCGCCGCGCCCCCAGACAGGCGATGCAATTTCGACATCCGCGCTTCCTCCGGCCTCGCGCAGGACTGCGCCTGCTGTGTCAGAACCTTCGTCTCGGCTAGTCGTACCGACTCGAACGAGTCAATACTGTTCGGTAGATCATGTCAATTACTGATTCGATCGTTTGCCGCGTCTGCGTCTGCCGGCAGGCGCGCGACGCCTCGCTCACGCGGCATGGAAACGGAAGCCTTCATATTCTTTCGCCACGATCGCTTCGCAGCGGGCCCGATAGCGCGCGAGACCGCCGGCATAGGGTAGAAACACGCGCGGCTTGCCAGGAATGTTGGCGCCCAGATACCAGGAATTCGCTTTGACGAAGAGCGTCTTATCCGCCTCCGCGTTCACCTCGCCGACCCAGGCTTCCTCGGCCTGCGCGGTCGGTTCGATGCCGACCTGGCCCCTCGCGCCGAGATAGGCGATGCAATCGGCGATCCAGTCGATGTGCTGTTCGATGCCGACGACCATGTTGACCAGCACAGAGGGGCTGCCCGGACCGGTCACGATGAACATGTTTGGGAAGCCCTCGGTCATCAAGCCGAGATAGTTGACGGGACCGCGCGTCCATTTCTCGCTGAGCTTGCGGCCGTCCAGGCCGCGTATGTCGATGGCGGTCAGCGCGCCGGTCAGGGCGTCGTAGCCGGTGGCGAGAACGATCGCATCGGCGGGGTATTCACGCGCGCTCGTGCGCACGCCTTTCGTCGTCATGCCTTCCAGCACCTCTTCTTTGAGGTCGACCAGATGCAGATTGGAGCGGTTGAAGGCCTCGTAGTAGCCGGAGGCCACACAGATGCGCTTCGACCCGAGCGGATGGTCCCTAGGGCAGAGCGCCTCCGCGGTATCGGGATCCCCAACGATCTCACGGATTTTCCCGCGCACGAAGTCGGCCGCGGTGTCATTGGCGGCGAGGTCGGTGTAGATGTTGTTGAAAGAATGTACGAAGTTGACGCCCCCGATCCGCCAGCGCCGTTCGTACTCGCGTTCGCGGGTCGCGGCGTCGACATCGAGCGCGCCCCGGTCGGCGAACTCGTACAACGTCCCGACCTGCTTGGCGCGCGCGCGATTGGTCGCGGCGTTTTCGAGCCAACCCCGGTGATCTTCCTCAGTGAGCGCGCGGTTGCGGGCGGGAATGATGAAATTGGGCGTGCGCTGGAACACGGTCACGCTGGCGGCCTGTTCGGCGATCACTGGCACGGCCTGAATCCCCGACGAACCCGTGCCGATGACGCAAACCCGCTTGCCGCGAAAGTCGACCTCCTGGGTAGGCCACATGCCGGTGTGATAGGTCTCGCCCGCGAAATCTTGCAGTCCGGGGAAGTCCGGCGTGCGGGTGACCGAAAGGGCGCCGCTGGCCATGATCAGATACCGCGCGCGCAATCTCGCGCCATTGTCGGCGGCGACGTCCCAAACCCCGTCGGCGTCATCCCAGGCGGCGCTAACGACCCGCGTCCCGAACATGATGTCGCGCCTCAGATCGAGACGGTCCGCGACATATCTCAGATACGCGTGGATTTCGGGTTGGGTGGAGAAGCGCTCGCTCCATTTCCAGCTGCGTTCAATCTCCTCGGAAAAGGAATAGGAATACTGCTGACTTTCCACGTCGCAGCGAGCGCCGGGATAGCGGTTCCAGAACCAGACGCCGCCGACCTCGGGGGCCGCCTCGATGCAGCGCAACGAAAGGCCGAGCCCACGCAACCGGTGAATGGCGTAGAGACCAGCAAATCCGGCGCCGACGATGACGGCGTCGAGCACGGCGGACTGCGCTTGCTGCACGGACGCCTCCCTCCCAAGACAATCGAGAACTCTGCGCGGGTCCGCACCCTTCCCATTCATTGGAAGCGTAACGTACTCATCGGTATCGCATTGATCTGATGGCGTCAATCTGAAAGATTCAACTCGCTCCGAGCGCGGCTGCGCCCATGATTGCGCACACGTTGGCGTGATACAAGAAAGATATTCGCGAATATCTTTGATAAGTCATTCGAGAGGCCGCATCTAGGAGTCGCACACCGAGGCGCACTTTAACCGCGCCCTGCAAGGGAGAACCCAAATGGCCGAGAGCGTCTATAAAGTCATCGAGTTGATCGGCACCAGCACCGATTCATGGGAAAAAGCCGCCAAGGCTGCGGTTGAGAGAGCCTCGGGATCATTGCGAGATCTTCGGGTCGCCGAGGTGACGGAACAAGATATCCAACTGAAGGACGGCAAGGTTGAACTCTATCGGGTCAAATTGAAGGTTTCGTTCAAATATGAGGACGCCGATTAAGGAGAATTGCAGTCCCCGCTTGAACAGCCTCGACGCTTACAGCGGCGGGGCGACTTGGCCTGAGCGATCGGCTCGAACGGAAGGCGTGCCTGTGTTTCGACGACGCCTTGGAAAATTCAAGCGACCCCTTGGATTGCGCAGTCGAGGATAGCGCCCGCATTCGCTCCGATGTCACTCCGTCGATCGAGAAGATGCGGCTAACGGCGCGTGCGCGCATAGGAGCCGGGCGCCGCTTCCAGAACCTGAAGCGGCCCTGACGTGACCGGCCGCGCGTCCACCTCGGCGCCTGAGTTTTCGCGCAGCCATGACGACCATAGGGTCCACCACGAACCCTCGTGACGTTCGGCGCCGGCCAACCATTCCTCGGGCGTTGCGGCCCAGTTCGGGTTGGTCCAGTAGCCGTGCTTGCGCGCGGCGGGCGGATTGATGGTTCCGGCATTGTGCCCGGAGCCGCCGAGCACGAAGGTTTTAGGAGCTTTGAACCGGCCCGCGCCGCGATAGGTCGATTCCCAGTGCGCGACGTGATCGTCTTTCAACGACACAAAATACAGCGGAGTCTTGATGGTTTGCAGGTCGAGCGGCGTCGATCCGAAGGTCAGCCCGCCGCGCTTGGTCAAAGCATTGTCGAGGATCACCTTGCGCATGAACGTGTCGAGCATTTTGGCCGGCATGCCGATGCCGTCCGAAAACCAGAACAACAGGTCGGACGCAACGGCGTCTTCAGCCAGCAGATAACTGCTGACCGCCGAGGACCAGATCAGGTCGTTGGCGCGCAGCAAGCTGAACAGGCGGCTCAAATCGCCGGCGTCGAGATATTTCTTATTCTTGATATATTGCCCGACGGTTTCGAGCTGATCCTCGGTGACGAACACCTCGAAATCGCCAAAATCAGTAAAGTCCGTCATTGTCGCGACCATCGTCCCGGATTTGACCCGATCGTCGCCGAGCGCCGCGAGATAGGCCAGGCCGCTGGCCACCAGCGTTCCGCCCAGGCAATAGCCGAACAGATTGACGTGCCTCTGGCCGGTGGCCTTTTCGATCGCCTCGAAGGCCGCCATCGGCCCTTCCAGCCAATAGTCCTGATAGTCCTTTGCGGCGTGCGATTCATCCGGATTGACCCACGAAATCGCAAAGACAGAATAGCCTTCGTCCACCGCCCATTTGATAAAGCTCGACTTCTTTTGCAGGTCGAACAGATAGTATTTATTGACCCACGGCGGAACCAGCAGCAACGGAACCGCGCCAACCCTAGGCGTACTGGGCTCGAACTGGATCAACTCCATCAAGTCGGTGCGCAGGATGACGGAGCCCGCGGTGGAGGCGATATTCCGGCCGAGTTCGAAGGCGTTCGGGTCGGCGCGGCGCACATGGCCAGCGCCCGACGCCAGATCCGCCAGCATATTGGCGAAACCCTTCGCCAGATTGGCGCCGCCAGTCTCCATCGACTTTCTGAGGACGTCGGGGTTGGTCAGCGGTGAGTTGCTCGGGGCGACAGCGTCGATAAGTTGGCCAGTGAAAAAATCGACGTTCTTCTGGTCGCGCGGCGACAGATCGGGCTGGCTCGCGACCAGAGTCCGCAGCCATTCCGAGCCCATCAGATAGGAATGCATCAGCGCGTTGAAGGCGAGGTTCTTGTCCCAATCCTCGCTCCGGAAACGACGATCCTTGATCGGCGGCAAGGCTTCGCCGTCCTTGACCCAACCGGCCTTGACCAGCAGATGCTGGAACAGATCGGATTGTTTGCTCCACAGATCCGCTTGCGCCGCAGCCAGCCGCGACGGGTCGCGCAACATAGCGTCGTACAGTTTGGCGAAGGCCGCCGCACTGGCGGGCGGCGCCAGGGGGTCGGGAGCCGGCGCGGCGGCGGCTTGCCCCAGCAATTGCGCCATAATCTCATTCGACTTGCTGGCGAAATCGAGCCAGTGACGGCCGGCGACGAACGAACCGGGCCAACCCGCTTCGCCAGTTTTATCCTGCTTGTCGCTCACGTCGTTGCTCCCTCGATCGCTGAAACTTTGTTTGTTTGCCCGCGTGGCGGGTCAGATCGTCAGAAAGGAAGAAATCGCCTCGATTTCCCCGGGACTCATCAGCATCGGCATATGCCCGGCGCCAGGGACTTCATGCGTCGCCAGCGCTGGCAAGCTGCGGCGCATGTCCCGAACCAGGTCGCGCGGCAAGAAATCTGACAGTTCGCCGCGAATGCTCAGCACCGGCGCCTTGATTTTCCGGAAATAGGTCCAAAGCGGAATCTG
>JANLPL010000347.1:0-8439 GCA_031367195.1 Bradyrhizobium sp.
CACGCCCTTTTCGCGCGTCAGGAAAAGTCGAGCTTACGGCCTTCAGGCCAGACAATAGTGAGGTCAGGAGCTGCATCCCAACCCTGAATCAGACTTTTGCTGATTCGCGAATCCCGAAAATTTCCTACTTTTAGAATGGCTCGCACTCCTTCTCGCACTTGCAAATAACACGGTGAGGTCTTAATTTGCGACGGCTTTTTCCTGAACAACGCCCTTCGCCTCGTCTCGAGTCTCGCTCGAACGGTGCGATTGTGTGCGGCTTTGAGCGTGAGACGTGATGCGTTCGACTTCTGAACTTCGCCTGGCCGTCATCGGCCTGGGCTATGTCGGGCTGCCGCTCGCGGTCGAATTCGCCAAGACGCGGCCGGTGATCGGCTTCGACATCAGCGAACACCGCATCGCCGCCTTGCGTCTGGGCCGCGACATCACGCGCGAATTGTCGGCGCAGGAGCTCGCCGAGGGCAAGCTGCTGCGGGTCTCGACCAATCCGGCCGACATCGCCGAGTGCAACTTCTTCATTGTCACCGTACCGACGCCGGTTGATGACGACAAGCAGCCCGATCTCGGCCCCGTCCTTTCGGCCTCGACCACTATCGGCAAGGTGCTGAAGAAAGGCGACATTGTCGTCTATGAAAGCACCGTCTATCCCGGCGCCACGGAAGAAGATTGCGTGCCGGTGCTGGAGAAAGTGTCGGGCCTGAAGTTCAATCGGGACTTCTTCGTCGGCTACAGCCCGGAGCGCATCAATCCCGGCGACAAGGACCGCCGCGTCGCCACGATCAAGAAGATCACCTCCGGCTCGACGCCGGAAATCGCCGATCTCATCGATGATCTTTACAACGAGATCGTCGTGGCGGGCACGCACAAGGCGCCCAGCATCAAGGTGGCCGAGGCGGCCAAGGTGATCGAAAACACGCAGCGCGATCTCAACATCGCCATCGTCAACGAATTCGCGATGATCTTCTCCAAGCTCGGCATCGACACCGAAGCGGTGCTGAAGGCGGCGGGAACGAAGTGGAACTTCCTCCCCTTCCGTCCGGGCCTCGTCGGCGGTCACTGCACCGGCGTCGATCCCTGGTATCTCGCGCACAAGGCGCAGGCGGCGGGCTATTATCCCGAGATCATTCTGGCGGGGCGGCGGCTCAACGATTCGATGGGGCCTTACGTCGCCAGCCAGCTCATCAAGGCGATGGTGAAGAAACGCATCCATGTCGTGGGCGCGCGCGTGCTGGTGCTGGGGTTGGCGTTCAAGGAGAACTGCCCGGACCTGCGCAACACCCGCATTGTCGATTTCGTGCACGAATTGAAGGATTTCGGCGTCAATGTCGATGTCGCCGATCCCTGGGTCGAGCCCGACGACGCTAGGCGCGAATACGACATCGATCTCGTGCCCAGGCCGGAACAAAACGCCTATGACGCGATTATCGTGGCGGTCGCGCACGACGAATATCGCAAGTTAGGCTCATCGGGCATTCATGCCTTCGGGCGCGATCCGCACGTTCTCTATGATCTGAAATACGTGCTGCCTTACGGGGATTCCGATTTGAGGCTCTGACGCGCTTATAGCGCGCAGTCCGGGGAGGCGGGTCGTGAGTTACGTGCTGGAATCGAACGCAGTTGCGAGCGCGGGCGGATCGGTCGCGCCCTCCCGCTTTGAGGGCGGGCGCGCGGGCGTTGGTTCGCGGCCGTCGTGGCTGGCCAGCGCGGGCGTTCAGCTTCCCGGCGCGATCTTTGCGGCGGTGGCGCCGCAGTTCTACTATAGCTGGGATCCCTACACCTCGACTTCGCTGCTCGGGATGCTCGACGCCTATGCCGGCAGCGTCGCCTCGGTGTTGCTCGGCTATTACGTGCTGAAGCGCGTCACCAATTTCCCCACCACGCATGAAGCGGCGGCGGTGCTGCCGATCTTCACCGGCAGTTTCGTGGCTGTTCTGGGTCTGCTGGCTTTTCTGGGCTGGCGGTTCGACTATTGGCCGATGCTGGTGGGCTATGTCCTGTCGGTGAGCTGGCTGACGGCGGTGCTTTTTGTGGCGCGGCGGGTGCGCAAGCGGCAGTTCGCGCTGCTGCCGATCGGCGACACGCTGTCGCTGATGTCGCAGCCCGGACCGCAATGGAAAGTGTTGACGGCGACGCCGGCGCTGCCGAGCCCATGCGACGGCGTGGTGGTGGACCTGCGCGCCGACATTCCCGCCCATTGGGAGCAATTCCTGACGACCTGCGTGCTGGCGGGCGTGCCGGTATTCCACGTCAATCACGCCCGCGAAAGGCTGACGGGCCGGCTCGACATCCGACACCTGTCGGAGAACATGCTCACCTCGCACGATCCCCATCACGCCTATCTCGCCTTGAAGCGGGTGTTCGACACGTTTGCCGCGCTGGCGGCGCTGGTCGTGCTGGGGCCTTTGCTGATCGCGGTGGCGCTGCTGGTGAAGCTGGATTCGCCGGGTTCGGCGCTCTTCACGCAGCAACGCATCCGCAAGGGCGGGTCGAAATTCACGATCTACAAATTCCGCACCATGACGGCGGGCGCGGCCCGGCCGCAGTCGCGCAACGACGCCATGACGCGCGACGACGATCCCCGCATTACCCGGCTCGGCGCTTTCCTGCGCAAATCCCGGATCGACGAATTGCCGCAGATCCTCAATATCCTCAAGGGCGAGATGAGCTGGATCGGGCCGCGCCCGGAGGCGGCGCCTCTGGCGGAATGGTACGAGAGCCAGTTGCCGTTCTACCAATATCGCCACATTGTCCCGCCGGGCATCACCGGCTGGGCGCAGGTCAATCAGGGCCATGTGACCGACCCCAGCGACGTGCTCGACAAGCTGCATTACGATTTTTTCTACATCAAGAATTTCTCGATCTGGCTCGACATGCTGATCGTGCTCAAAACGTTGCGGACGATGCTGACCGGCTTTGGCGCGCGCTGAGGTGAGCGCCGCGCCACGCGCGGGCGACGCGATCGCCTATCACGAGACGCTCGCGGCCGGCTGGTCGGGTCGTTATGCCGCGGGCGGCTTCAAGCGCCGCGCCGAGTTCTTCGCGCAAGAGGTGCTGCCGCGCCTTTCGCCCCAGGGCGATTGGCTCGACGTCGGTTGCGGCAGCGGCGTGTTCAGCCGAATGCTGGCCGGCGCGGGGGCGCAAGTGCTCGGGCTCGACGGATCGCCGGCGATGGTCGAGGCCGCCCGCGGCGCCAGCGGCGCGGGTGTTCGGTTCGACGTCGGCCGGGTCGAGGACGTGGGGGCGCTGACGGCGACTTTCGACGGCGCGATCTGCCTCAGCGTGCTCGAATATCTGGAGGCGCCGGATCGGGCCTTGGCGGCCATCGCCGGCCGAGTGAAGCCAGGCGGGCGGGTCGCCGTCTCGCTGCCCAATCGCGGTTCGACGCTGCGCTGGGCGCAGCGTCTCGCGCGCGGGCTCGCCGGCTCAGGAGCGTTCGCCTATCTCGACAGTTCCCGCCATCTGTGGACGAGGGCCGAAGCGATCGAACTGGCGCGCGGGGCGGGGCTCGAAGGTGAGGCGGTGCTGGGGTTCGATCCCGTCGCGCCGCGCGCGCTATGGCCGGCGATCTCGCCGAGCCTATGGTTCCTGGTCGCGCGCCGTCGCGGCTGAGCTCAAAGTTTCCGTAACGTTAACGATTGGCTGCGAAACAGAGCCTATCCGCCCCTATCCGCGAGGAACGAACTTGGCCACGCGCTTTTCCCTCCGCTTCCTGCGTCGCTCGTTCGGGGCGGCGGCCCTCTCGCTGGGCCTGACGGGCGCCGTCTTCGCCGAGGATACGAAGGCGCCGACGCCGACCTTCACGCCCCCGACCCTCGCGGTGATCGCCCCGACCGTGACGGCGCCGATCGATCAGTTGATGAACATCGGCCCGCTGCCCGATCTGGTGCAGGGCTCGCCCTCGGCGCCCAACACGATCATCGAATACGCCTCGATGACCTGCACCCATTGCGCCGCATTCCACGACACGACCTGGGCGGAGCTTAAGAGCAAATATATAGACTCGGGGCGCGCGAAATTCATCCTGCGCGAGTTCCCGCTCGATCCGCTCGCCACCGCCGCCTTCATGCTCGGCCGCTGCGCCGGCGCCGACAAACGCAACCTGCTGCTCGACCAATTGTTCACGCAGCAGAAGACCTGGGCCTTCGTCGATAAGCCGATCGAGCCGCTGCTGGCGATGGTCAAGACCGTCGGCTTCAGCCAGACTGATTTCGAGACCTGCCTGCGTAATCAAGACCTCTACGAGCAGGTGAGCCAGAGCCGCGAGCGCGCGGCGGAGGCGTTCAACATCGATTCGACGCCGACCTTCTTCGTCAACGGCCGCAAGATGACGGGCGAATTGTCGATCGTCGATTTTGATCACGCGATGGAGGCGCATTGAGTCGGCGCCGCGCGCTAAGCCTGTTTCCCCGGGGAAAAGCTGCTTAGCCCCTTGTAGCCGCCCCGCTCTTGTGAACCGTGGACTCCTGTGATTCTCTCGCGTTGGGCGAGCGGGACGGAGACGAAAAGCAGCGTATGAAGTTCGAGCGGCTGCGCGTGGCCGGATTCAAGAGTTTTTGCGATCCGACCGAATTCAAGATCGAGCCGGGCCTGACCGGGGTCGTCGGTCCGAACGGCTGCGGCAAATCCAATCTCGTCGAGGCCATGCGCTGGGTCATGGGCGAGAATTCGTACAAGAACATGCGCGCCTCCGGCATGGAGGACGTGATCTTCGCGGGCTCCGGGCGCCGCCCATCGCGAAACATCGCCGAAGTCGGGTTGACGCTCGACAATTCCGACCGCCGCGCGCCCGCCGCCTTCAACGATTCCGAGACGATCGAGGTCATACGCCGGATCGAGCGCGACAAGGGATCCACCTATCGCATCAACGGGCGGGAAGCGCGCGCGCGCGACGTGCAACTGCTGTTCGCCGACGCCTCCACCGGCGCCCGCTCGCCCGCGATGGTGCGGCAGGGCCAGATTGGCGAGATCATCTCGGCCAAGCCCGCCGCGCGGCGGCTGGTGCTGGAGGAGGCGGCGGGCGTCTCCGGACTGCATTCGCGCCGACACGAAGCGGAACTGCGGCTCAAAGGGGCGGAGGACAATCTCGTCCGCGTCGAGGACGTGCTCAAGAACGTCGATTCGCAGGTCGAGAGCCTGCGGCGGCAGGCGCGGCAGAGCCAGCGCTACAAAGGGCTCGGCGCGGAAATCCGTCGCTACGAGGCGCTCGCCAAGCTGACCGCCTGGCGTAGCGTCGAGGCGGGATTCACCGAGGCCGAGCGCGCCTTCGCCGGCCTGACCGGCGATGTCGCGGAGCGCACCCGCCAACAGGCCGAAAGCGCGCGCGAGCAGGCGATGGCGGCGGCCGATCTGCCGGCTTTGCGCGACGCGGAGGCGCGCGCCGGCGCGGCGCTGCATCGGCTGACCGCCGCGCGCGACGTGCTGGCGGGCGAGGAGAAGCGGGCGGAAGCGCGCGCGGTCGAACTGCGCCGCCGCGTCGAGCAGATGAAGCGCGACATCGAGCACGAGCAGGCGCTGGTTGGCGACGCGGGCCAGCAGATCGAACGGCTCGACGCGGAAGCCGCGACGTTGGCCGCGCAGGAAGACGCCGACGAGGCGCGGGCGGAAGCCGACGAGCGCGAAGCGGAAGCGGCCGAGGCGTTGACCGAGGCTGAAGCGGCGCTGGCGGCAGCGCAAGGCGCGGCGGCCGATTTCACCGCCCAGCGCAATGCGCTGGGGACCGCGCTCGACGAGGAGATCAAGCGCTGGCGCCGGTTCGAGGAGGAACTCGCCACACTCGCGCGCGACCGCGCGGCGCTGCCGGGCGCGGAGGCCGACGAGGCTGCGTTCGACGACGCCGTGAGCGTGCTCGAAGAGTTGATGGAGACGCTGGCGGAAGCTGAAGCCGCGGCGTTGGAGACCGAAGAAGCGCACGCCGCCGCGCGCGAGGCCGAAGGCCGCGCGCGTGGCCCCCTCGCCGATGCGGAGAGGATCGCGCAAAAGCTGGAGACGGAAGCGCGCACGCTGGAGAAACTGCTCGGCTCCGGCGCGGGCGGCGCCTATCCCCCGGTGCTCGACGCGATCGTCGCCGCGCGCGGTTACGAGACGGCGCTCGGGGCCGCGCTTGGCGACGATCTAGACGCCTCGACGGTCGAGGGGGCGCCCGCCCGTTGGGCGGGCGCGGGCGCCGAGGGCGACCCCAAGCTGCCGGACGGGGTGGAGTCGCTCGCCGCTCACATCGAGGCGCCGCGCGAACTGGCGCGCCGGCTGGCGCAGATCGGCGTCGTGGCGCGGGCGCACGGGCCGGCGCTGGCGGCGCAGATGAAACCGGGCCAGCGGCTTGTCAGCCAAGAGGGCGATTTATGGCGCTGGGACGGTTTCACCGCCGCGGCGGAGGCGCCGACGCCTGCGGCGCGGCGCCTGGTCGAGAAGAACCGGCTTGGCGAGTTGATCGAGCGCGGCGAGGCCGCGCGGGAGCGGGCTGAAGCGCTCAGCCAAGAGGCGGGGCGGCTCGCCGCCTCGCTACGCGAGGCCAGCAACGCCGAAACCGCTGCGCGGAGCCGACTGCGCGAAGCGCGCTCGGCGGCGGACGCTGCGCGCGAAAAGCTGTCGGCGGCCGAGCGCCGCCGCGCCACCACGCGCACCAAACTGGCCGCGCTCGACGAGGCGGTCGCGCGCGCGACCGCGGCGCGGGATGAGGCGGTCGAGCGCCGCAACGCCGCCGGGGCGGCGATGCAGGCGTTGCCTGCGGGCGATCAACTCGCCGCCGATCTGGAGCGGGCGCGATCGGCGGCCGCCGAGGGGCGCTCGCGCCATGCGGAGGCCAGGGCGTTCGCCCGCAATCTCGCGCGCGAACTGGAATCGCGCGCGGCGCGACGGCGGGCGGTGGCGGAAGAGCGCCGCTCCTGGGCCGAGCGGCGAACCAAGGCGGAAGCGCATATCGGCGAAATCTCCGAGCGGCGCGGCGGCGCTGAAGAGGAACTGGAAACGCTCGACGACGCGCCGACGCAATTCGCGTTGCAACGGCGCGCGTTGCTGTCCGAATTGAGCGCGGCGGATGCGGCGCGCGCGGCCGCCGCGGATGAGCGCGCCAGCGCGGAAACCCGGCTCAACGAGGCCGACCGCGCCGCCCGTGCGGCGCTGGAGGCGATGTCGTCGTCGCGCGAGCAGCGCGCCGGCGCCGAGCAGCGCGTGGAAGCGGCCAGGCGCCGGCGCGAGGATCTGTTGGCGGCGATCACGGCGGAATTGGAGACCGATCCGCACGGCCTGCTCGAACTCGCCGGGATCAAGCGCGACGAGCCGACGCCCGACGCCGCCGTGGTCGATAAACGGCTGGAGACGCTAAAACTCGAACGCGAGCGGCTCGGCGCGGTCAACCTGCGCGCCGACGAGGAACTCAGCGAGATCGAGCGAGCCCGCGACAAAATGGCGGCCGAGCAGGCGGATCTATCGGAAGCGATCAAGCGGCTGCGCACGGCGATCAACAGCCTCAACGCGGAGGGACGCGAGCGGCTGCTCGCCGCCTTCACAATCGTCAACAAGCACTTTGGCGAATTGTTCACGACGCTGTTCGAGGGCGGCAAGGCGGAACTGCAACTCGTCGAATCCGACGACCCGCTGGAGGCAGGCCTCGAACTCGTCGCCCAGCCGCCCGGCAAGAAGCCGCAGACGCTGACGCTGCTTTCGGGCGGCGAACAGGCGCTGACCGCCATGGCGCTGATTTTCGCGGTGTTCCTCACCAACCCGTCGCCGATCTGCGTGCTCGACGAGATCGACGCGCCGCTCGACGATTACAACGTCGAGCGCTTCTGCGATCTGCTGGAGGAGATGCGCAAACGCTCCGACACGCGCTTCGTCACCATCACCCATAATCCTTTGACGATGGCGCGGATGGACCGGTTGTTCGGCGTCACCATGCCCGAGCGCGGCGTCAGCCAGATCGTCTCGGTCGATCTCGCGACGGCGGAGACTTTTCTGGAGGCGGGCTGAAGGCGGGGCGGGCCCCGCGGGTTGACAGGGCCGCGCGCATCCCGGAACTACGCCCATGCCTGAAACACCGCGAGACCCCATGGACGGATCGAATCGCAAACACCGCCGCCGCACCCGTCTCGTCCACGCCGGCCACGATCTCGAAACCAGCCAAGGCTTCGTCAACGTGCCGGCGGTGCGCGGATCGACCGTGCTCTATCCCGACACGGCGACGATGAAGGGCGCCGCGCAGCGCTACACCTATGGCACGCATGGCACGCCGACCACCGACGCGCTGGCGGGCGCCTGGAGCGAACTCGCCGGCGCCGCCGGCACGGCGCTCGTGCCCTCGGGACTGGCGGCGATTGCGATGGCGCTGCAAACGGTGGTGAAGGCGGGCGACCATCTCTTGATGACCGATTCCGCCTACGGACCTGCGCGGCGCTTCGCCGAAAAGGTGTTGCGCCCGCTCGGCGTCGAGACCACCTATTACGA
>JANLPL010000212.1:0-4288 GCA_031367195.1 Bradyrhizobium sp.
GGCTTATTGGGCGTTGCCCGACATCGCCGGTTCGGTCTGGCGGCGCTACATGCTGGCGTCAGTGCAATGGCCGACGGTGATCGCGCCGCGCGGGCCGGACAATGACGGCCGCTATTTCCCCGGCCTGAAGACCGAGCCCAATTCGAAAGCCGCGAAATACAAGGTCGATGAAGCCAACGAACTCCGCAATCTCGTCAATAGCGTGATGGAGACCTACGGCCAGGATCCGCCCGCAAGCTGCATGGCCTGCCATCACGCGGTCAGCAACGCGCGCGGCTACGATTTCGTCGGCGTGTTTGGCGCGGCGCCGGCGCGCAACTAGCGGTCGAAATCTGAGGCTTGGTTCCGACAACAAATGGCCGTTTTCGACCCAAAGCGGATGTTACGCCATCCACCGCCCTCGTCCTGAGACGCCCCGAAGGGGCCTCGAAGGACGCCGGTTGGCCCGACGCTTCCCGCCATCAACCCGATCCGCCGCGCCGCTTGGCGAGCTAGGACAGCCGGTCGAATTCGCCTTTGACATAGGCCGCCTTCTTGGCCCGCGACCGAGCTTTGATCCGGCGCTCCGTCGCCACGGCCTCGGCGATCCGCTCATGAAATTCGGAATAGGCGAGCACGACGGGACGGCGGTGAAAAGTGTAGCAGTCGGGAAACGCGCCGTTCACATGTTCGCTGAGGCGTTCCTTCAATGAGCGCCGCGTAATGCCTGTGTAATAGCCGCCATCCGCGCAAAGCATGATGTAAATGGAAGCGCCGCCGCTCATCGCAAGCCCTCCAAACCAAGTGTAGTCTCCAGCGGCGGCGTATTGCACGAACGGCGGCGCGCGCGGGAGCGTCCTTCGAGGCCCCTACGGGGCGCCTCAGGACGAGGGCGGTGGGCGCCCTTCCCGCCCGTTGACGACCTTCGCTGACGGGTATCGAGCGTCGGATTTGAACCCCTAGCGCCCGAGCCGCAGGCTCGCCCAGCCCTCCAGCTCGATTCGTTCTTTCAGGTAAAACCCCTGCGCGCCCCAGGCCGACAGCACGCCCGCAACATCGGCCAGCAGCAGGCCGGAGACGATCGCCTCGCCGTCACGCGTCATCACGCGCGTCAGCGACGGGGCGAGCAGCCGCAGCGGCTTAGCGAGAATATTGGCGAATACGAGATCGTAAGGTCCGCCCTCGCGCAACGCCAGGTGCTCGACGCCGCGTGAGACGAGCGCCTTGGCGTGAGCTCCGACGCCGTTGAGCGCAGCGTTTTCGTTGGCGACCTCCACCGCCACGGAGTCGATGTCGCCGAGCCAGACCTTTCGCCGCAACACGCGAGCCGCCGCGATGGCGAGCACGCCGGCGCCGCAGCCGACATCGAGCACGGCGTGCGGGCGTCGACGCTTCAACAGCCGGTCGAAATGCATCAGGCAGCCGCGCGTGGTGCCGTGATGGCCAGTGCCAAAAGCGAGCCCCGCCTCGATCTCGACTCCGATGTCGCTGGCGCCGACCCGGTCGCGATCATGCGCGCCGTGGATGAGGAACCGGCCCGCCCGCACGGGCTTCAAACCGGCCAGCGAATTGGCGACCCAATCCTGCTTCTCGGTCAGGCCGAATTCCACCAGCGCCGCGGCATCGTCGCCGGCCGCGGCGGCGACCAGTTCGCGCAAGGACTCCTGGTCCGGTTCGAAGCCGAAATAGACCTCCACCGCCCAGGCTTTTCCCCCGCCCGGCCAGGGGGTCTCGGTCTCGAACGCGGTCGAGGCGGCTTCCGCCGGCTCAAAGCTCTCGACCAGGAGATCGGCAACTGCGCGCGCGCGGGCTTCATCGAGCGTAACCCGCATCACATGCGCGGCGTTGTTGGGCGGCAGGCCTTCGAGCATCTCAGATTTTCCGTCGCATCGGGCAAGCGAACCGTTTACGATGCGATGGGGCGGTTGTCGCCTCCCCGCCGTTGGCGTTTTGTAGAGGGGACGGATCGTGAAGCGCTATTTCGTCGCTATTTCCATCGAGGCGCCCGCGCAGACTGTCTGGGCGCTGGTCTCCGACGCCGCAAGCTATTCCCAATGGAATTCAACCGTCGATCGCGTCGAGGGCGTTTTCACGCCGGGCGCGATCGTTTCGCTCTACGCCAAGAACATGCCGAACCGGCCGTTCAAGCTGGCCGTGAAGACTTTGACGCCGCCCCGCTCGATGGTCCTGGAGGGGGGAATGCCGTTGGGTCTCTTCGTCGGCACGCGGCGGCTTGAAGTCATCCCCGAGACTGCCAGGAGTTGCCGCTTCGAGATGGAGGAGGTTTCGCGCGGCCTGCTCGCGCCGCTGATGGCCCGCGTGATCCCCGATCAGCAGCCTTCGTTCGACACCTTCGCCGCCGATCTGAAACGGCGCGCCGAGCGGGGTTGACTTGGGGGCCATGATTTCTATTCAGGACGCCTAACGCGCCCGCCCCGTCATGGCGAGCGAAGTGAAGCCATCCAACGTCCGGTGCGCGAGACCGGCTGGATCGCTTCGATTCGCTCGCGATGACGGAGCGGACAACAGGGAACCCAAATGTCCAACCCCGCGCTCCGCGAAGCGGCGCAAGCGTCAAAGGCATGGCCGTTCGAGGAGGCGCGCAAGCTGGTCGCGCGCGTCGAGCGCACCGGCCAGACGGAAGTGCTGTTCGAGACCGGCTACGGTCCCTCGGGGCTGCCGCATATCGGCACGTTCGGCGAAGTCGCGCGCACTTCAATGGTGCGCCACGCCTTCCGCGTGCTGACGCACGACCAGATCAAGACACGGCTTATTGCCTTCTCCGACGACATGGACGGGTTGAGGAAGGTTCCCGACAACGTGCCCAACCCCGAAATGCTGCGGCCCCATCTCGGCAAGGCGCTGACCGAGACGCCCGACCCGTTCGGCCAATACGACAGCTTCGCCGCGCATAACAACGCGATGCTGAGGCGCTTTCTCGATCGCTTCGGCTTCGATTACGAATTCGCGTCCTCGACCGAATATTACAAATCCGGCCGCTTCGACGCGGCGCTGCTGCACATGCTGCGGCGCTTCGAGGCGATCCAGCAGATCATGCTGCCGTCTCTGCGCGAGGAGCGCGCCGCCACCTATTCGCCGTTTCTGCCGATCCACCCCGTCACCCGCGTCGTGATGCAGGTTCCCTTGACCGGCATGGACGCCGAGAGAGGCGTGATCCGTTGGCAAGACCCGGCGACCGGCGAAAACTTCGAAACGCCCGTCACCGGCGGCCATTGCAAGCTGCAATGGAAGCCGGACTGGGCGATGCGCTGGTATGCGCTCAAGGTCGATTACGAGATGGCGGGCAAGGATCTGATCGATTCGGTCAAGCTGTCGTCGCGCATCCTGCGTGCGCTCGGCGCCGAGCCGCCGGAGGGGTTCAACTACGAATTGTTCCTCGACGAGAAGGGCCAGAAGATCTCCAAGTCTAGGGGCAACGGCCTCACCATCGACGAGTGGCTGACCTACGCCGCGCCTGAGAGCCTCGCGCAGTTCATGTTCCAGAAGCCGAGCGCGGCCAAGCGGCTGCACTTTGACGTGATCCCGCGCACGGTCGACGAATACTTAAGCTTTCTCGACGCCTATCCGCGCCAGGAATGGAAAGAGCGGCTCGGCAATCCCGTCTGGCACATCCATTCCGGCGCGCCGCCCGCGCCGGAAACGCTGGCGCATGGCGGCGACGCGGCGACCAGCGTCTCCTTCGCGATGCTGCTCAATCTGGCCGCGGTCGCCAATTCCGACAGTCCCGCGGTTCTATGGGGTTTCCTCAAGCGTTACGCCCCGACCGCCTCGCCGGAAACCCATCCCCGGCTCGACAGGCTGGTCGGCTACGCCTGCGCCTATTTCCGCGATTTCGTCGCGCCGAAGAAAGTTTATCGCGCAGCCGACGAGGTGGAGGCGGCCGCGCTCGCCCAGGTTTCCGACATGCTCGGACGGTTACCGGCGGACGCCAGCGCGGAGGCGATCCAGACCGCGCTCTACGACGTGGCGCGGCCGATCCCGCGCTATCAGGATTTGAAGGCGAAGGGCGCGACGCCGGAGCGGCCGGGCGTTTCGAACGAGTTCTTCAACATGATCTACGCCGTGCTGCTCGGCGAGGAGCGCGGCCCCCGGCTCGGCGCGTTCATCCAGCTTTACGGGATCGAGGACACGCGGGCGTTGATCGCCAAGGCGTTGGCGGGCGGGCTGGTCGGCAGGCCATGAAATCACGGCTTTCGCGCGGGCGCGCGGGCGGATAGGATCGCGCGATGCATATGCTCTCCAATTCGCTCGTGGGCGTCGCCATCGCGCTGGTGGTCGTCGTGCTCGC
>JANLPL010000370.1:0-35289 GCA_031367195.1 Bradyrhizobium sp.
ACACCGACTTTCTGACCCTTGACCAACACGGATACTCTAGACCTTCGTGTTTCAACACGGCGACATGCGCGTCGCCGCTATTTTTATATTCCTCAATATTATTGCAGCCTATGGCTTTATACATAGCCACATCGAGCGGAAATTGCGCCAGCAACTGTTCAACCAACATCTCGTTGTGGTCGAAGGAGTGGGTGATGATGTGCATGTCGCCCGGTCTTCCCTGTCATTGCTTGCAAGAAGTCTTCGAGGCGAACTTTTGGCGCCGACCGCGGCGATACCGGCGCGAACTTCCCGCCCCGCAGCCTTGCAAGGCGGGAGTGAGCAGAGCGGCTTGTGGAAAATCCTAGACTAGCTAACTCAGATTAGCTAGGATGTTGGAATGAAAATTGTCACCATTCACGCAGCGAAGACCCAGCTCTCGCAATTGCTGGCCCGGGTGGAAGCCGGCGAGGAGATTGTCCTGGCGCGCGGCAAAACGCCGATCGCGAAGTTGTCGCGCTACACGGCCCCGGACGCCAAACGCAAATCCGGGTCCATGAAAGGCCAAATTGACATTGGACCCGAATTTTTCGAGCCCTTGCCTGAAGACGAGTTGAAGGTGTGGGAATAAAGCGTGCGGCTGTTGCTCGACACCCACGCTTTCATCTGGTGGCTTTCCGACAATAAATTGCTGTCAGATCTGGCGCACGGCGCCGTGGCCGAGCCCGCGAACGTCGTCTTCGTAAGCGCCGCAAGCGCTTGGGAAATCGCAATCAAGCACCGGATCGGAAAGCTGCCTATCGCCGCCAAGCTGGTCGGCAAGCTTGGCGGCGTCCTGGCGCATGAGCGGTTTCTCGAATTGCCGATCGCTCTCGCGCACGCGGAACTTGCGGGCTCGCTCGCGGGCGAGCATCGCGATCCGTTCGACCGGATGCTCATCGCTCAGGCGATATGCGAAGATCTCACGCTGGTTTCCAACGATCGCCGGTTCGACGCGTTCGCGGCGCCCCGCCTCTGGTGACGCCTTTGCGCCCACGGCACATACGCCGTGTATCGCCCGGCCCTTCGCGCAGGATCGCCTTGTCGCCTCCGAACCTCGCGGCTATAAGCGCGCCGCTTTCCAGATAAACCCCGGACTAGAGAACCCAATGGCCCTCGAACGCACTTTTTCCATTCTGAAGCCCGATGTCACGCGTCGCAACCTCACTGGCGCGGTCAATGCGCGGATCGAGGCGGCGGGCCTCCGCATCGTCGCGCAGAAGCGGGTGCATATGTCGCGCGCGCAGGCCGAAACTTTCTATGGCGTGCATCGCGAGCGGCCGTTTTTCGGCGAACTGGTGGAGATGATGACCGCCGCGCCGGTCGTGGTGCAGGTGCTCGAAGGCGACAACGCGATCGCCAAATATCGCGAGGTGATGGGCGCGACGAATCCGGCAAAAGCCGACCCCGGCACGATCCGCAAGGATTTCGCGCTGTCGATGGGCGAGAATTCCGCCCATGGCTCCGATGCGCCGGAGACGGCTGCACAGGAGATCGCGCAGTGGTTCGCCGGCAACGAGATCGTGGGCTGAGCTGACCAGCGGGCCGCGCCTCAAGCGATCGGAATCTCGATCAGGCTCGGCCCGTTGCGTTTGACCGCTTCCGCGAAAGCCGCCAGCACCGCCTCGCGATTCGCGGCTTTCGCGTGCGGCACGCCCATCGAGGCCGACAGCGCGGCGAAGTCGATCGCGGGATTGACCGTCTCCATGCCGACGAACTTGCCCGCCATCGCATTGGCGTAGCCGAGCGAGCGCGCCACATTTTGCAACACGCCGTAGCGGCGGTTGTTGAACACCACGAAGATCACGCGCGTCTGGTAGTGCGCGGCGCTCCACAGCGCTTGCGGCGAATACATCGCGCCGCCGTCGCCGACGAACGACACCACCCAGTCGCGCATCGCCAGAGCCGCGCCCACCGCCGCGGGCATGTTGCAGCCAAGCACGCCGCCGCGGGCGAAGAAATAGCGACCGGGCCGCGTGTTCATCAATTCCTGCACCGCGCCGAAGGTGGCGGCGGAATCGTTGGCGATCAAGGCGCCGGGCGGCGTCGCGTCGAGGGCCGCTAACACGGCCGCATCCGCGCTCATCGGCTCGCCCGGCTCGGCCAGAATTTTCGCGCGCAAAGTCGCGTCGGCGACGGCGCGGCGGGCGGCCATCGCGGCGAGCCGCGCAGCCGTGTTCGCGTGATCGCCCCCGGTTCGCAGCACGAAACCGGCCTCGGCCAGCGTCGCGCCGATATCGCCGAGGAGCGCCATGTCGGCGGGATGCTCGCGCCCGAAGGCTTGCCCGTCGTCGGCGACATGCAGGAAGGCGACGCCGTCGGGCACCGGCTTCTCCTTGCGATAGGGATAGGCGACGAAGGCGCGCCCGCCCACCAGCACGATCGCCTGAGCGTGCTTGAAGCGCTCGCGCATCCAGGCGAAATCGGGCTTCATCACGCCGGCCCAGCAGGGATGGGTCGAGGGAAAGGCGGCGCGGGAGGTAAGTTGCGTCCCCAGCACCGGAAAGCCCGCGCTTTCGGCGAAGGCGACGATCCCCATGCTGGCGCTGGCGGGCAGATCGTCGCCCAGCAGCACGAACACTTTTTCCGGATCGAGCCCGCCGAGCCGCTCGCCCAGCTTGCGCGCATCCGGCGAGGGGCCGAGTTTGGGCGGCTTCGAGGCGGGCGGGACGGGGCCGGCGACTTCCTGGTCGAGCACGTCCATCGGCAGCGACAGGAACACCGGGCCGCACGGCGGCGTGCGGGCAATGGCGAAGGCGCGGCGCAAAGCCTGGCCGACATCCTCGCCGCGCCGCACCTCGCGCGCCCATTTCGCGACCGGGCTCGCCAGCGCGACCAGATCGCCCGACAACCACGGCTCGGTCATCAGATGACGCGTGTCCTGCTGGCCCGCGGTGACGACCAGCGGCGTCTCGCTCGCCTTGGAGGCGACCAGCACGCCCATCGCATTGCCCAGGCCCCCCATGGCGTGCAGATTGACGAAGCCGACCTTGCCGGAAGCCAGCGCCCAGCCGTCGGCCATGCCGACCGCCGTCGCCTCCTGCAGCCCGAGCACGTAGGTCAGGTCGGGCGCATCGACGAGCGCGTCCATCAACGGCATTTCGGTCGAACCGGGATTGCCGAAGATATGCGTGACGCCTTCGTCGCGCAGAATGTCGATGAGAATGTCGCGGGCGAGCGGCATGGCGGACTCCGTGCTAGGGTTTGAGCGCCAATCGCGCCCCCGCGCAACCCCGGAGCCTCGATGTTCGTCCGCGTTCTGCTCGCCCTCGCGTTGCTCGCCCCCCTGCCCGCACTTGCCGATGCGCTGGACGCCGCCATCGACGCGCCGCTGCGCGCGGAGAAGAACCGCGCCCGCGACGTCTTCCGCCACCCCGGCCCGATGCTCGCCTTCTTCGGCGTCAAGCCCGACAGCGTGGTGGTGGAGATCGACCCCGGCGCCGGCGGCTATTGGACGGAAATCCTCGCGCCCTATCTCAAGGAGAAAGGCCGCTACATCGCCGCCAACCCGGAGCCGACATCCGACGAAGCCAGGAGCAACGCCAAGGGTTTCGCCGACAAGGTCGCCGCCAATCCCGCGGCCTATGGCAGGGTCGAAACCAGCGTATTCGCCGCCGATCGCTTCGCCATCGCCAGCCCCGGCAGCGCCGATTTCGTGCTGACCTTCCGCAACCTGCATAATTGGATGGCGAAGGGCGAGGCGGAGGCGTCGCTGAAAGCCTTCTTCGCCGCCCTGAAGCCGGGCGGCGTGCTCGGCGTCGAGGATCATCGCGGCCTCGACGCGAACCCGCAAGACCCGCTCGCCAAGTCCGGCTATGTGCGGCAGGATTATGCGATCCAGCTGATCGAGGCGGCGGGCTTCAAATTCGCCGGCGCGTCGGAGGCCAACGCCAATCCGCTGGACAGCAAGGATTATTCGGTCGGCGTGTGGGCGCTGCCGCCGACCTATCGGCTCAAGGAGGTCGATCGCGCCAAATATCAGGCGATCGGCGAGAGTGACCGCTTCACGCTGAAATTCGTGAAGCCGTGAGCGCCCGCGCCATTGCTTCAAACACGGGGGGCCATTCGCCGGCCGCGCGCTGACGGAACAGCCGCAGCGAGGGATACCACGGCGAATCGTCGCGCCCGCGCAGCCAGCGCCATTCGGAATCGTGTTTCAGCGCGACCCAGACTGGGCGGCCGAGCGCGCCGGCGAGATGGGCGACGGAGGTGTCGCAGGTGACGACGAGATCGAGGCTCGCCATCACCGCCGCCGCGTCAAGAAAGGCGTGCGCGCTGGCGTCGAAATCGGCGGACAGGCGCTCGATGGGGAATTCGGGCGGCGCCCGCCAAAGCTGTTCCTCGCCAAAACCCTTTTGCAGCGAGATCAGCCGCACGCCGGGGATCGCCGCCAGCCGCGCCAATTCTCCCAAGGCAAACGAGCGCGCGATATCAGCCTCGGGATTGGCGTTGCCCTGCCAGACGCAGCCGATGCGGAACCCCTCGCCGCCGATCCGTTGCGCCCAGCGCGCGACGCGATCCGGCTCGGCGTGGAGATAGCGCGTCTGGCGGGGCACGCTGTCGAGCCGGGTGCCGAAGGCGCGGGCGAGGCTGGAAATGGCGATCTGGGCGTCGAATTTGATCTCCGCCGGCTCGCGCTCGAAAATGCGGCCCTCGACGACAGGGCCGATCAGGCGATGCAGTTTCGCCGGACAGAGGAAATGCGGCTCGGCGCCCGCGCGGGACATCATAGGCAGATAGCGCGCGAATTGAATCGTGTCGCCGAGGCCGTGATCGTTGAGGACGAGCACGCGTTGCGGCGGCGCTTGCGGCCCCGCCCATAGCGGATAGCGCACGCCGAGCCCCTGCGCGATCGACTTGCCATCGACCCAACGCGCCTCGTAGCCCTCCCAGCCGCGCTCGAAATCGCCCAGCATCAGGTCGAGGCAACCCCGCCCGCTGACCGCCTCGCGGCATCCCAGCGAGGCGGCGCGATCGAACGCGGCGCGCGCCTCGTCAAGCCGGTCGAGCGCGCGCAACGCCAGCGCCTGACCGCAGATCGCGTCGGCATAACCCCGGCGCAGTTTTAGCGCGCGCGAATAGGCTTCCAGCGCCCGGCCGGGCTGGCCCGACTTCAACAGCGCCGTGCCGAGATTGACGGCGGCCTCGGGGAAATTCGGGCGTCGTTTCAGCGCCGCCCGCGCGGAAGCCGCCGATTCCTCCAGCCGCCACAGCGCGCGCAGCACGGCGGAGCGGGTGTTGAGCGCGTCGGCGTCGCGGGGCGCGCTTTCCAGCCCCGTTTCGAGCGCGGCCAGCGCCTCGGCGAAACGCGTCTCCCGCGTCAACAGCTTGGCCATGTTGAACCAGGCGACCGCGAGATCGCGCCTCAACGCGACCGCACGCTGGTAGAAGCGCAGCGCAACGTCCGGTTTGCCGCCGCGTTCGAGGATGTAGCCGCCCAGGCTGAGGGCTTCCGCGAAATCCGGCCGCGCCGCCAGGGCCGCGTCGAGCTTTTGCGAGGCCTCGGAGTCATGGCCGCGATCAACCAGACGACGCGCCTCCTCGTAAAACGCGGCGGCGGATGAGGGGGCATCGACAACGCCGAGCATGGCTGGTCTCGCGGGCGAAAGTCCGGGCATCGCAAAGCCGCCTTGCGCCGACCTTGCCGCACCGCGATCAGGTCCGGGCAAGGCGGTGAGCGCTTATCTCGACGCGACCCCGGAGCCCGACCTTGTCCGAAGTCTATCTGTTCCAACTCGCTTCTCAGCGCACCGGCTATCTCTCGGCGCGCCAGACGCTGATCGCGCAGAACGTCGCTAACGCCAATACGCCCGGCTTCAAGGCGCTCGATCTGAAACCCTTCTCCGCGACGCTGCGCGAGACGGAGATGAGCATGTCGATCACCGACGCCGCGCATCTGACGCCGACCGCGCAGCAGCTGGACCCGCCGAAATCGCAGGAGAGCGACGCCGCGACGGCGAGCGTGTCCGGCAATTCGGTCAATGTCGAGAGCGAGATGGTGCATCTGGGCGAGGTCAGTCGCGACTTCGCCGAGGCCACCAACATCAAGAAGATCTTCCATCAGATGATGATGCAGGCGCTCAAATAATGGCCAACTTCGACGCGCTGCGAGCTTCGCTGGAGATCGCCGGCTCCGGCCTCACGACGCAGTCGATGCGGCTGCGCGTCATCTCGGAGAACATCGCCAACGCCCAATCGACGGCGACGATCGCCGGCGGCGACCCCTATACGCGGCAGACGATTTCGTTCGAGAGCGCGCTCGACCGCGCCAGCGGCGCCAATCTGGTCAAGGTCAAGCAGATCGGCCGCGATTCCGCGCCGTTCCGCACCGAGCTCGACCCCGGCAATCCCGCCGCCGACGCCAAGGGCTTCGTCAAGTTGCCCAACGTCGACATGCTGACCGAACTGGCCGACATGCGCGAGGCCAATCGCAGCTACGAAGCCAATCTACAGGTCGCCAAACAATCGAACGACCTGATGAGCCAGACAGTCGGTTTGTTGAAGGACATCTGATCGTCGCAAACAGGAGGCGCATATGGACGTTGCCGCTTTATCTTCCGTCGGGGGCCTAAGCGCGACCGCGCGCGCCGCGCCGGTCGCGCCAAGCGCGGGCGCCGCCGGCCCTTCGTTCACCGAAATGCTCGGACAGGTGATTTCGGCTGGCGTCAACACGATCCAGGCCGGTGAATCCGCGGCGATTCAGGGCCTCAGCGCGGCGGCGCCGCCGTTCAAGGTGGTCGAGGCGGTGATGGCGGCGCAGCGCACGTTGCAGGAGGGCCTGTCGATCCGCGACAAGGTGGTCTCCGCCTATCAGGAAATCGCGCGCATGTCGATCTGACGTCAGCCTCGGACCAACTGGCGCGACTAGGCTCGCAAGCTCAATCAAGGGGTATCCGATATGCGGGCGTTGGCGATCGCGGCGACAGGCATGAGCGCGCAAGAGCGCAACATCGAAGTGATCGCGAACAATGTCGCGAACATCAACACCACCGGCTTCAAGCGCTCGCGCGCGGAATTCACCGATCTGATCTATCAGAACGAGCGCCTGCAAGGCGTGGCGAGCCGGGGCAAGGACGCCACCGTGCCGGAGGGCGCGCAGATCGGCCTGGGCGTGCGCACTGCCGCCATACGCTCGGTCAATATTCAGGGCTCGCTCACCAGCACCGGCAATTCGCTCGACATGTCGATCAACGGGCGCGGCTGGTTCCAGGTCGCGACGCCCGCCGGCGATACGGTTTACACGCGCGACGGCGCCTTCAACGTCAACGCGCAGGGGCAATTGGTCACCGGCGACGGCCTGCTCGTCACACCCAATGTCGTCGTGCCGATCAACGCCACCGCCGTCAACGTGAGCCAGACCGGCGTCGTCTCCGCCAGCGTCGCGGGCCAGACGGCGCCGCAGACGCTGGGCCAGTTGACGTTGGCCAATTTCGTCAACGACGCCGGGATGCTTGCGCTCGGCGGCAATCTGTTCCAGCAGACGGCGGCGTCGGGCCAGCCCAATGTCGGGGTGCCCGGCGACACGGCGTTCGGAATCATCCAGCAGGGTTATCTGGAATCTTCCAACGTCGATCCGGTGTCGGAGATCACCAATCTCATCTCGGCGCAGCGCGCCTATGAGATGAATTCCAAAGTCATCCAGGCGGCCGACCAGATGTCGGGCACCATCTCCAACATGCGCGCCTGATGTTGGCGCGGCGCTTCCCCTTCGCCTCCGGCCTCGCGCTGGCGCTCGGCTTGCTCCTCGCCTGCGGCCTCGCGTTCGCCGCCCCCGCGGCGGCGGAAGAGATGCGCGCGCCCTCGCCCAGGACCATCATCTATCCCGGCGAAATCATCACCGAGGACAGGCTGGTTGAAGCGCCGCTCGCGCCGCCGTCCTATGGCGGCCCGGTGGCGCTGGCGCCCGAGGATGTGCTCGGCATGATGGCGGCGCGCACGCTGCTGCCCGGGCGCTCGATCCCCATCTCGGCGCTGACGCCGCCGCGCCTCGTGCGCGCGGGCGCCCCCGTCAAGATGCTCTATATCGACGGCCCGCTGACCATCATGGCCGCGGGCTCCGCGTTGCAGGACGGAGCGGTTGGACAGATCGTGAAGGTCCGCAACGACGACAGCGGCGTGACAGTGTCGGGCCGTGTGCGCGGCGACGGCTCGGTGGTGGTGAGCGGGGGATGATGCGCGCGCTCGCCCTATTGCTGTTCGTGCTGGCCAGCCTGACGCCCGCGCTCGCCGGCGTGCGGATCAAGGACGTGACGTCGCTGCGCGGCGCGCGCGATTCCCAGTTGATTGGCTATGGCCTCGTGATCGGCTTGCAGGGCACTGGCGATTCGCTGCGCAACGCCCCGTTCACCGATCAGGCGCTGCAATCCATGCTCGACCGCATGGGTCTGGCGATGCGTGGCAATTCGCTGCGCAACAAGAACGTCGCCGCCGTCATCGTCACCGCCGACCTGCCGCTGGGGATGGACGCGGGGCAACGGCTTGACGTCACGGTGTCTTCGCTGGGCGATTCCACCTCGTTGATGGGCGGCACTTTGTTGCTGACCCAGCTCGCCGGGCCTGACGGACAGGCCCGCGCCAGCGCGCAGGGCGCCGTCACCGTCACCGGCTTCGACGCCGTCGGTCAGGCCGAGAGCGTCAGTCAGGGCGTGCCGACCGCCGGCCGTATTCCCAACGGCGGCATCGTCGAGACGCCGATAGAGGGGCCGCTCGACGAGATGCGGATGTTCCTGGAACTACGCAATCCCGATTATCAGACCGCGATGCGCATTCTCGACGCGATCAACGCCTACGCGCAACGGATCTATCACAAGCCAATCGCGTTCGAGCGCGACGGGCGTTCGGTCGAGTTGTTGCGCCCCGCCAATGTCAGCACGCCCCGGTTGATGTCGCAGATCGGCGAGTTGATGATCGACCCCGACACCGCCGCGCGCGTGGTGGTGGATTCGCGCACCGGAACGGTCGTGATCGGCCAGGACGTGCAGATATCCACGGTCGCGGTCACCCACGGCACGCTCAACGTGCGCATCACCGAGACGCCGGTGGCCTCGCAACCCGCGCCTCTGAGCAACGGCAAGACCGTGGTGACGCCGCGCACGCAGGTCGATGTCAACGAAACGGGCGGGCAGGTCGCGATCGTGGCGGGATCGAGCCTGCGCGCGCTGGTGGCCGGCCTCAACCGGCTCGGCGTCAAGCCGAGCGGCGTGATCGCGATCCTGCAAGCGATCAAATCAGCAGGCGCGTTGCAGGCCGATCTCGTCGTGCAATAGCGTCAGGTCGGGATAAGGCTGCGCCGTTAACGTTTTCCCCATGATCCCGATCCGCACATGGTTTCGCGCGCTCGCCCTTCTGGCCGGCGCGACGGCGCTCGCGCCCTCGCCGCTAGGCGCGCAGGAGCCGGGCAAGACGAAGGCGGCCCCCGCCGCCGAACGCTCGGCCGAGGACGAAATCTCGCGTTACTGCGCGGCCGTGGCGCCTAGCGCCGCCGAGGCCCGCGCCACCTATCAACTGCGCCGCCTGGCCGATCTCCAGGCCGAGATGCGCGAAGCGGTCGACAGGCTCGTGACCAAGGAAAACGAGGCGCGCGAGTGGGTCGTCAAACGCGAGAGCATGATGAAGAGCGCGACCGACGACGTCGTCTCGATCTACGCCAAGATGCCCGCGGAAGCGGCTGCGCCGCAACTGGCGGCGATGGACGACAATATCGCGGCCGCGGTGCTGGCCAAACTCAACCCGCGCGCGGCGGGCGCAATTCTGGCGGAAATGCAATCGGACAAGGCGGCCAAGCTCTCGCTGCTGATCGCCGGCGCAACGTCCGCGGACAAGTCATGACCACTCTGACCCGCCTCCCCACGCTCGGACTGATCGCGCTGCTTGCCGGCTGCGCCCTGCCGAAGGATTTCAATCGAGCGCCCGACCTCTCGCCCGTCGGCACGGGAATAGCGGAGGCCGCGCCTGACGCGGCGATCGAATTACCGCCGGTGGCGAACGCCGTCGCAACGCCGCGCGCGCTAAACCTCTACACCGATCAGCGCATCGCCCATGTCGGCGACATTCTCACCGTCAGCATTTCGATCAACGACAAGGCGGTGGTCGGCAATTCCTCGAATCGCTCGACCACCGCGAAGGGCGCCTTCGGTTTCGACTGGACCTTCTCGCCGCCCAGCGTCAGCAGCGGCGGCGGTGGCAGCTCGACGACGGCCTCGCTCAACTACAAGCACGATTTCAATTCGACCTCGAACCAGCAGGGCAACGGCAACATCAACCGCTCCGAGCAGATCCAGCTCTCGGTGCCCGCCATCGTCACCGGCGTGCTTCCCAACGGCAATCTCGTCATCAAGGGCTCGCAGGAAGTTCGCATCAACTACGAACTGAGGCAATTGACGATCGCCGGTCTGGTGCGCCCGTCCGACATCTCGCGCGACAACACCGTCGCCTACGACCGCATCGCGGAAGCGCGCATATCCTATGGCGGACGCGGGCGATTGAGCGAAGCGCAGCAGCCCGGCTGGGGCCAGCAGGCCTACGACCTCATCAAGCCGTACTGACGGGAGCCCCTGTTCCATGGCCGATCCCGCTTCGCCGCCCGGGCCCAAGAAGAAATCCTCCTTCATGTCGATGCTGATCGAGTGGATCATCGTCACCCTGATCGCCGGCGGCGCGGGCTTTGCGCTGACGGCGATGGCGCCCGCGCCAACCGACGCCGAAAAGGCCAGCGCCGACAGGCCCACTCCGGGCAAGCTGTCGCCGGAGAAAAAGGAAGGCGAAAAGAAGGAAACCGCCGCCGCCGTCTGCGGCCCCGGCGGCCCCAGCATGATCGACCTGCCCCCGATCGTCACCAATATCGCCAATCCCGCCGACACCTGGGTGCGCCTGGAAGGCTCGATCGTCTTCGATCCCAAGACGATGCCGCATCCGGAAGTCGTGGCGGCCGAAATCGCCACCGACGAACTCGCCTATCTCCGCACCGTGTCCCTCACCCAGCTGCAGGGACCGATCGGATTGGAGAACATTCGTCAGGATCTGCGCGACCGCGCGAAGGTGCGCTCCAACGGCAAGGTCACGGATCTCTTGCTCAAGACCCTGGTGCTGCAATGAGTCGTATCGCCCTCGCGGCCGGCCTTTGGCTCGCGCTCGCCACGCCGGCCGCCGCGCAAACCATCGATCTCGGCTCGCTCATTCCCGCCGGCGGCGCCTCGGCGACGGGCCGCGTCATCCAGATCGCCGCGGTGCTGACGGCGCTTTCGATCGCGCCGGGACTGCTTATCATGGTGACGAGTTTCACCCGCTTCATCGTCGCGCTCTCGTTCCTGCGCTCGGGGCTGGGGCTGCAAAGCTCGCCGCCCAACATCGTGCTGACTTCGCTGGCGTTGTTCATGACGTTGTTCGTCATGCAACCGACCTTCGACCGCGCCTGGCGCGAGGGCCTGCAGCCGCTGATGAACGACACTTTGCCGCAGGACAAAGCGCTGGCCGCGATCGCCCAGCCGTTCCGCGACTTCATGCTCGCGCAGGTGCGCGAGAAAGACATGACCCTGTTTGAAAATCTCGCGCACGGCCGTCTGGACATCAAGGACCGCTCGACGGCGGACATGCGCGTCCTCATCCCCGCCTTCATGATCTCGGAACTCAGGCGCGGATTCGAAATCGGCTTCATGATCGTGCTGCCGTTTCTGGTGATCGACCTGATCGTGGCGACGCTGACGATGTCGATGGGCATGATGATGCTGCCGCCGACCGTGCTCTCGCTGCCCGCCAAACTGCTGTTTTTCGTGATGGTGGACGGCTGGAACCTCCTGATCGGCAGCCTCGTGCGCTCGGTTTCCTGACAAGGCGAGCCTCAGGCAAGGCTGAGGGCGCTTCATCGAAGCTGCAAAGTTGGAGCTGAAGCGTCATGAGCATTCTGAACACCTCGCTGTCGGGCATGTTGTCCAACACCAATTGGCTGACGGCGATCGCGCAGAACGTCGCCAACGCCAACACCACGGGTTACAAGAACGTCCAGACCTACTTTTCGGCGCTGGTCAATTCCTCGCAGAATTTCGAGTCCCAATTCTCCGGCGTCTCCACAACCTCGCGCGCGATGAACTCGCTGCAGGGTCAGAACATGCAGACCTCCTCAACCACCGATCTGGCGGTGCAAGGCGCCGGCTTTTTCCTCGTCTCCAACTCCAATGGCAATATCTATCTCACCCGCAACGGCTCCTTCGTGCCCGACGCGGCGGGCAATCTCGTCAACGCCGCCGGATATTATCTGATGGGCACTCCGGTCGCGCAACAAGGCGTCGCGCTCAATTCGCTGTCCGGCCTTGTCAAGATCAACATCGCCAGCGGCGGCGACGCTTCGATCGCCTCGACCGCCGCCACCCTGACCGCAAACCTGCCCTCCAACACCGCGGCCGTGGCGGGACCAACCCCGGCCAGCAACAGCCCCTCCTCGCAGTTCACCGCCGAAACATCGCTGGTCGCCTACGACAACCTCGGCAGCCCGAACACGATTAACGTCTATTTCACCAAGACGGCGACCGGGACCTGGGAGGCTACCGCGTACGACGCCAGCGCGGCGGCGGCAGGTGGCGGCTTCCCATACAGCTCCGGTCCGCTGACGACGCAGACCCTCACCTTCAACCCCAACAACGGCAAGCTATCCAGCGGCTCTCCCATGATATTGACTGTGCCGAACGGGCAAACCCTAACAATCAACCTAGGCCAGACGACGCAGCTTGCATCCAACTTCGCTGTGACATCGGTCAATATCAACGGCAATGCGCCCGGAACAATCACCGACGTCAGCGTCGGACAAGACGGCACGCTGTCGTTCAACTACGGAAATGGCTCATCGACGCCCGTGTACAAAGTGCCACTCGCCAAAGTGGCGAGCCCCGACAATCTCAATTCCGTGCTCGGCGACGCTTTTCAGGCCAATCCCGTTTCAGGCGCCCCGCAGGTCGGGATCGCGGGAACCGGCGGCCTGGGCACGATCAATTCCAGCGCACTCGAACAATCGACCGTCGATCTCGCCACCGAGTTGTCCAACATGGTGGAGGCGCAGAGCAGCTACGAGGCCAATTCGAAGGTGTTCCAGGCGGGCGCGAAAATCCTCCAGGTGCTCAACAACATCCAGGCCTGACGCCCCCGCCGTTCGTGAGACGAAACTATGTCGCTGTCCGCCGCATTCAACATCATCAATTCTTCGTTCCGCGCGATCGGGGCGCAGACCGCCACGATTTCCGGCAATGTCGCGAACGCCAACACGCCTGGCTACTCGCGCCAGATCGCAAGCCCGATTACCGACGCCTTCAACGGCGTAGCGGTGACTTCGGTCACGCGGGTGGCGAATGCGGCGCTGGCGGCTCGGGTCAATCTGGCGACTTCCGACTCGGCGGCCCAAGCCGCCATTTCCGGCGGCCTTGCCGTCCTGGCGCAAACGGTGAGCGATTCCTACACGGCGACCACGGCAGGTGCTCAGCAGAACGGCAATTCGCCGTTCGCCCTGCTGGCGAATTTCCGCGTCGCCCTGTCGACCTACGAAGCCCAACCCTCGAGCATCACCGCAGCCCAGGCCGCGGTCACCGCCGCGGGCCAGGTCACCTCGTCGCTGAACGCTGGCGCCGCCGCCGTCACACAGGTTCGCACGCAGGCCGATCAATCCATCGCGCAGGCCGTGGGAACCGTCAACACGTTGCTCGCCAAGTTCCACGCCGTCAACAATTCCATCATCTCCGGGCTCGGCAGCGGCGAAAACGTCGGCGGTCTGCAAGACACACGCGACAGCATCGTCACGCAACTATCGCAGCAGATGGGAATCACAACCTCTCTCAATCCCAATGGCTCCATGTCGATCTTCACCGACAATGGCGCGACCTTGTTCCAGAACGCGCCCTCGAACGTGACTTTCGCGCCGAGCGGGACGCTTGGGCCGAACCAGACAGGAACTCAACTCTACATCAACGGGCAGCAAATCACCGGTTCCTCCACCAACACCCCGCTGCAATCGGGCGCCATCGCGGGTCTCCTCCAGCTGCGCGACACGATCGCGCCGCAATATCAGGCCCAGCTCGATCAAGTCGCCGGCAACCTCATCACCGCATTTCAGGAGACCGACCAGTCAATCACCACCACCGGTCTGCCGCCGCTGCCGGGCCTGTTCACCACACAGGGGGCGACGTCAGTCCCGCCGAGCCCGACCTGGGCCGGTCTGGCGAACTCTATTGTTGTCAATCCCAATGTCGACGCCGCACAGGGCGGCAACGCCTTTCTCCTCCGCGACGGCGGAATTTCCGACACCGCGGATCAAAACTATACCTACAACTCTTCGGGGCAATCGGGATACACCGGCCGCTTGACCCAGATGGTGTCGGCGCTGACGAGCCCGATGAGCTTTTCATCCGGGGCCGGCCTCGGCGCGTCAGCCTCGATCACGGACTATTCAAACGCCTCGGTAAGCTGGTTGCAGGGGGCAAATCAACAAGCGTCCGGCGCTGCGGCCTATCAGAGCTCATTGCAGACCCAGGCCTCATCGGCGCTCAATAACGCCACCGGCGTAAACCTCGACAACGAACTCACCAACATGCTGACAATCGAAAGCAGCTACACCGCTTCCGCCAAGCTGCTGACGACAGTGAGCGGAATGCTCAAAACCCTCGTCAACGCGGTCTAAGCGCCATGTCCGTATCCAATGTATCGTCATCCTATCTCGCCGGCGCCCTGCTTCCCGCGGTGCGCCAGGCGCAATCGCAACTCGCGACCCTGGAGGTCGAAGCGACCACCGGGCAATATGCCGATCTCGGTCTCCAACTTGGAACCCAATCCGGCTACGAGCTTTCGCTCAGAACCCAGGACGATCTGCTGCAGGCGCTGACGACGGCAAACGGGGTCACTCAAACCAACATGTCGGCCTCTCAGACCGCTCTGTCCTCGATTCTCTCCAGCGCGCACAACTCGGCGTCAACGCTGCTCACGTTCGCCTCGGGCACGGTCAGCAGCGGCTCCTTGCAAACTATTGGCCAAAGCCAGTTGGGACAGCTCATCGCCCTGGGAAATTTGAACTCCGGGGGCGGCTATCTCTTCGCGGGGACCAACTCGAGCGTCGCGCCGCTGAACGATTACTTCTCGACGCCGACGTCGAGCGCGAAGTCGGCGATCGATGGCGCATTCCAAACCTATTTCGGCTTCGCTGTCGGCGCCCCGCAGGTCGCCAATATTTCGGCGTCGCAGCTGCAGGGCTTTCTTTCCGGTCCATTCGCCGCGCAGTTTCAGAGCCCGAACTGGGGCTCCAACTGGTCGAGCGCGTCGAATACGAACATCAGTTCCGAAATCTCGCCGGGCAACAGCATAACAACCTCGACCAGCGCCAACACCGCCGGCTTTCAGCAGCTCGCGCAAGGCTACGCGATGCTCAGCGAATTCGGCAACATCGGGCTGAGCGCCGGCGCCCAACAGGCGCTTGCGGCGAGGGCGTCGAACTCCATCACCCAGGGCGCCTCCGCGATCATCCAAACCCAGTCTCAACTCGGCGAAGCGCAAAGTCGGGTCACTCAGGCCAACGACAACATGCAGGGCCAGATGTCGCTGTTGCAAACGCAAATCAGCCGCACCGACAGCATCGATCCGGCCCAGGTCGCCACCGAGCTTACAACGCTCACGACGCAACTTCAGACCGCCTATCAGCTGACGGCCAAGATCCACTCTCTCAGTCTGGCGCAGTATCTGTAGGTTAAGAAGGGCGCTTGCCTATGTATGAATTCGCCTACAATGAGATCGTGGAAGAGTCTTCACGCTCCATGCGCGCTCAGGAAGCGCGCGCATTCGACCGCGTCATCTCCATGTTGCACGAAGCCGACGCCTGCGGCGTGCGAACGCGGTCGGGCGTGAATGCACTCTATCAACTTAGAACGTTGTGGACAGTCTTTCTCGACGACCTCAATGGAACGGAGAATGCGTTGCCGGAGACGCTGCGGGCCCGGCTGATCTCGATCGGTATATGGGTCATCAAGGAAATCGAGCGCCTTCGCAGCGGCGAAGTCGCTGACATGACGCCACTGATCGAGATCAATCAGATCATTCGCGATGGGCTGAACTGAGGTTGACATGAACATAACGTTGAGAGCTGGCGAGCGCATTTATATCAACGGCGCGGTCCTGCGCGTCGACCGTAAGGCGACGCTGGAGCTGATGAACGACGCGACGTTCCTGCTGGAGACCCATGTCATGCAGGCGCAGGACGCGACAACGCCGCTGCGGCAGATCTACTTCGTGGTGCAGGTGATGCTGATGGATCCGGCCGCTGCGCGCACCACCTCGCAACTGGCGGCCTCGCTGATCGCCAAGGCCGAGGAGGCGTTTGATTCGGCGCAGATCCGCAAGGGTCTCGCCAACGTCTCCGAGTTCATCGGACGGACCCGCTATTTCGAGGCGATGAAAGCGTTGCGCGCGATGTATCCGCTTGAACAGGCGGAGATGTTTCCCGCGGGCGACGCCCAGACCTCCCATGCAGCCTGAGGCGTGATCCATGACGACGACCGTTTCCCCCATTTCACACTCCTCAACCATTGCCCCGGCCGCTTCCACGCCACAAGGCGCGGGCGCGGTGACCAATGCGCTGAGCTATGACGATTTCATAACCTTGCTGATGACCGAATTGCGGCATCAGGATCCGACCCAGCCGATGGATCCGACCGCGATGGTCTCGCAGTTGGCGACCGTCTCTCAGGTTGGTCAGTCGGTGGTTACCAACCAGAAGCTCAGCTCGATGCTCACCAGCTCGGCGTTGACCCAGGCTGAGTTAATGATTGGTCAGACCATCACCTCAACCGATGGAATGACGTCTGGCGTGGTCAGCTCGGTCAATGTCTCAAGCGCGGGATCGACGGCGACCCTGACGAACGGGGGCACGATTCCGCTTGGCGCGGGCGCAATCCTCCAGTGACCGAGGGCGATGTCCTCGATCTGGTGCAGTCGGCGATCTGGATGGTTGTGGTGGGTGCGGGGCCGGTGGTGATGGCGTCCATGGTCGTCGGCGTCGCGATCGCTTTGTTGCAGGCATTGACCCAGGTTCAGGAAATGACCCTAACCTTCGTCCCGAAGATGATCGTCGTCTTTCTGGTGTTCAGCCTGACGGCTTCGTTCATGGGGGCGCAGTTCTCCGTGTTCACCGAGCGCGTTTATGCGCATATCGAGCACGGCTACGATAGATGACCTCTGCGCCGCGATAGGTTCGCGCAAGCGGGCCAACCCAATGTGACGGGCAGCCTGTTTCGGGAGACCGCCTTTGTCGATGACGTCGCCTCCCGCCAGCTCCGCTTCACGCGGGGGCGGCGACATCGGCTTCGCCATCGGCATCGTGATGGTGCTGTGTCTGTTCTTTCTGCCCGTCCCCTCGGTGCTGATCGACTTCGGGCTGGCGCTCTCGATCGCCCTGTCCGTGCTCATTCTGATGGTCTCGCTCTGGATCCAGAAGCCGCTTGAATTCTCAGCGTTTCCGACCGTTCTGCTGGTCGCGACCGTGCTGCGGCTGGCGCTCAACATCTCCACCACGCGGCTCATCCTCTCGCACGGCAGCAACGGCTCCACGGCGGCCGGTTATATCATCGCGGGCTTTGCCCAGCTCGTGATGGGCGGCGATTTCGTCATCGGCATCATCGTTTTTCTGATCCTCGTCACCATCAACTTTCTCGTCATCACGAAAGGCGCGACTCGCATCGCGGAAGTGGGCGCGCGGTTCACGCTTGACGCCATTCCCGGCAAGCAGATGGCGATTGACGCCGATCTCTCGGCCGGGTTGATCGACGAGAAGGTCGCGCAACTGCGTAGGCGAGAACTGGAGGAAGAGAGCGCCTTTTTCGGTTCGATGGACGGCGCCTCGAAATTCGTGCGCGGCGACGCCATCGCAGGCATCATCATTCTCGCCGTCAATATCTTCGGCGGCATTGTGATCGGCGTCACGCGCCACAGCATGTCGTTGTCAGCGGCGGCGGATGTGTTCACCAAACTGTCGGTCGGTGACGGCCTGGTGTCGCAGATCCCCGCGCTCATCATTTCGCTGGCCGCCGGCCTGCTCGTCGCCAAGGGCGGCGCGCGCGGATCGACGGAAAAGGCGGTGTTCGGCCAGCTTGGCTACTATCCCACCGCGCTATTCATGGCGGCGTCGTTGATGTTGATTCTGGGGGCGATTCCGGGCTTGCCGTTGCTGCCCTTCGCGGTTCTTGGTGGATTGCTGGCGTTCGTGGGCGTTGCAATTCCCGCGCAGGCGCGCAAGCGGTTGGCGGTGGAGACGGCGGTAGTCGCGGCGCAGGAGGAGCGAGCGCGCACCGAGGCGCGCGCCTCGATCAAGGAACAGTTGAAGCCAGTCGAGGTCGAGCTTTGCTTCTCGAAGGAACTGGCCGCGACTTTGCTGTCGCAACACGCCGAGATCGCCAATCGGGTCGCCAAGATGCGGCGCAAGTTCGCGCGCGAATATGGCTTCGTGGTGCCCGAGATCCGGCTTACCGACGAGATCAACGCGCCGCCCAAGACCTATCAGATCCGGCTGCACGGAACTGTCGCCGCGACGCAGGAATTGCGCGTGCACGACATGTTGGTGGTGGTTGGCGACGGTCGCCGGCCCTCGACGCCGGGCGATGAAATTCGCGAGCCTGCCTTCGGCATGAAGGCGATGTGGATTCCTGAAACCCTCGCCGCCGACGCCCGGCGCGAGGGTTTCCGGCCGATTGACCCGACCTCGGTGATGCTGACCCATCTGTCCGAGACGATCCACAACAATCTCGCGCGGCTGTTGTCTTACAAGGACATGCGCGGCCTGCTCGACCGGCTGGAGCCGGAATACAAGCGACTGCTCGACGACATCTGCCCGGCGCAGATTTCACATTCCGGCCTGCTCGCCGTGTTCAAATTGTTGTTGTCGGAACGCGTTTCGATCCGCAACATCAATCTCATCCTGGAGGCGATCGCCGAGATCGCGCCGCATATCCGGCGGCCCGAGCAGATCGTCGAGCATGTGCGGGTGCGAATCTCGCAGCAGATCTGCGGCGCGATGCTCGATTCCGGCGTCCTGAAAGTGCTGCGGCTCGGCAATCGCTGGGACATGGTGTTCCATCAGAGTCTAAAGCGCGACGTGAAGGGCGAGGTCGCGGAATTCGACATCGATCCCCGGTTGATGGAGGAATTCGCGTCTCAGGTTTCGGCCGCGATCCGCAAGCGGCTGGAGGAGAAGCACATCTTCGCCGTCGTGACGACTGCGGAGACGCGGCCGTTCGTCCGCATGATCATCGAGCGCATGTTCCCAACCTTGCCGGTGTTGAGCCAGCTCGAAATCGCGCGCGGCATCGAGGTGCGTTCGCTCGGCGTGGTCGCCTGAATGGCGGGCTCGGAGTTCATCTTCGCGGTCTTCCTGCTGTTTTGCCGCATCGGCGCCTGCCTGATGATCGCGCCCGGCGTCGGCAATACGCAGATCCCGATGCAGATCCGTTTGTTTGTCGCCGTCGCGGTGACGCTGGTCTTGACGCCGCTGCTGCTCGGTCAAGCCAAGGTCGAGGGCCTCGACCCGATCGCGATGACGCGCTACATCGTGTTCGAACTGCTGGTGGGCGCATTGATCGGCGTGCTGGCGCGGCTGTTCTTCTCCGCGTTGGAAACGCTGGCCTACGCCGCGGCGACGATGCTGGGCCTCGCCAATCCGTTCGGCATCGAGGTCGAGCAGAACCAGCAAATGCCGCCGCTGGCGACGCTGCTGTCGCTCGGCGCCACGGCGCTGATCTTCGTGGCGGATTTTCACTGGCAGATCGTGATCGCGATCCTGGATTCCTATCGCGCCCTGCCCTTCGGCGGCGCGTTCGAGGCGCGTCGGTCGCTGGCCGACATCGGCGGCGTGCTGGGGCAGTCGTTTCTTATTGCGGCCCGCGTGGCTTCGCCGTTCTTTCTCTATTCCGTGGTGGTGAACTTCGCCTTCGCGCTGATCAACCGGGTCACGCCGTCGATCGCGATTTTCTTCATCGCCCCGCCGTTCGTCGCGGCGGGCGGGTTGGTGATGCTCTATTTCGCGGTGCGCGGGCAGATTGGCGAGTTCATGGCCGCGTTTTCGCAATGGTTGGGTTCGGGTTGAGGGGAGCGTGGCATGCGGCGAAGGATTGAACGGCTGAGACGCATCGAACGGCTGCGCAAGCAGATGCACGAAATATCGACCTGGCGGCTGGCCGTGGTCGCGCACGAGCGCGTGAAGCTGACGGCCTCCCATGCCGAGATGCTCGAAGCGCTGGGCCAAGGGTTGATGGCGTTCGGGCCGGCGGCGATGGCGGGCACGCGGCGGGTGCGCGCGATCGAGCTGGAGATGAAGGTCGCCGGTCTCGTCGAGAAGGATCTGGAGGCGCGCGTGCTCGAAGCGGGCCGGCTCGCCAAGCTCGCCGACCGCAGCCTAGAGGCGGCGCGCGACGAATGGCGCGAAAAAACAGAGCGCAGCAGTCTGGAGGAGCTGATCGAGGCCTCCGTCAGCGCTGACACAGCCTCGCGCAAGCGATGAGCGGGAAGGTAGAAACATTCGCTCCACGAGTATGAAGTGATGAGTCTGGCGCCGCCCACCGATCTTGTTCTCGAAGTCGCGCGCGCCGCCGATCCCGCCCGCGCCGCCGCCGTCGTCGACCGGCTCAATGCGCTGGCGCGACAGGGCGCGGGCTCGCCGCAGGATTTCGCCAGCGCGCTCGACGCCGTCAGCGTCCCGACCTCGGCGCCGGCTCCCGCGCACACGGCGCCGGTCTCGCGCGCGAAAACGGCGCAAACCAAACTGGAATCCGTCATCTTGACGCAATTCGTCCAGGAAATGCTGCCCAAGGACGCGCAGAGCGTGTTTGGGCAGGGCTATGCCGGCGATATGTGGCGTTCGATGCTGGCCGAGCGCGTCGCCGATCAAATGGCGGCGTCAGGGCGCATCGGCATCGCCTCGCGGCTGTTCGCCAACAAACCGCTGTCGAGCAGCGCGCAATTGCTGGCGCCGGACCAAGGCCGTGGGCTCCCGCAGGCGAACGTCACCGAGACCAGCGCCAACGCGCTGTCGGCCGCCAGCGGCGCCAGAATCGAACAGGGCGGCGTGCTATTCGCCCGGAAGCCCTCGATATGAACGCACGTTCGCCGAAACGCGACGAAAGCCCCCTGCCTTTCGTGCTGACCGCCATCGAGCGGCTGACCGAGGCGGTCGAAAGCGAGACGCGCGATCTCGGCGGCGCGGGGCCGGTCGATTATCGCGCCCATAGCCAGCGCAAGAGCCAGGGTCTGATGGAGCTCAGCCGTATTGAGCCGACGCTTCTCAGCGTGCGCGGCCACCCGCGGATGCGCGCGGCGCTGACCGAACTGCTCGCCAAGCTCGACGCCAACCAGCGCTTGCTGAACGCCAAGCTGGAGGCCGCGCGCACGGTCGCGGAAGTGGTCGCCCGCGCGATCAGCGACGGGCAGTCCGACGGCACCTATTCCGATCAGGTCTGGCTGGAGAACCGGCGGTGATCAAGACGCTGTTCATCGCGGTGTGGTGTTGCGTCGTCATGCTCGGCGCGAGCTTCGCGGCCAGTTACGTCGCCAGGATGAAGTCGGCCAGGCCGGGCGACGGCGCCGAGGCGGCCGCTTTCGAGACCCGCAAGAGCCGCGAAATCAGCGTGCCGATCATCCGCGACGGCGGGGTTAGGGGCTATGTCGTCGTCCAGCTCAATTATGTCGTCGATCTCGAAGCCGCCAAGAAGCTACAGGCGCCGCCCGAGGCCTATGTCGTCGACGAGACGTTCCAGTTTGTCTATGGCGACGAAAAGATCGACTTCGCCCATCTCGACAAGCTCGACCTCGGCAAGATGACCGAGACGCTGATCCAGCGCGTCAACACGCGCCTGCGCTCGAATGTCATCACCGACATTGGGGTGATCGAATGCAACTTCCTCGTCAATAGCGAGGGAACGCCCAAGGGCAAGACCTAGGCCGCCGCCAACGAAGGCCCCGCGCCCAGCGCGCGCTCGACCCAGCGTCCCGCGCGGCGCGACAGCACGATGCTGGGTTGCTCGACCATCAGGCAAAGGACATGCGCGATCACCAGGCTGACGGGAATGGCGAGATAGATCCCCACCGTCGGCAGATGGAATTTCAGCAGGCCGATGATTATTTCGTGGGACAGATACAGGCTGTAGGAGATGCGGCCGAGCCATTGCACGGGCGAGCGGTCGAGAAAGGTCGAGGACAGCGTGCGGTCGGCGAGATGGCTGCCGATGATAAAGAAGGCGCCGTAGTAGAGATCCTTGCTCCAGACCTGCGCCAGCGCGAGGGCGGCGAGCGTTGGCAACATGAGGCGCGGCCGCCTTGCGATCCAGATGATCAGCGGCATGAACAGCATCGCCCAGGCTTCGACGAACAAGGACCAGGTCGGGGGATCCTGCGGCGGCTGCGCGTTTACCCCCATCAGCGGATACCAGAGATAGAGCGAGAGACGCGGTGGGTTCATCGACATCCAGCCGCCGAACGCCAGGCAGAGCGCGAATAAAGGCCACAGCCGCAGGAAGCGGCGCACGAGGAAGCCGGGATAGTTGCCGCGCCAGCCGCGCGTCAGCACGTAGCCGGAGATGATGAAGAAGACGATGACGCAGAGATTGGCGAGGCCGATATAACGGCCGTCGCCCGCGCCGTTCACGACATGGGCGAACAGCACGAAACAGGCCAACAGCCCGCGCAAACCGTCAACGCTGGATACGCGGACAGTCGGCTCCGATGACATTTGCGCGCTCCGGCGGTGGAGCGCGCATTCTGCCGACGAAACCGTTAATAATCGCCTCGCCCAGCGTCACGCGGTCGCGATGTATTCCCGCAGCGAGTCGCGCTCATGATGCAGGATGTCGACGTGATGTTTGACCACGTCGCCGATCGACACGATGCCGACCAGCCGCCCGCCTTCGACGACCGGCAAATGCCGGAAGCGGCCTTCCGTCATCACGCGCATCAGTTCATCGACCCCTGTCTCCTCTCTGACCGTGATCGGATTGGCGTTCATATGTTTGGAGACCGCCTGCAGCAACGCCTCGGCGCCGTGGGCGCCCAGCGCGCGCACGATTTCGCGCTCGGAGAGAATGCCAAGCACCTTGCCTGTCGCGTCGGCGACCACCACCGCGCCGACCCGGCGCTGGTTCAACATTTCGGCGGCGTGGGCCAGATTGTGATGCGGCGCAATAGTCAGCACGTCGCGGCCCTTCTGCTTGAGGATCTGCGCAACGTTCATGCGAACCTCCCTCAATTCGGCCTTCCCATGCAGCCGTTATTCGCTCAGAATGCGCCGGCGCGCGGCGACGTGCAAGGGGCTCTCCCAGCGGAGGATCGCCCGCGGGAGGGACATAATTTGGGCGCGAGCGCACAAGTCATAGAGAACAAGACCTTGCTCGTCACCGGCGGGTCGCGCGGCATTGGTCGCGCTACGGCGATTGCGGCGGCCAAACGCGGCTGGCGCGTGGCGGTGAACTATGTCGGCGACGAGAAGGCCGCGCGCGCGGTGGCGGAGTCGATTCGGGCCGACGGCGGCGAAGCGGTTTGCGTGAGGGGCGACGTCTCGGTCGAGGCGGACGTGCTGGCGATGTTCGAGGGCGCGGCGAAACTGGGGCCGCTCGGAGGCGTCGTGGTCAATGCCGGCGTGGTCGCGGAGACCGCGCGGCTGACCGACATGTCCGCCGAGCGGATGCGGCGCGTGTTCGAGATCAACGTGCTCGGCTCCTATCTCACGGCGCGCGAGGCGGCGCGGCGGCTATCCACCCGGCTCGGCGGTCCCGGCGGCGCGATTGTCGTGGTGTCCTCGGCGGCGGCGCGGCTCGGCTCGCCCAATCTCTATATCGACTATGCCGGCGCGAAAGCCGCGCTCGACATTCTGGTCAAGGGGCTCTCGATCGAACTGGGGGCCGAGGGCGTGCGAGTCAATGGCGTGCGGCCGGGCATCATCGTCACCGACATTCACGCCAGCGGCGGCGCGCCCGAGCGGGCGCAGGCGCTCGGCGCGAGCGCGCCGATGGGGCGGCCGGGCCAACCGGAAGAGGTGGCGGCGGCGATCGCCTGGCTGCTGTCCGACGAAGCGTCCTACGTCACCGGCGCGATGCTGGACGTATCGGGCGGCCGGTAAGGGGGAAGCATGTACAGGCAGAAATTCGATCTGACCGGCTCGCGCGCGCTCGTCACCGGCGGGGGACGCGGCATTGGCCTCGCCTGCGCGCAGGCTCTGGCCGAGCATGGGGCCGAGATCGTGCTGTGCGACATCGACGCGGCCGCGCTCGCCGAGGGAAGCGCGGCGCTGGCGGCCAAGGGCGTCCAGGCTGCGACGCATCGGCTCGACATCACCAAATCCGCCGATGTGGAGCGGCTCGCGGCCGAACTCAATGCGGAGGCGCCGATCGACATCCTGATCGCCAATGCCGGCATCGCCTTGCCCGACAAGCCGGCGGAGGACATTCCGGACGAGGACTGGCTGCGAATGATGGACGTCAACCTCAACGGCATGTTCTGGTGCTGTCGTGCGTTCGGGCGCGCGATGCTGGCGCGCGGCAAAGGCGCGATCGTCACCATCGGCTCGATGTCGGGCGTGATCGCCAACAAGCCGCAGCGCCAGACCCACTACAACACCTCGAAGGCGGCGGTGCATCACCTCACCCGCAGTCTGGCGGCGGAATGGGCGACGCGCGGGGTGCGGATCAACTCGATCGCGCCGACCTATATCGAGACCGCGATGACCCAGGCCGCGGCGCGGGACAAAGCCATGTTCCAGACCTGGATGGAGTTCACGCCGATGGGCCGCATGGGCCGCCCGGACGAGATCGCCGCGATCGCTTTGTTCCTCGCCGCGCCCGCGTCCAGCGTGATGACCGGCGCCATCGTGATGGCCGACGCCGGCTATACGACATGGTGAACCGCATTAAGCCTGAGCATTAGTATTAACCGCAACGACTTGATGATATACGTAACTTAACAACTTGCAAACCAACGGTCTTGCGCGTAAACATAGGAGGTGGAAAGTAAAACAGGTCAAAGTTCCAGAGGAGACCAATAATATGCTAGGCAATTTAGTGCGTGACAAAATGAAAGGCGCTCAGATGATCGCAGCGCCGATTAACAAGGACTGGGTCGAAGAGGGCGATCCGCGCGCAAGTCTCGCCATTCTCGCCTATTCCGACGACCGCGCCGCTTCGACCATCCTGTGGGAATGCACGGCCGGCAAGTTCACCTGGCGTTACAATATCGACGAAACGATCTATTTCCTCGATGGCGAAGTGATGATATCCTTCGCCGGCCTGCCGCCGCGCACCTATGGCGCCGGCGACTCGATCCACTTCTCGCGCGGCGCGGTGGCGACCTGGGAAGTGAAGACCTTCATCCGCAAAGTTGCGTTCTGCCGCAGCGTGCTGCCGCGCCCCTTCGCCGCCGCCCGTTGCATGTTGCGCGCCGCTTATCATCGCCTGCGCGGCCGCCGCGACGGCCTCGGCGCCGCACCCGCTTTCGGCTGAGTTTTCATGCGTCTGCGGGCAATCGGGTGAAGGGCTGTAAAGCCGGGCGGTGGCGGATTCCCTCCCCTCTTGTGGGGGAGGGGGCGGTTCGGCTTGGACGATCGCTCAACATCTAGCGCTCGATCCAGCGGCGCCCCCAACCCTGCCCTCCCCCATCAAGGGGACTCCCGCCGATTCCAACCAAACGGCGAATGTTCTAGCGCGCCGGCGGCAGATCGGCGCGGGCGCGGGGCCAGGGAACGGAAGCCTCACGCGACGCCCACGGGTTATAGGCCCGATCCTCCAACACGTCGGTGCGATGGCGCGCGCGCAACGCGGCCTTGTCGCGTGCGAAGCGAGCGCGGTTCTCAGGCGTCTCGTCGCTACCGCGCGAGGCGGATTCGTGGTGGATCAAGCGCGCGAACGGCGTCCACACCACGCGCCAGCCGGCTGCGCCCGCGCGCAGGCAGAAATCGACGTCGTTGTAGGCGACGGGAAAGGTCTCCGCGTCGAAGCCGCCGAGTTGATCGAAACAGGCGCGGCTCACCAACAAGCAGGCGCCCGTCACGACGCTGAGCGATTGGCGCGCGCGCAGGCGGCCCTGCGGACCGGGCGTGTCGGCGGGCATCCCGATATGCCAGTGGCCGGCGTAGCCGCCCAGCCCCGCGATGACGCCGGCGTGCTGGAGCGTTCCATCGGGATAGACGAGCTTGGCGCCGACGATTCCGGTTTGGGAAAAGTCGAAACAGGCGACCATCTCCTTCAGCCAGCCGGGCTCGATGATCTCGACGTCGTTGTTGAGCAGCAGGACCAGCGCGCCCTCGCTCAGGGCGACGCCGCGATTGACGGCGTAGGAGAAGTTGAACGGCGCGGGGCGGATTTCGACCCGCAGGCGGTCAGGGGCGCGCGCATAAAGCGCCAGCGTGCGCGGGTCGGTCGAGCCATTGTCGATCACGATGACGTCGAAATCGGGATAATCGGTGTGCGCGAACAGACCGTCGAGCACGCGGCCGATCAGGTCCGGCGCGTCGCGGCTGGGGATGACGACGCTCACTTTTGGCCACGCGCGCGGGGCGGGCGAGTGGGTGTGAAAGAGAGTCGGTCGCGCCGGGCCGATATAGGCGGGATAGGGCAGATGCAGGATCGCGCCCGGCGGCGCGGCTGCGGTCAAGCGCAGCGCGAGGTCGTGATCGGGGTCGGGCGCATCACGCCAACCGCCGAGCGAGAGGAGATCCTCGCACCGCCAGACGGCGAGGCGGCCGAAATAGTCGAAGGATTGCAGCAGCACGGGATCGAAGGCGGGCTTCAGCGCAATCTCGCCGCCCTCCACCGCCTCGTCGGTATAAAGACCACGCGCTTGGGGGTTGCCGGCGAGCGCCGCCGCGACGCGCTCGACGGCATGGGGCGTGAGCCGGCCGCCGGGATCGAGCCGGGCCACGAAGGGGGCGCGCGCGCGCGACGCCGCCTCGTTCCAGCGCGCCGGCGCATCGGCGATCGCCAGGTCGCAGGCGACGAATTCGGCGAGCCCCGTTGCGGCCGGCGCCGGCCCCTCTGTCAGGATCGAAAGCCACAGGCCGGGCGGCGGCGGGGCGGCGTGAGCCGCCAGCGCGGCGGCATGGGCGAGAAAACTTGCCGGGTCGAGCTTCGACCCGGGCGCGGGGGCAAAGCCCAGGGTTCGGGCGATGCGACGCCGCAGCGCATTGAGAACGCCGCTCGTTTGTGGCATGGACGCTCCGGCGCGCGCCGCCGCGGAGCGACGGCGCTAGGTCGTCGGAGCGTAATGATAAAACTCGACCGCGTATTCAAGTTCTATCGCACCGGCGGGGTTCTCAAGATCGTGTTGGATCACGTCTCCACCCGATTCGAGAGCGGCTTTTCCTACGGTCTGATGGGCGTCAACGGCGCCGGCAAGTCGACGACCATGCGGCTGATCGCGGGCACAGAATTGCCAAACTCCGGCCGCGTGAAGCGCGACGTGCGCGTATCCTGGCCGCTGGGATTCGCCGGCGGCTTCCATCCGCAGATGACCGGCCGCGAAAACGTCAAATTCGTGGCGCGCATATATGGCGCCGACGTTCGCAAGACACTGGATTTTGTCGAGGATTTCTCCGAGATCGGCGACTATATGGAGGCGCCGGTTCGCACCTATTCCTCGGGCATGATGGCCAGGCTCTCGTTCGGCCTGTCGATGGCGATCGACTTCGAGTGCTATCTCATCGACGAGATCACCGCCGTCGGCGACGCGCGGTTCCAGGCGCGCTGCGTGGAGACCTTCACGGAGCGTCGCAAACGGGCCGACATCATCATGGTTTCGCATTCGATGCAGACGATCAAGGACTATTGCGACCGTGGCGGCGTGCTGGTGGACGGGCAGATCATGATGTTCGCCGACCTCGATGTCGCCATTGAAACCTACAACCGGCTCAACCGCTAGCGCCCCATGGAGAGCGAAGACACCGATCTCGACATTGACGTCGCCGGGCCGCAAGGCGAGCCGCCGGGTACGGCGCTGGCGCGGGTGCGCGCGATGTCGCTCGCTTTGTCGGACGCCGCCCGGCGCACCCGGCTGTCGACGCGCCGGACGGCGCGGCTGTCCTCGGGCGGGTTCGAGGCGCGGCGCGACGCCAAAGTCGTAAAATACCTTGTGCTGGCGAGCTTTATCGCCGTCGTCCTCGCGCCCACGCTGGGCGCGATCCTGTATTACGGCTTTTTCGCCGCCGACCAATATGTGGCGCAGGCGGAATTCTCGGTTTCGGCCGGCGAATCGCCGCTGCGCGACGGCGTCGCCTCGCTGACCGGGATTCCCTCGCAGCTCATCCTGCAAGATACGCAGATCATCACCAATTTCATCCACAGCCGCGAGATGGTCGACAAGCTCGAAGCGCGGGTGAAACTGAGAAGCCTGTATGCGACCGACAAGGCCGACGCGCTGGCGCGGTTCGACGCCGACAAACCGGTCGAGCGGCTGGTCAAATATTGGAAGAAAGTCGCCTCGGCCTCGGTCAAGCTGCCGGGCGGGCTGGTCAAATTCAACGTGCGCGCCTTCACGCCGCGGGACGCCAAGAGAATCGCCGACGCGACGCTCGCCATCTGCGAGGAACTCGTCAACAGCCTGAATGCGCGCATCAACGCCGACGCGGTCGCGCTCGCTGAAGCCGGCCTGCGGCACGCCTCGGAACATCTGGCCAAGACGCTGGCGGCGCAGGAGGCGGTGCGCAACGATTCCGGCATATTGGAGACAAAACTGTCGGCGGAGGCGGTCACCACCCTGACGCGCCAACTGCGGACCTCGCTGCTGTCGCTGTCGGGTTCCTATGACACGCAGCTTAAATACATGAACGCCGACGCGCCGCAGATGCGCGAACTGAAATCGCGGATCGACGTCATGCGCCAGCAGATCGTCAAGCTCGAAGGCGAGATGACCACCGCGCCGAGGGCCGCGGGCGCGTCCGATTCCACCGACCCCGACAAAGCCGGCGCCTCGACCATCGCCTCGGCGATGGCGAAATTCGGCGCGCTTGAAGCCGCGCAGAAAGCCGACGAGCAGCTTTACGCCAATTCCGCCTCCGCGCTCGAACATGCGCGCATCGCCGCCGAGAACAAGATGATCTATCTCAAGGTGTTCGTGCAGCCCTCCCTGCCGGAGGAATCGGAATATCCCGAGCGGGGGCTCGATATGCTGCTGTTCGCTGTCGCCAGTCTCGCGGCCTGGGGATTGCTTGTCGCTTTGGCGACGGTGGCGCGCAACAATATGGCGTGAGGGCGCGGGCGAAGTGCTTTTCAACGTCGAGGGCGATTCGGGCGACTTCATCACCGGCTATGTCGTGTGCGACGGCTTCGTCGATACCGCGCGCATCGCCTTGACGAGCGCGGGCGCCGTCGTGTGGGAGGGACTTGCCGACAACCCGCGCGAGGCGCTCGTGGCCGCCGGCCGGCACCGCACCGGCCTGTGCGGCTTCGCCTTGAGCGCGGAAAATGTCCCTGGCCTCGCCGAAATGGCTGATCTCGAAATTCGCGATCGGGCCAGCGGGATGTTGATCTATCGCCGGGCGCGCGCGCATCACGTGGTCAGGCGCGTGCTGCGGCTGGAGACGCATCTGTTTCCGCTCTGGCGGCTCGACAACGCGCTGGGCGCGCATTTTCAATATGCGGCCAATCAGATTGAAGCCTGCGGCCGAGAGACCACGACGCAGATGCTTGTGCTGAGCCAAATCGGTTCGGTCTATCTGTCGGGGCGCGTGCTGTATCGCGCCTTCCAGCCGCAGATCGAGGGTCATTTCGACGTCGTTTTCCTGATGCACCACCCCTATGAGGAACTGGCCGAGCGGCTGATCGTGCTGGCGCAGATCAACAAATCGGGCAGCGGCATTTTGGGCCTACGCGAAAACATGAGCCTGGAGCCGACCATGGCCTTCGCGCAATCGCTGCCGCTCGACGACGAGCGCAAGCTCGGGCGCGCCTTGCGCGACATGCCCAACCCCGTTGCGCGCGTCCTCGCCAATCCCGTGGTGCGGCAACTGACCACCCTCTCGCCCGAGGAGATGCCTAGCAAGAGCGGGGTCGCGGCGGCGCTCACCACCCTGTCCGCCTTCGCCGTGGTCGGGCTGCGGCGCGCGCAAGCGACGTTCTCCCGCGCGCTCGAGGAGCATCTGAGCTTGCAGGCGCCGCTGCCCGACAATTCCGCCCTGCCCGGCGTGACCTCGCTTGCGCGTATGTTGAAACGCAGCCGCGAGATCGACTGGCTGATCGAGCAGGATCTGGCGCTCTATCAGCACATCGCCGACGCCTATCGCGCGAGCCGCCCGGCAACGGCCGATATCGCCGGGCCGCCGGCTGCGCTATAAGCTCACGCCGTCGGAAAGGACGCGAGTGTCGAACGTCGAAACCAGAGAACGCAAAGACGCATCCAAAGTCGGGATCGCGCTCGAACCGAGCGCCTCGCCGCGCGGGTGGCTGACGCGGCTTGGCCTGAAACAGGCCCCGGAGGAGATTTCGCCCGAGCCGGTGAGCATCGGCGGCGGGCCGGAGCCGCGCCGGCGCCTGTCGGGCTATCTCATCAGCTTCGTGGCGTTGGTGATCGTCCCCGCGCTCGCGGTCGGCGTCTATTTCGGGCTGATCGCCTCCGACCAATACGTCGCCGAATCGCGATTCGCGGTCCATTCGATGATGATGGATACGGTGACGCCGGACTCGAAAGAGAAGAAGGCGACGACCTCCTCCTCGTTCATGGGCGGGCTCAGCGCGGCGACCGACGATTCCTATCTGGTCGCGGCCTATATCCGCAGCCGCGCCTGTATCGACGAGGTTTCGCGTTCGCTCAATCTGCGCGAGATCTTCCGCCGCCCCGAAGCGGATGTCTGGTCGCGGCTCAAGGCGAACGCGAGTCCCGAGGAGCTGACGAAATATTGGGGCGACATGGTCAGCGCCTATGTCGATCCTCCCTCGGGCATCGTCACCGTGACGGTCGAGGCGTTTCGCCGCGACGACGCGCTGGCGATTTCGCAGGCGATATTGAAGGCCAGCGAGAAAGTCGCCAACGAGGTTTCCTCGCGCGCGCGCGAGGACGTGATGAATTCGGCCGACCGCGAGGTTACGCTGGCGCAGGACCGGATCGTCGGCTCGCAGACGGAGCTGCGCGCGTTCCGCGAAAAAGCAGGGTTCATCGATCCCAGGCTTCAGGCGGAATCGACGGGTCGGGTGCTGGAGGAACTGGTCGCGCAGCGCATCCGCATCCAGACCGAATATCTCGTCTCCAGCCGGGCGATGTCGCCCGAAGCGCCGACGCTGCAATCGATGAAAGGCCGGCTCGATCAGCTCGACCTGCAGATCGCCACGGAAAAGGCGAAGCTGACCAGCCATTCCAAAGACCCCGGCGCGCTCGCCAATCTCCTGCCGAAATATGAGGAGCTGCTGGTGCGCAACACCTTCGCCGAGAAGCTCTACAGCCTCGCCGCCGACGGGCTGGAGCGGGCGCGGCTGCGCGCGGAGGCGCAGACGATCTACATCAATGTTTTCGTGCCGCCCGCCTTGCCGCAGGATGCGATGCTTCCCCTTCGCTTCGCCTCGCCGGTGTTGATCGCGTTGGCGCTTCTGGTGCTCTGGGGCATCGGCGCGCTGGTGGTGGCGCTGGTTGCGGATCACAAGCTGTGAGCGCGCGCGCCGGCGCCGTGCACCGTTTCGCGTTGTTTGACCTGCTGGCCACCCATGGCCGCATCCTGGTCGCGCTCATCATGCGCGACGTGCAGACCCGGTTTTTCGGCACGCCGCTCGGCTTCATCATCGCCATCGCGTGGCCGGTGTCGCATATTTTCCTCTTGATCCTCATCAACGGCGCGGCCGGGCGCGCCCCGCCCTATGGCGACAACGCCTCGCTGTTCTTCGCCACGGGAGTCGTCCCGTTCATGTGCTTCAACTACATGTCGCGCTTCACCATGCTGGGCGTGATGCTGAACAAGCCGCTGCTCGCCTACCCCATCGTCAAGGTCGGCGACATTCTCTTCGCCCGCGCGACGCTGGAGGTGCTGAACGCCGCTGTCGTGGTGATCGTCACGATGGTGATTCTCACCGCCATGGGCGTCGACGTGAAGCCACCGCGTCCGCAGGAGGCGATGTACGCGTTGCTCGCCTGCATGTTGCTCGGCCTGGGGTTTGGCATTGTCAACGGCGTGATCGCCGGCATCTTTCCGTTCTGGTTCACGCCGTTCGCGCTGTTCCAGATGGTGCTGTGGATCGCCTCGGGCGTCATCATGGTGCCGGACGAATTGCCGGAGGGCATGCGCTACTGGCTGTCGTGGAACCCGGCGCTGATCGGCGTCGAATGGATGCGCTCGGCCTATTACGAGGGCTATGGCTTAGGCGAATTGCTCGACAAGCGTTACATGCTGGGTTTCGCGACCGCCTCGATCTTCATCGGCCTGGTGATGGAGCGCACGATGCGCGGGCGCATCCTGCAATAGCGGCGGCCAAGTTGCGCTGCGTCGCATTGTGAGTATAGTCAACATTTCAATGCGATGACGTTAAGGCGCCGTGCGAAAAACCTCGCGTCGCGCGTCGTTTCGTCTTCGCTTCGCCGCAAGAACGAATTAGGACGTGAAACTAAGACTAAGACCTATCGAGGAGCTGAAACGGATGGTCGGGGCGCCGCCCGCCGCCGATCCTGTCGCTCGGCTGCGCCTATCCCCGCTGTTCGACGTCGACTTCTACACGAGCGCGCTCGCCGCGCGCGGGCAGACGCTCGACGGCCTCGCTCCGGCCGATCATTATTGGCGGCGCGGCGAAGCCGCCCGCGTGCCCCCCCATCCCCTGTTCGACCCCGGATTCTACGCCGAGCACAATCCCGATGTGGTGGCGGCGGGCGTCAATCTGTTGCAGCATTATCTCGACAACGGTCATCGCGAGGGGCGCGATCCGCATCCGCTGGTCGATCTTAAATTGCTCAAGAGTCAGCTTGCGCCGGATTTTTTCGGCGATCCGCTCACCGCCTATCTGCTGTCGAAGGGGCCGCTGCTGCGGCCTCACAGACACGTAGATCCCGCCTATATCGCGGCCCAGCAGCGACGACTCGACCCGCGCGACGAGCGCCCCGCGCTGCTGTTCTACCTAGCCAGCGACCCCGATGCGATCAACCCTTCCGCCGAATTCGACGGCGCCGGCTATCGCCTGCTTTATCCCGATGCGCGCGGCGTCAATCCGCTGATCCACTTCGTCCGCTATGGCGAGGCGATGGGCCGCAGGGCGACGAAGGACCGCGGCGCGATCGGCCGCGCGGCGGCGCAGATTGAGAAGGCCAGCGCGCTCGATCCCGACATCGTCAAGCCTTTCGCCGACTTTAGAACCACTCCGCTGATGAATGGCTACGATCTGGCGCGGCGCGAGTTCCGGCTCTACCGCCTGCTCGCCAAGGCGACGGGACGTCATCCGCACACGCATGTGATCCTGACGCCCTGGCTGAAGCGCGGCGGCGCCGACCGCGCCGTGCTGCATGTCGCGCGCGGGTTGCTGGAGAGCGACCCCGATCTGCGCGTGCTGATCGTCTGCACGCAGGACGATGGCGTCGAAGCGCTCGACTGGGCGCCCGTCAGCCAAAGGCTTTCGATCGCCAAAATCGCGCATGAGGTCGATGACATCGGCGACACCTATGTCGCGTTCTGCAATTTTCTGCGCTTCACCGGTTGCCGCCACCTCTATGTCGTCAACAGCCGGTTCGGCTGGGATTTGATCGAGAAATACGGCCACGTCCTGAAATCGCTGATGCGTCTGTACGGCTTCGCCTTCTGCCAGGATTACGACGAGGCGGGCCGGCGCGCGGGATATTCCTGGACGCGGCTTGGGCGCACAATCGACCACCTCGCCGCCGTCGTCAGCGACAACAGCCTTGTGATGCGCGAATTCGCGGCCGATCACGCCTTCGGTCGCGACGATCTGGCGAAGGCCTTCGTTCTGCCGCTGCCGGTCGATGCCCGGCTCGAGGGCGTGGCGGCCGAGGCGGTGCGCGACAATCTGCTGCGCGGCGAGCGGCGGCGGCGTCAAGTGTTCTGGGCCGGGCGGTTCACCGCGCAGAAGGCGCTTGATGTCGCGGCCGAGACGGCGCGGCTCGCGCCCGAAATCGACCTTTGCGCCTATGGCGGCGTGGCCGCGGACTCAGGCCTGAAGGAGACCGGCAATTTCCGCCTCGCCGGCGCCTACGGCGATTTCGCCGATCTGCCGCTGCACGAAGCCTCGCTGTTTCTGCATACCGCCCGCTGGGAAGGTCTGCCCAATGTGCTGCTCGAAGCCGGCGCCGCGGGTCTGCCGATCGTGACGCGCGATGTGGGCGGGATCGCCGATCTCGTCGACGAGACGACCGGCTGGCCGGTGCCGCGCGAGGCCGGCGCGGAAGGTTTTGTCGCCGCGATCCGCGACGCGCTGGCGCGACCGGAGGAGGCGCTGGCGCGGGCGCAACGAATGCGTGATCGCATCGCGACGCGCCATTCCCATGCGGCTTTCGCCGCGGCGCTGCACAAGCTGACGACGGGGGGGGATGGCGCATGAGCGACGTCAGCGTCGTCGTCAATCTGCACCGCGAGGGGCGCATCGCCGTCGCGGCGCTGCGCAGCGCGCAAGCCGCGATCGCGGCCGCGCCGGAACTCGCGTGCGAGATTCTCGTCGTGATCGATCGCGGCGACGAAGCGACCGTGCGGGCGGTCGCCCGGTTTGGCGGCCCGGTCCGGATCGAGCGCACGGATTTCGGCGACCCCGCGCTGGCGCGTAATTTCGGCGTCGAGCGGGCGAAAGGGGCGTTCATCGCCTTTCTCGACGGCGACGATCTGATGGGCGAGACCTGGCTCGGCGTCGCGGCGCGTTGTCTGCGCGAGCGCGCGGGGCGAGATGTGGTCGTCCATCCCCGCCTCAATTACGTGTTCGGGCGCGACGCCGATCCCATCGTCTGGGTGCATCCCGATATGGAGACGGATGCGCTCGACATGAGCCTGCTGCGGGCGGGCAATTTCTGGACCAGCGCGACTTTCGCGCGCGCCGATCTGCACCGTCGTTTCCCGTTCCCGGCCAATGCGCTGGAGGCGGGATTGGGCCACGAGGACTGGGCGTTCAATCTCGCCACCGTCCGCGCCGGCGTCACCCATATCGCGCCGGAAGGGACGATCCACTTCGTGCGCCGCAAGGAGAGCGGCGGCCGGCTCGCGCTGTCGGAGGCGAAGCGTATCCTGCCGAATTTGGCGATCAAGCCGCGCCTCAGACGTGGTTTTCCAAAAACCATGTCTTGAACTCATCGCTGGCCGACTTTTTGACTTCGCCCGCCGTCCGC
>JANLPL010000393.1:0-6351 GCA_031367195.1 Bradyrhizobium sp.
ACCGACGCCGAAGGCCGCCAGCTCTGCGAATGCAAGATGAGCACGCCGCTGCAATCTGGGCCAATCCCCGGCTATGTGCGTGGCGTCAGGGAACGCTTCGCCGCCCGCGGCGACGTTTTCCGCCCCGGCGACGTCATCATCCACAACGATCCCTATGGCGGGGCCTCGCACGGGCCGGACGTCGCCTTCCTGGTGCCGGCGTTCGACGGCGAGACGCTGATCGGCTTCTCGGTGACGACCGCGCATCATCTCGACATCGGCGCCCATACGCCGGGAAGCTGCGGCATCGTCGACGCCATCGACACCTATGCGGAGGGTCTGCAATTCAAGGCGCTCAAGATCGTCGACCAGGGCCGCCCCAATGACATGCTCTGGCATATGATCCGCGACAATATCCGCATCTCCGATCTCGTCGTCGGCGACATGGAGGCGCAGATCCGCGCGGCCGAGATCGGCGCCAACCGTTTCCTGGAGCTGGTGCGCCATTATGGCCGCGACACGGTGACGGGGGCCAGCGAAGATCTGATGGACTATTCCGAACGGCTGATGCGCGCGGCGATCCGCGACATCCCCGACGGCGTCTATAAGGCCGAGACGTTCATCGACGGCTTCCTCGACGATCCCGATCCCTCGCGGCGCGATCTGAAGATCGCGGTCACGATCACGGTGAAGGGCGACGAGCTTGAGGTCGATCTCACCGGCACCGCGCCGCAGGTTCCCGACCGGCCGATCAACATGCCCTTTGAAGGCACGGTCGATTGCGCGATCTGGCTGACCTTGCGCTCGATCCTGCTCGACAGCGTAGTCTATGGCCCGATCCCGCAGAACAGCGGCCTGACGCGGCCGATCAAGATCACCGCGCCGAAGGGTTGCCTTGCCAATCCGATCTTCCCCGCGCCCGTCATCGCGCGCTTCTGCCCCGGCAATGCGCTGGCGGATGCGGTGATGAAGGCGCTCGCGCCGGCCGCGGCAGAGCAAATCAGCGCCGGCATCGGCAATCTGACCGTGATCGCCTTCTCGGGCGTCGTCAACGATCAGCAATGGGTCCATATGGAGATCCTTGAAGGCAGCTACGGCGGTCGCCACGGCCTCGACGGTATGGATACGGTCGACACGCTCTACGCCAACACGCGCAACAACCCGATCGAGGACATCGAGTCACATCTGCCACTGCGCGTCATGCGCTACGAGTTGCGCGAGGACATGGCGGCGGCGGGCGAATGGCGCGGCGGCGTCGGCTCCGTGCGCGAGTTCGTTTATTTGACCGACGGCGGCTTCTCGGTCGAAGGCGACGGCCACAAGTACAAGCCCTGGGGCTTCGACGGCGGCGCCGACGGCGCGCCGAGCGCGCTGGTGCAAGCGACCGCTGCGGGCGAACGCATCGAGTTGCCTTCGAAAGTCCCCTATCGCAAGGCCAAAGCCGGCGATCGCCTCATCGCCTATGGCCCGAGCGGCGGCGGCTACGGCCCGCCGCTTAAGCGCGCGCCGCAAGCGGTGCTCGACAATGTGCTCGACGGTCTCATCTCGGCCGAACTCGCGCGCGAGCAATATGGCGTCGTGATTTCAGGCAATGCGGTCGACGAAGCCGCCACGAAGGCGCTTCGGACCGGGCGACGGGGGAGCAAATAGGATGCGCGCCATTGTCGTCAGCACGCCGGGAGGCGAAATTTCCGTCGCCGAGGTCGCCGAGCCGCGGCCCGGACCCGGCGAAGTGAGCCTCGACGTCGCCTATGTCGGCTGCAATTTCGCCGACACGATGATCGCCAACGGCAGCTATCCCCATCCCAAGGGCTACCCGCTGGTGATGGGGCTGGAGCCTTCCGGCCGCATCGCCGAAATCGGAGCCGGCGTCGAAGGCTTCGCCGTCGGCGACCGTGTCGCCGCCTTCTCCGAGAACGCCGGCGCCTTCGCGCAACGCGTCGTCGTGCCCGCGGAGCGACTCGTTCGCATCCCCGACGCGATGGGCCTCGACGTCGCCGCCGCCTTCCCCCTGCAGGCGCTGACGGCGTGGCATCTGTTGCACAATGTCAGCGTCACCAAGCCCAGCGATGTCGTGCTGCTGCATGCGGCGGGCGGAGGCGTCGGCCTGATGGCGACGCAGCTCGCGGTGGCGGCCGGCGCCACGGTGATCGGCACGGTCGGCACGCGCGGCAAGGAAAAGCGGCCGCTCGAATTCGGGGCGGCGAAAGTGATCAACCGCGCCGACGAGGATTTCGTCGCCGCTGTTCTCGCCTTCACTGGCGGCCGGGGCGTCGATAAGGTCGTCGATTCCACTGGGGCGAGCATTCTCGACCGCAGCTTCGAGACGATCCGCAAGCTCGGCCATGTCGTCAGCTACGGCGAGGCCGAAGGGCGCCCATTGACCAATCTGTGGGAGAGGCTGGTTGCAAAGTCGCTGACTTTCACGCGCTTCCATCTCGGTCACGCCGACTTCGGCAGCGAGATCTGGCAGCGCAGCGTTCAGGAGACGGTCGGAGCGGTCGAGGCCGGGCGGCTAAAGGTTTGCATCGAGGAGGTCTTCGCCTTCGAGCGCGCCGAAGCGATGCTGCGACGCCTTGCCTCGCGCGAGGTGGTGGGCAAACTGTTACTTGCCGTCGGGGCGGCTTGACGCGCGGCGCGGCTCGTCAGGCGTCGAGAAACTCCCGCCACCGCCGAGCGAGATAATTATGGTCGTCCATGATCGTGTTCCAAACGCGCACCCGCGACATGCGCTCCACATAGGACCCGCCGTCGCGGACCTCGCCGGCGTGTACGCAGATCTCGCCGAACGGATCGGGCAGATCCTCGCGCGCGGGCTTGCCCTCGTACCAATAGTCCCATTCCGCAGGCGACAACCGTTTGCGCGTCGCCTCGCGCGCCGACATGTAATAACCCTGCCGCGCGAGGATGGCGCCCGGCGCGCCCTCGAGCCACCAGTTCAGATAGGCGTAAGCGGCTTCGAGCGCCTCGTCCGACGCGCGGGCCGACAGACAAAGATCGGAGCGCCAGCCGCGCGTGCCCTCCACCGGCAAGGCGCTCAAGACGTCGAGGCCGCTGTGGCGCAGCTTGATAATGGCGGGCGAGAAGATGCTCTGCACTACGACGCCGCCGCGCTCCATCAGCTTGGCAGCGTCCTCATAAGTTTCCCAAAGGCCGCGAAAATGGCCGCTGCGCTTCTTTTCCTTCAGGATCGCGATGATCGCGTCGATCTCCTCGATCGAGAGATTGGCGATGTCGCCGAACTTGAGAACGCCCGCGCCTTCGATCGCGAGCGCGGCCTCGATCATGCCGAGCGTCGGGTCGCGCAACATCGCCACCTTGCCGCGCCAGCGCTCGTCGATCAGCCAGCGCCAGCTATCGGGCTCGCCGGGCGCCAGTTGCTCGCGCAAGCCCGAGAGAAAGCCTAGCGAATCCGCGCCGTGAATGGTCGGAAGCATCGCCGCAAAGCCAGTGCGCTCCGCCGCCAGTCGGCCGTCGTCCTGCACATAGAGCTGACGGAACAGATCGTCGCAAATCGCCGCGCCCCTATACGCCAGCGACGCTAGCGCCTCGATCTCGGCCCAGCGGCCGATGCGGGCGACCTCGAGCGGCTGAATGGACGAGGCCGTCCACATCAGATCGACCGTATGCCACCGGTGATAGACGTCGAAACTGTCGGGCCGCGTCACCGCCTGGCGGATCTCCTCGGCGCCATCGACAAGCTCGAAGGCGATCTCGAAACCGAGATGCTTCGCCGCCTGCCGGCGGATCGGCTCCAGCAGAATCTCGCGCCGGCCCAACACGCGCAGAACGGGACGCATCGCGCCCGCCTTGCCGCGCCGCGCCGGCTTGGGCTTGACGCCGCGCTCCTTGACCAGAGTCGTCAGATAAGGCGCGACACCGCGCGCCGTCAGCACCGAAAGCACCTTGAGGCGCGCGCGCGTGCGCTCCATGGCAAGTTCGAGATGACGTTCGAGCGCCTCGGCGGCGCCCTCCGCGTCGCCCGCCAGCAGATGCGCCAGCACCCGGTCATGCTCGTCGAGCGCCACCGCCCGGTCGTGCAGTCCAAAATGCTCGGCGAACAGCCGGTTGATGACCTCCGGCGACCGGCTCCGGCGGATGGCCGCGACCAGCCGCCGGTTGGGAACCAGCGCCAGACAGCTCTCGTGCAGATCGCACTCCAGCGCCTCCACGGCCTCGGCGCCGCCGTGATGGGCCGAACGGCGGGCGCTCTCCACCCGCGCCCGCATCGCCTCGAGATCGTCGCGCCGCAGCGACGGGGCGGCGAGGCGGAGCGCCGCCGGCTCCAACAGCCGCCGCACCTCGTAGTGCTCGCGCACGTCGCGCGCGGTAAGCGGTCCCGCGGTCCAGTGCGACCAGCGGTCCTTCTCGAGCAGGCCGTCGTGGTTGAGCCGCGCCAGCACGTCGCGCACGACCGTGCGGCTCACCTCGAAATGCGCGCACATCGCCGATTCCGAGATCTGATAGGCGCCGAACGGCGTGCAGGCGACGACGCTTTCCGCGACTTCGCCATAAATCTTCTGCCACGTCGCGCGCTGCGCGTAGTCCTGGATGTCGCCGGAGACTTCGAGATCGAGCGTCAGCAGATTGACGCGGTCGGGCTTGGCGGCGTCGGCGGGGCCGCCGACCAGATAGCCGCGGCCGCCGAAGCGGCTTATCAGACCGTCCTCGGCCAGAAGTTCGAGCGCGCGCTTCACCGGCCCGCGACTGACGCCGAGCCGCGTGGGCGATGGGGCCTTCGAGCAGCACCACGCCCGGCCAGAGCTTAGCCGCAGCGATGTTGCGCGCGAGCTCGTCGCGCACGATCTCGTAGTAGGGCTTGCCCGCCGCGCTTTCGAGGGCGGCGGTGTGTGCGGTCAGCGCGTTGAACTTGATCTGGTTCATGGGGAGGCGGGCCGGCCGGCGCTTCGAGCCGGCGTCGCGGTCGCCTATAGACGGACTCCCGTTGAATTTGAAGGCCCTTGGCCCGCGTCAGCCAACCTTCCTCCGCGTCTCCGCCAGTTCCACCCAGTAGAACGAGCCGAAGGGAATGGCGTCGTCGTTGAAATTGTATTTAAATTGGTGGACGTCGGCGGTGTCGCCGTTGCCGACCTGGATATAGGCGCCAGGGCAGACCTCGAGCATATAGGCGAAATCCTCGCCGCCAATAATCGCGTCCGCCACCGTCGTCACATGGCCGGAAACCCGGCGCGCCGCCTCGGCCGCAAGCTTCGTCTCGCGTTCGTGGTTGACCATGGCGGGATAACCGGGCTCCCAAGTCACCTCGGCGCGGCCGCCGAACGCCTCCGCCGTATGCGCTCCGGCGCCTTCAATCGCGCCTCGCCCAGCGCGCGCAGATCAGCGTCGAAGGTCCGCACCGTGCCGCGCAATTGCGCCCGCTCGGGGATCACGTTGTAGGCGTCGCTTTCGGTGCGGAAGGACGTTGTCGGAACGACGATCGAATTCAGCGGATCGGCGTTGCGCGCGGCGATGGATTGCAGCGCGACCACGATATGGGAGGCGATCAGGGTCGTGTCGACGGCGGAGTGCAGCCGCCCGGCGTGGCCGTCTTTGCCGATCACGTCGATGGTGAAATTATCGGTCGCCGCATAGAACCGGCCGGGGCGGATGGCGAAGCTGCCGACAGGCAGGCCGGGATGGTTGTGCATGCCGTAAATTTCGCGGACGCCGAAGTGCGAGATCAGGCCGTCCTCGAGCATCGCCTTGCCGCCCGCACCGCCCTCCTCGGCGGGTTGGAACACAACGACGACGGACCCGTCGAAATTTCGCGGCTCCGCGAGATGTTTGGCGGCCCCGAGCAACATCGCGGTGGGGCCGTCGCGGCCGCAGGCGTGCATCCGGCCGGGGCGTCTTCAAGGCGTAGTGCAGCCCCGTCGCTTCGAAGATCAGCAATGCGTCCATGTCGGCGCGCATGCCCACGACATGATTGCGGGAATTCCGACGACCCTTGATGACGCCGACGACGCCGGTGCGGCCGATCCCCTCCACCACCGCGTCGCAGCCGAAGCCGCGCAGCTTCTCGGCCACCACATTCGCGGTGCGATGCGTGTCGTACATCAGCTCCGGATGTTCGTGCAGATCGCGACGCCATTCCGCGACCTCCTCGCGCAATTCCGCTATGCGATTCTTGAGCGACATGAGCTCATCCTCCACGATCGTCGTTCCACAAACGTCCAGCCTCCGGCGTCAGCACGAAATGGCCGGGCGACGATCGGCAATCTCGAATGCCAGATCGCGGCGGCGCAAGCGCCGTTCAACTCCTGTTTCGCGATGGACCAGGTGAAAGCTGGACTGGAGTCGGGGGGGGGGGCCGGGGAACAGAAAAGACCCCCCCCCCCCGGGGGAAGAAACGAGCGAAGGCCGGGGGGGCAC
>JANLPL010000003.1:0-14346 GCA_031367195.1 Bradyrhizobium sp.
TCACCTCCAATCCAGTGCCCATGCCAGGCACACCTACGCCCTCCCTCCGTCCCAACCCCTATGCGGCAAAGACAGCAAACCCGGCAGGACGCCACTTATCGTTCGCGGAAATCTGTCCAGATGACCGGAGCCAGCTCTATCGTCGACGAGGAAATCCGTGTTTTCAAGGACGCGAGCAACTAATCGATGCAATCACTTGCATTATCGGAGCGCCAGGGATGACCAAACATGACCCCGGAAACACTTCGGATACTAGGCTATTGCGATTGAAAGACGCTGCAGCTTGGTTGTCGTCGGAGGGTCATATCCGGGTCAGCACCCTTCGCATGGAGATCAGTCGCGATCGCTTGCCGGCACAAAAAATTGGAAAGTCATTCTACGTAACGCCGGTCGATCTGATGGAGTTTCTTGTCAAATGCCGCGTAAAGCCAAAGGACCCCGTTTGTGGCTCGAAGCCGAGCGACGCGATCCCGAAGGTCGGCTCGTCAGCAGCGCCAGTTGGGTCGTCCGAGACGGTTCACGCAAGCACCGCCTTGGCCTCCCTGAAGTCGCTAGGGCAGAAGCTGACCTCAAACTCGCGGAATACCTGACTGCCAAACATATTGCGCCGCGAGACGGCTCAAGAGACCCCGGCAACGTTTTTATCGCTGACGTGCTCTCGATCTACTTGCAGGACAAGGCGGAAGAAATTGTTCGGATTGAAAAAACTGTCGAGAGAGCCATGATCCTCGGGGACTGGTGGGGGTCAATGACGCTCGCCCATGTGAGCGGCAAATCGTGTCGCGACTACGTGGCGTACCGCACCAAGCAGCCTGTGCGAAGCGCGAGGCCGGCGAAGACGGGAAACCCGGCTCGTTTGGTTTCGAAGCAGGGCGCGCGGCGCGAACTTGAAGACCTCCGCGCCTCTATAAACCATCACCGCAGAGAGGGTCTTTGCAATCAGGTGGTCGAAGTCACTTTGCCCGATCGTGGTCAACCCCGCGAAGTGGTTCTAGACCGATCAGAGGCCGCGCGACTTTTGTGGGCGGCATGGACGATGCGGGAAACTCAGGAAGGCAAAGCGACAGGTCGGCGGACTGGCAGGCATATTGCCCGGTTCATTCTCGTTGGACTTTATGCGGGCACTCGCAACGATGCGGTTCTCGGCGCGTCATTTGAAAAGGGCGAGGGCCGCAGCTGGATCGACATGGAAAAGGGCGTATTTCACCGCCTGCGCGAGGGGCAACGGAAAACCAAAAAGCAACAAACCGCCGCCCGACTTCCGGATCGCTTGATGCTGCATTTGCGTCGCTGGAGAGAAAAGGGCTTGTCGAAAACCGCGATAGTCGAATGGCATGGAAAAGCCGTCAAGTCGGTTAAGACTGGGTTTGCATCCGCTGTTCGAGCGGCGGCCCTGGAAAAGCACGTGACGCCTCACACGCTTCGACACACCTCGGCGACATGGCTGATGGACGAAGGGCATAAGGTTTGGACGGTCGCGGGTTACCTAGGAATGAGCACGCGGGTGCTCGAGGAAACCTACGCGAAGCACCGTCCCGACTATCAAGTTGAAATGCTCGGGGCGTTCGGAAATCGCAAGCGGCTATGAAAACTGTCGAGGTACGCATATTCGCCGGTTCGTATGGGAAAAATTACCCAATAATCTCAGTGTCCGCCTGGTGGGCCGGGAGGGACTTGAACCCCCAACCAGACCGTTATGAGCGGCCGGCTCTAACCATTGAGCTACCGGCCCAGCGGACCCGCTGGGTCGGCTCCGCTTTAGCCGCCCGGGCCGCGCCGCGCAATGCGCTGTTAGGGCGACGCGGGCGCGTGGTTTTGTTTTTCCCGGCCGAAGGGTTATGTTCCGCGGCAATGAATTCCCGGACCTTCGTTCTCGAGTCCAACCGCGCCGGCGCGGCCGACGCCCGCGCGCGCGCCTTCCGCGCCGCGCGCCGCCATTCGCTGCGGGTGTTCGCGCTGCGCCGCGTATTGGAGATCGGCGTCGCCGGCGGGTTGGCGGCGCTCGCGGTCTTCCCGCTCTATCGCAACTTCGGGCGGGCGCTGCGCGACGTTTCGTTCGACGGCATCGGCATCGAGGGCGGACGCATCACGATGGACAAGCCGCGCCTCAGCGGCTCGCGGCCGGGCGGGGGCGGCTATAACATCACCGCCGCCAAAGCGATGCAGGACGCCCGCCGTCCCGGCGACATCGACCTCGCGCTGATCGGGGGCGACATTTCGACGCCCGATCACGACGTCAGCCGTCTTTCCGCCCAGACCGGGCACTACGACGGGGCCACCGAAACGCTCGACCTCTCCGGCGACGTGCGGCTGAAAAACGCGCGCTACGAGATCTTTCTGCGCAGCGTGCATATCGCGTTCAAGAAGGGCGAGTACGTGTCGAACGAGGCGGTCACAGTGCGTATTCAGCCAGACGCGGTCATTTCGGCCGACGCCTTTTCGGCCCGCGACAACGGCGCCGAGGTGCGATTCGAGGGACACGTGCGCACGCAGATCAACGCCAATTCCGCCGCGCGAGGCGAGACGCCATGATACGCGCGCTCCTCGCCACGCTGGCGCTAGGGCTTGGCTCCGCCGCCGCCGCGAGCAAGAGCGAACCCGTGTCGATCCTGCCCGGCGGCGACGCCAAATCGCCGATTGCGATCGAGGCCGACCGGCTCGATTATTTCGAGAAGGAGGGCAAGGCGATCTACGACGGCCATGTCGTGGTCGTGCAGGGAAGCACCAAGCTCACCTGCGCCAAGCTCACGATCTTCATGGAGAAATCGGGCGCCGCGCCGCAGCCGGAAGCGCCTGGCGGCGCCGACGCCTCCAACCGGCTCAAGCACATGGATTGCGCCGGGCCGGTGCGGGTCGATTCCAAGACGCAGACCGCGACGGCCGACAGCGGCAGTTACGACAAGGGCCGCAACAGCGTGGTGCTGAGCGGCCATGTGGTGCTGACGGACGGGCGCAACGTGACCAAAGGCGACCGGCTGGTCTATGATCTCACCTCCGGCCAGGCGGCCGTGCAAGGCGGCGGCTCGCGTGTGCAGGGCCTGTTCTTGCCGGGCAGCGTCGACCCCTCGGGCGGGTCGAAGAAGAAATAACATGCCGCGCCCGTCCGCCCCCGCCGCCGCGACACCGGCATGACCGATCTCATCGCCCGACCGTTTCGCGCAGCCGATGCCGCCCCCGATTCCCCTGAAGCCGCCGGGCTCGGCGCGCTCGCGGTTTTCAATCTCGGCAAACGCTATGGCGCGCGCGCAGTCGTGCTCGACGTGTCGCTGGTGGTGCGGCAGGGCGAGGCGGTCGGCCTGCTCGGCCCCAACGGCGCCGGCAAGACCACGGTGTTCTACATGATCACCGGGCTGGTGAAGCCCGACAAGGGCGTGATTTCGCTCGACGGCCACGACGTCACCGCGCTGCCGATGTATCAGCGCGCACGGCTTGGCGTCGGCTATCTGCCGCAGGAGGCCTCAATCTTCCGCGGCCTCAACGTCGAAGACAATATCCGCGCAGTGCTGGAGGTCAACGAGCGCGACCGCGCGACGCGCGAGGCGCGTCTGGAGCAGTTGCTGGAGGAGTTCGACATCGCAAGACTTCGCAAAGCGCCCTCCATCGCGCTGTCGGGCGGCGAGCGGCGGCGCTGCGAGATTGCGCGCGCGCTGGCGGCGCGCCCCGCCTTCATCCTGCTCGACGAGCCGTTCGCCGGCATCGACCCGATCGCGGTCGGCGACATTCAGGATCTGGTGCGGCACCTAAAGCAGCGTGGCATCGGCGTGCTGATCACCGACCACAATGTGCGCGAGACTCTGGGTCTGATCGACCGCGCCTACATCATCCACAGCGGCCGGGTACTGACGGAAGGCCCGCCCGACGAGATCATCGAGCATCCCGACGCGCGGCGGCTCTATCTGGGCGAGAGTTTCAAGTTGTGATACGCTTGGCGAATATGGGAGTTTATAGCGAGGTTCGCCGTCATGCCACGGGCTTGTCCCGGGCATCCACGCGATTCAGATGAACGAACGCGAACCGATTGAAATGTCGTCAGTTCAGCGAAGGCCGGATTTCGCGTGGTAGCGCTTCGGCGTAGATGGCCGGGACAAGCCCGGCCATGACGGAGGCCGGCGGGCCCGGCGGTAACAGACCCCCGCCCCCTACTCCTCCTCGCCGAACCGCTCCGCCACCAGCGCCGTCAGCGCCTCCAGCGCCTCCTTCGCCTGCGCCCCCCGCGCGGCGACGGTGATGGTCGAGCCCAGCCCGGCGCCCAGCGTCAGGATGCCCATGATCGAATCGCCGCCGACCGTCTCGCCGCAGCGGGTCACGCTGATTTCGGCGTCGTAGCGTTCGACGCATTGCACGAATTTCGCGGTCGCGCGCGCGTGCAGCCCCTTGCGGTTGACGATCTTCAGTTCGCGCCGTTCGCCGCCCTCGAAGCTCGGCGGCGGCGGACAGGGGCGTCCTTCTTCTTCGAGATTCTCGATCATTTCGTGGTCAGCACCTTGCTGGCGACCGTGATGTACTTGCGCCCCGCGTCGCGCGCCTCGATCACGGCGTGATCGAGTTCAGCCGTATCGCGCAAGGTCGCGAGCTTGATCAGCATCGGCAGATTGATGCCGCAGAGCACCTCGATCCGGCCGCCCTCCATCGCCGAGATCGCGAGATTGGACGGCGTGCCGCCGAACATGTCGGTCAGCAGCACGACGCCGCTGCCGTCCTGCACCCGGTGCGCCGCTTCGAGAATGTCGTTGCGGCGTTGCTCCATATCGTCTTCGGGACCGATCGCGATCGTCTCGAATTGCGTTTGCGGCCCCACGACATGCTCCAGCGCGGCGCGGAATCCCTGCGCGAGCTGTCCGTGGGTCACCAAGACCATGCCTATCATCAACACAGCACCACTCGAGGCTCACATCGCCTGGCGACAGAGTTTCGGATCACGGACCGAAGAGGCGCATTTTTGTGCGCTGCGGCACCATGATCAAGCAAAAACGGCGTCGTCAAGGATGTTTTTTCGCCAGACGGCGCCGTCGATCCTTTCCAGGGCGGAAATCACCGAGGAGACGCCGTCGTCAAGGCCGGGGGAAAGATCCAAGCGAAGTCTTGGCAGATTCACGCCGCACAGCGATTCATACTGGTCCGCCGCCTCCGGCATACGCGGCGGCGGCGCGGCGCGGTCGGCGAGATCCACGATCAGCCGCAGCACTGCGCAAGCCTCGTGCGGCGCGCGGACAAGCCCCTGACTGCGCCGCTCGCACACGCCCGCCAGCGCCATAGCGCCCCGCGCGAGCAGCCGCCCGGAGGCGGCTTCCAGCCACACCCGGTCGTCGCCGACCAGCGCCGCAAAGCCGCCCTGTCGGCGCACACGCTCGACAATCGCCAGCGCCATCAAACTCTTGCCGGCGCCTGACGCGCCCCGCAGCAGGATTCCGCGCTCGCCCACAAGCACGGCGGAGGCGTGCACCGCGCCGGTCATGGGCAGGCCGGCAGACTGACGACAAAGCGCGCGCCGGCGCCGTGGCGCGGCGCGCCATTCTCGTCATCCAACTTCGCGCCGGGCGGCAGCGGCCGGTTTTCCCCCCACATCTTGCCGGCGTGCGCTTGTACGATTTGTCGCGAGATGGACAGTCCAAGCCCCGAATTCTGGCCGAAACCCTCGCTGGGCCGGTCGGTGTAGAACCGCTCGAAAATGCGTTCCAGCGCGTGGGAGGGGATGCCGGGCCCATCGTCCTCGACGACGATCTCCACCCGTTCGCCCTCGTCCGCGACCCGCCGTAAGGCGACGCGAACCTCGCCGCCGGGTTGCGAGAACGAGCAGGAATTGTCGACCAGATTGGTCACCACCTGCGCCAATCGCGAATCATGACCCATCACGAGATAGCTCGGGCGCGCGCCGTCCGGGCCGGGATCAATCGTCAACTTCAGCGAAATACCGCGGCTGCGCGGGCTATCGGCCAGCATCGACACCACGGCGCGCACGAGGGGGGCGAGATCGACGGGCGCCGAATCGACGCGCGCCATCTCCGCGTCGAGCCTTGAAGCGTCGGAAATATCGCTGATGAGGCGGTCGAGCCGACGGACGTCGTGCTGCATGATCTCCATCAGCCGCAGCCGCGAAGGCTCGCTCTTCACCCTCGGCAGCGTCTCGACCGCGCTGCGCAGCGAGGTGAGCGGGTTTTTCAATTCATGCGCGACGTCGGCGGCGAAACTCTCGATCGCGTCGATTCGGCCATACATCGCCTGCGTCATTTCGCCGAGCGCGCGGCTGAGATGGCCGATCTCGTCGGAACGGTCGGTGAAGTCGGGAATCTGTTGGCGCGACTTTATGCCGCGGCGAACCCGGTCGGCCGCGTCGGCGAGTTTGCGCACCGGCTCACCGATCGTGTTGGCGAGCGACAACGACAGCACGAACATCACGCCGGCGATCACCATGAAGAAACGCAACAGCCCCCAGCGCTCGCTGGCGATAACTTTATCGATGTCGCCGCCGCGCGTCGACAGCACCAGCGCGCCGCGCGTGACATTGGCGCGCTGGATCGGCACGCCGACCGAGACAATCGTCTCGCCGGTGACATTGACGCGGGTCATCGACGAGGTCTTGCCGCCGAGGGCGCCCGCGACTTCCGGCAGATCCTTGCCGTTAGTGGACCAGCGATAGGCCGGCCGCAACGCGCGCTCGCCCTGGAACACGCCGCGCAGCGAGGCCCAGAACCGCTCCAGGAACGTCGTGTCCTCGTTGGCCGAATCGACGGCCTCGGTGCGCGCGCTGCGTGGACTCAGCGTCTGCGAATCGAGCAGCATCTGCCCGTCGCGGTCGAAAATGCGCGCGCGCGTGTGGGTCGGGGTGACAAGCCGGTGCAGCACGCGGCCGATCCGCTCGGGATTGAGCGAGAACATCAGCGATTCGTCCTCGCGCGCGGGCGCGGGATCGCCGGGGGCAAGGTCGAGCAGCTTGTCGGGATCGATCAGCAGCGTCTCGGTATCGACGGCGGCGGAGGCGGAGATCGCCGCCGCGATGATGTCGGCCTGGGTCGTCAGGCTGAGTTGGCGCGCCTCGATGATATCGGCGCGAAAGTGGTTCAGCAGCAGAAAGCCGACCACCAGCACGACAAGGCCGCCCAGATTGAGCGAAACGATGCGACGGGTCAGCGAGGAGGAGACGTTCGACTCCAGCATCCGCCGAAGTCGCAACAACCGTAGCCGCAGCCGCGACCGACGCCAGCGCGACGCCGGCGTCGCGGGCGAAGTTGTTTGCGCCGTGCGGAATTCGACGCCCATCGCACATGAACTCGGGTCTAGGCCTCGCGGAACCGGTAGCCGACGCCATACAGCGTCTCGATCATCTCGAAATCCGGTTCCACCACTTTGAACTTCTTGCGCAACCGCTTGATATGGCTGTCGATAGTGCGATCATCGACATAAACCTGATCGTCATAGGCAGCATCCATCAGCGCGTTGCGGCTCTTGACCACGCCGGGGCGGGTCGCTAGCGCCTGCAGAATCAGGAACTCGGTCACGGTGAGCGTGACCGGCGTGGCGTCCCAGGTGCAGGTGTGGCGTTCCGGGTCCATCTTGAGTCGGCCGCGTTCCAGGATCTTGGCCTCCGTCTCCTTCTGCGCGGCGGCGTCCTTGGGATTGGCGCGGCGCAGGATCGCCTTGACGCGCTCCACCAGCAGACGCTGAGAGAACGGTTTGCGGATAAAATCGTCGGCGCCCATCTTGAGGCCGAACAATTCGTCGATCTCCTCGTCCTTGGAGGTGAGGAAAATCACCGGCAGGTCGGACTTCTGCCTTAAGCGGCGCAAAAGCTCCATCCCGTCCATGCGCGGCATCTTGATGTCGAAGATGGCGAGATCAGGCGGATTGGCCTTCAATCCGTCGAGCGCGCTCGCGCCGTCGGTGTAGGTCTGCACGCGGAAACCCTCGGCCTCCATGGAGAGCGAAACGGAGGTGAGAATGTTGCGATCGTCATCGACCAGCGCAATAGTAGGCATGGAATTCCACTCAGGTTGACGCCCAAGCCAGAAGCTCGGATCGCCGCGCGTCATTTCGCGCCATCGGGGCCGAAATTTGACGGTTTCAAGACGGGCTTCGCCCGGAGCGTCGGCGGGGAACATATGTGCCCGCACGACAGATATTAGACACATTTCCGAGATTTTCAATGTTTCCGGCAGTTTTCTTCTAGGAGCGCTTGAATGGACGATTCTGGCGGGGCGATGGCGGCGGCGCGGCGCGACGGCAAGCGCCTGTTGCGTATGGCGAGAATCGGCGCGCTGGCGACGCTCGACGGCGGTGGCCCCCTGACGACTTTGGTGGGTGTCGCGAGCGATTGGGACGGCGCCCCGCTGTTCCTGATGTCGGACCTCGCCCGCCATACGAAGAACCTCGCCGACGATCCGCGCGCGTCGCTGCTGCTGACCAGCGAGGGCGGGCGCGGCGATCCGCTCAACCAGCCCCGCCTCACGCTCAACGGCGTGGTGCGCCGCCGCCCCGGCGAAGACGGGCGCGACCGCTACCAGCGGCGCAATCCCAAATCCAAGCTCTACATCGATTTCGCCGATTTCTCGCTGCGCCGGCTGGAGATCGAAGCGGTCCATTTCAACGGCGGCTTCGGCCGCGCCGACGCCATTACGCCCGGGGATTTGCTGACCCCCGGCGACGCGTCCGCATTGGCCGCCGCTGAGGCCGACTTGCTGGGGCGCGTCGCCGCGCTCGGCGACGCCGCTTTGGCGAGGCTCGCCGGCGGCGCCAAGCGCGTCTGGCGACCTATCGGGCTCGACGCGGAAGGGCTCGATCTCGGCGCGGGCGGCGAGGTCGCGCGGGTGGATTTCGCGGCGCCCGCCTACGATCCGGAAGCGTGGTGGGCGGCGCTCACGGCGTGATGCCTGTGGGCAAGCCGCGCTTGAGCGCTTGGCGGGCGGGCGGCTTCATGGTCAATAGGCGTTTCCTCGCCAGAGACAGACGCCCCGTGACCTTTTCCGTCGCCACCTGGAACATCAACTCCGTTCGGCTGCGCATCGAATCGGTCGCCCGCTTCCTGAAGGAGCAGGCGCCGGACGTACTGTGCCTGCAGGAGACCAAATGCCCGGACGCCAATTTCCCGTCGGCCGCCTTCAAAGAGGCCGGCTATGAGCACATCGCGCTAAATGGCCAGAAGGGCTATCACGGCGTCGCCATCGTCTCGCGCCATCCCTTCGCCGACACCGCCGCCCGCGATTTCTGCGACAAGGGCGACAGCCGCCATATGTCTGTGACACTCGACGGCAAGTTCGGCGGCGTCGAGATTCATGATTTCTACGTCCCCGCCGGCGGCGACGAGCCCGACGTCAAAGCCAACCCGAAATTCGCGCACAAGCTCGATTTCGTCGATGAAATGGGCGCGTGGTTCCAGCGCGAGCCGAAGGCGAAGGGTCGCGCCATCCTGGTCGGCGATCTCAACATCGCTCCGCTCGAACATGACGTCTGGAGCCACAAGGCGTTGCTCAAAGTCGTCAGCCACACCGAGGTCGAAATCGAGAAATTCACTCGCGCTCAGAAGCTGGGCAAATGGTACGACGCCTTGCGCCATTTCGTGCCGCACGACGAGAAGCTCTACACGTGGTGGAGCTACCGCTCGCCCGACTGGGCGGGCGCCGACAAGGGGCGCCGGCTCGACCACGTCTGGGTCAGTCCGCCGCTCGCCGACAGCGTCAAGACGATGCGCGTCCACCGCGACGCGCGCGGCTGGGAGCGCCCCTCCGACCACGCGCCGGTGACGGTGGAGTTTTCCCTCTAAGCCGCCTTGCGTTCGCCCGCTGCGACGGTTTCGCGGACCGCCTCGGCGAGGGCGTCGGCCTCCGCCGTGGGGCGCGCGGCGGGGCGGATGAGCCCCATGCGGGTCAGCGGCAGCGGCGGTAACCCCGCCTCGGGGCCGAGTGTGCGCAGGCCGTCGATCACCAGCCCCTGTGGCAGCATGGTCGCCGCCAGCCCCGCGCGCACCACCGCGCCGATGGCGCTGTAATTGCGCGACACGAACAGGCTGCGCACTCGATGGCGATGGCCTTCCAGCGCCTCGTCACCGACGCGGCGCCAGATGCAGGAGGGGCTGCCGAGCGCCAGCGGAATGGGCTCGCCCGCCGGCGCCTTGAACTTGGCTCCGACCACCCAGACCAGCGGCTCCTCGCGGATCAGCTCGAACCCGTCCAATCCCGGAAAATCCGTGACCAGCGCGAGATCGAGCGCGCCCGCGCGCACAAGCGCGGCCAGTTCGATCGAATTCTCGCAACTGACGGCGATGACGACCAAAGGGTGGCGATGGTTGAAGCGTTGCAGAATGTCGGACAGAAACGCCTCGGCGTAGTCGTCCGGCACCCCGAAACGCACCTCGCCGCGCAAGCCCTTGCGCGACAGCGCCGCGATCGCGCCGGCCTCTTCACGCAGAATGCGCCGCGCGTATTCGACCAGTTGCTCGCCCTCCCCCGTCAGCTTCGCCCCGCGCCCCTGCTTGACGAACAGGGGGCAGCCGAGCTGTTCCTCCAGCCGCCGCACATGCATCGACACCGCCGATTGCGTCTTGTGCACCCGCTCAGCTGCGCGGGTGAACGAGCCTTCGTCGACGATGGCGAGGAACGAGCGCAGCTGGTCGGTGTCGAGCATGGGAACGATCTCAAATTGGAATAGGTTTCTCTATAAACATTCGTTGGACCGATTGATAGGGCGCGCCCATATAGGTCGTGTCAGCCCGACATTCAGGAAAAGGCCCATGTCCACGATCTCGACGACGATCACCGCCACGCCCGCTTCAGGCTCGTTCGGCAATGTCTTCGCATGGATCGGCAAAGCCTGGGCCGCCCGAAGCGCCCGCGCCGCCCTCGCCGGCATGAGCGAACGCGAGTTCCAGGACATCGGCTGGGGCCAGCAGGACCGCCATTCGCACGCGCTCACGCTCGATGAGACGCCGCCGGAGCGGCGCGCGCGGGCGGCGGCGGTGGCGGCTTGGCATGGGGTGCAGAAGCGGGCGGCTTAAAACGGAGGCCGGCGGACGCCGGCCTACCCCCCAATATTGAAACTCGCCATCGCCGCCATATTGACGATGTCGCTGTCCTTGGCGCCGAGCGAGACGATCTGCACCGGCTTTTCCAGTCCGACGATCAGCGGTCCGATAACCGTCGCGCCGCCGAGTTCCTGCAACATGCGGGTCGAGATCGAGGCGGAGTGGAAGGCGGGCATCACCAGCACGTTCGCGGTATCGGTCAGCCGGCAAAACGGATAGGCCGCCATCAACTCGCGGTTCAACGCGACGTCGGCGGCCATTTCGCCGTCATATTCGAAATCGACCCGCTTGGAATCGAGGATCTTCACCGCCTCCTGCACGCGCTGGGTGCGCTCGCCGGGGGGATGGCCGAAACTGGAGAAGGCCAGCAGCGCCACGCGCGGCTCGTAGCCCAGCCGCCGCGCCACGCCCGCCGCCTCGACGGCGATCTGCGCGAGATCCTCGGCGTCCGGCATTTCCGTGATCGCGGTGTCGGCCACGACGACCGGGCGCCCGCGCGCCAGCACCAGCGACACGCCGATCACGCGATGGCCCGGCTTGTCGTCGATCACGCGCCGCACTTCTTCCAAGGCGATGGAGAAATTGCGGGTGACGCCGGTCACCAGCGCGTCCGCGTCGCCGCGCGCGACCATCGCGGCCGCGAAATAAGTGCGATCCTGATTGACCATGCGCTGGCAGTCGCGCAGCAGGAAGCCGCGTCGTTGCAGCCGCTCGTAAAGAAACTGCGCATAGATGGCGTTGCGCTGCGACAGCCGCGCATTGTGGATCTCGATGCCCTTTTCGTTGAGATCGAAACCGCTGTGCTGCGCCGCCGCTCGCACCCGGTCCTCGCGCCCGACCAGAATGGCGGTCCCCAAGCCTTGCGTGACGAAGGAATAGGCGGCGCGGATCACCTGCTCCTCCTCGCCTTCGGCGAACACGACGCGCTTGGGCATCCGCCGCACGCGCTCGTGGATGCGCTGCATCACGCCCGCGATGGGGTCGCGCCGGGCCGAAAGCTGCGCCTTATAGGCGTTCATATCGACGATCGGCCGACCGGCGACGCCCGATTCCATCGCCGCCTTCGCCACCGCCATCGGCACGACATGGATCAGACGCGGGTCGAACGGGGTCGGGATGATGTAGTCGCGCCCGAATCGGGGACGCGCGCCGCGATAGGCGACCGCCACCTCGTCGGGAACGTCCTCGCGCGCGAGATCGGCGAGCGCGTGGGCGGCGGCGATCTTCATCTCCATATTGATCGTCTTGGCGCGCACATCGAGCGCGCCGCGGAAGATGTAGGGGAAGCCGAGAACGTTGTTGACCTGATTGGGATAGTCCGAGCGCCCGGTCGCCACGATCACGTCATCGCGCACCGCATGGGCGTCCTCGGGCGTGATCTCGGGATCGGGGTTGGCCATGGCGAAGATGATCGGATTGGGCGCCATCGACTTCACCATGTCAGGCGTCAGCGCGCCTTTGGCGGAGAGGCCGAAGAAAATGTCGGCGCCGGCCATCGCGTCGGCCAGCGTGCGCGCCGGCGTATCGACGGCATGGGCCGATTTCCACTGGTTCATGCCTTCGGCGCGGCCGCGATAGACGACGCCTTTGGTGTCGCACAGCATCACGTTTTCCGGCGCAAAGCCGATCGCCTTGATGAGATCGAGGCAGGCGATGCCGGCTGCGCCCGCGCCGTTGCAGACGAGCCGCGTCTGCTTGATGTCGCGGCCCGTCAGCCGCATCGCGTTGATCATGCCGGCGGCGGCGATGATGGCGGTGCCGTGCTGGTCGTCGTGAAAGACGGGAATGTTCATCAACTCGCGTAAGCGCTCCTCGATGATGAAGCATTCCGGCGCCTTGATGTCCTCCAGATTGATGCCGCCGAACGAGGGGCCGAGAAACTTCACCGCATTGATGAACTCTTCGGGGTCTTCGGTATCGACCTCGAGGTCGAAGGAGTCGATGTCGGCGAAGCGTTTGAACAGCACCGCCTTGCCTTCCATCACCGGCTTGGCGGCGAGCGCGCCGAGATTGCCCAGGCCCAGAATCGCGGTGCCGTTGGTGATGACGGCGACCAGGTTGCCGCGCACGGTGTAATCGTAAGCCTTTGAGGGGTCGGCGGCGATCGCCTTCACGGGCGCGGCGACCCCGGGGGAATAGGCGAGCGAGAGATCGCGCTGGGTCGCCATCGGCTTGGTGGCGACGACTTCGAGCTTGCCGGGCCGGCCGCGCGAGTGAAACAGCAGCGCTTCCTGATCGGTCACCGAAAAGCGCGACCCGCCGCCGGGAGTTTTCGCCATTTTTCAGTTTCCTCCGCCCTGACGGAGGCGCGTGTGAACGGCGCCGCCGCGCGCCGTCCGACGCCGCCGCGCTTCTAAAGCATGCGCGACGTTTGGCAAATGCCGCGAAGGTTCGCATAGACTGGCACGCCCTTTGGAGAGCCCGATGACAGACGCCGATCCCGAAACCCTCGCCCGTTTGATGCGCGCGCGCTTCTCCTGCCGCGCCTTCCGGCCCGATCCCGTGCCCGAGGCGACCCTCGCCCGTATCGTCGAAGCGTCGCGCTGGGCGGCCTCGTGGAGCAACGTGCAGCCGTGGGACATGCTGATCACGCGGCCGGAGACGACGCTTCGGCTGGCGGATTTGTTGGTCGGGCTGGCCCGCGCCCGCGCTCCGGCGGAGCCCGACGTGCCCTACCCGCCCGCGTTCGACGGCGTCTATCTGCAACGGCGGCGCGAGGTCGGTTTCGGCCTTTACAACGCGCTGGGAATCGCGCGCGACGACCGTACGGCGCGCGAGGCGCTTTTCCTCGAAAATTTCCGCTTCTTCGGCGCGCCGCATGTGGCGCTGCTGACCATGCCCGCGGGCATGGGCGCCTATGGCGCGCTCGACGCCGGCAATTTTCTCAGCGCATTCATGCTGGCCGCCCATGCCGAGGGCGTGGCGACCATCGCGCAGGCCGCGCTGGCGCAATATGCGGGCGCGATCCGCGAGATGTTTGCTATTCCGGGGGATCGCGCCTTTCTCTGCGGCGTCGCATTGGGCCACGCCGACATGAGCCATCCCGCCAACGGGTTTCGCGCGCCGCGCGCGGGGACGGGCGAGATTTTTAGGTTCGTCTAAGAGCGTTCCCCGTACCACCTAGTGTTAGAGATTGAAACAATATTTGGTATGCGCGAATATGGACGGCAGCGGGAACAGCATAGCAATCAAGACTAACCATGCGCCCTGTGCCTCGCTGATTCTTCTCTGCCTCTCAATACCTCCAACCAAAGCGAATAGGTTTCACCGATCATTTCATCGAGATCACTACCGAATGCAGCGCGAAATCGTCTGCGTCATAAACTTTCATTTGC
>JANLPL010000009.1:0-3921 GCA_031367195.1 Bradyrhizobium sp.
GACCTGCAACTTCCGGTGAGGCTGGGTTCCGCGGTTCATGAGGTGCTTTCAATGCGCCCCGCCGGGTGTGGGTCCGCCTGCTCGGACCGGCAAGCGCCTGCGTTGATTCAGATCATGTAAAGCAGGCGCGAAAACGTTCTAATTGGCGAAGTTCCGAGCTCGCCGCTTGCAATAACTCACCGCTTCCGGCGGCCCGCAGGGAAAGGAAGAAGCCATGTTTCGCCGTTTCGTACGCCTCCGAGAGGCGCCGCCTTGTGAGCCGAACGGCGAGGCGTAGGATCTGTGTCTAGCCCGAGGTTAGGCGCATGGCCATGAATCGCATCGAAGTCATCACGTCGGTAGAGCGGCGACGGCGCTGGAGCGCAGCGGAGAAGGCGCGGCTCGTCGCGGCCATGGACGAACCGGGCGCGGTTGCGACGGAGATTGCGCGCAGCGCCCGCGTCGAGGCGAGTCTTCTGTATCGTTGGCGGCGACAGTTTGCGGCGGAACGCAATGGGTCGGGGTTTGTGCCGCTTCGGATCGAAGCCGAGCCGAGCGAGACGTCGTTGCCTGCCGATTTCATCTGTTCGCCGGCGCCGCCGCCCCCTGCGCCGCCGGCTTCAATCGCCATTTCGTTAGGCGAGCAGGTGCGCATGACGGTCGAGGGCGCGCCGGATGCGACGACGCTGGCGAACGTGATCGGCGCGCTGACGGCGGGCGGTCGCTGGCGATGATTTCGGTTCCGAGCGGCGTTCGGGTCTGGCTGGCGACCGGACACACCGACATGAGGAAAGGGTTCGGCTCCCTGGCGTTGCTTGTGCAGGAGACGTTCAAGCGCGACCCGCACGCCGGCGATGTCTGGGTCTTCCGCGGGAAACGCGGTGATTTGATCAAAGTACTCTGGCATGATGGCGATGGGGCGTGTCTTTTCATAAAACGTTTGGAGAAGGGGCGATTTCTGTGGCCGTCCGTGAGCGGCGAAGCGGTGACGATCTCGGCAGCGCAGATGTCTTATCTTCTGTCCGGGATAGATTGGCGAGCGCCGCAGAAAACCTGGCGTCCTACGGTAGCGGGATGACTGCGACAGATTGACTCATGGGGCAATTCGCTGACGACTTTTCTCGTCGAATCTGCTGATGTTTGATTGTGACGTCTCCTTCCGAACATGGCGCCGATGGCCTGACGAACGCGCTTCCCAGCGATCTGGCGAGCGCGCACGCCATGATCCTCGCTCAGCGCGAGATGTTGGCTCAGAGAGAAGCGGCGCTGGGTGAAGCCGCAAGCCAGGCCAAGGCCCGAGCGTTTGAGATCGAGCGGCTGAAGCTGCAATTGGCGAAGGCTCGTCATGAGCGCTACGGCCAATCCTCCGAGCGAGGCAAGTTGCTCGCCGAGCAACTCGAACTCGCGATCGAAGATCTGGAAGAGACACAGGCCGAACAGGAGACGCGCGCCGAGATTACGGCGCCGCCGAGCGCCAAGCCTCCGCGCCGGCGTCCGCAGCGCGGGCCGCGCAAGCTGCCAGAGAACCTTCCGGTCGAACGCGTCGTCGAGCCCGCGCCGTGCGTATGCGGCAAGTGTGGCGGCGCGCGGTTGCGCAATCTTGGCGAGGCGGTGTCGAAGACGCTCGAATGCGAGCCGCGCCGCTGGAAAGTCATCGAGCGCGTTCGCGAAAAGTTTGCGTGCCGCGATTGCGATGCGATCACGGAGCCGCCGGCCCCGTCGCATCCGATCCCGCGCGGCTTCGCCGGTCCGAGCCTGCTCGCCATGATCCTGGTCGGCAAGTTCGGCGACCACTTGCCGCTGAACCGCCAGAGCGCGGCCTTCGCCCGCGAGGGGATCGAACTCGAAGATTCGACGCTGGCCGACTGGGTCGGCGGATGCGCCGCCGCGCTTGATCCCATCCTCGTCGAACTTCGCCGCCATGTGCTTGCCGCCCAACGGCTTCATGTCGATGACACCAACGTGCCGGTGCTCGCCAAGATGAAAACCCGCACCGGCAGGCTCTGGGTTTACGTGCGTGACGACCGTCCATTCGGCGGGCAAGACCCGCCGGCGGCGTTGTACGATTACTCGCCGACACGCCACGGCGAGCACCCGCGTCGGGTTCTGGCCGCGTGGTCTGGCGTCATGCAGGCCGACGCCTACTCCGGCCACAACGCCCTCTATGCTGCCGAGCGCAAGCCCGCGCCCGTCATCGAGGCTGCATGCTGGTCGCACGGGCGACGGGATTTCTTTCATCTCGCCAGGCTCGGCAAGTCGCCGATCTCCGCCGAGATCGTGCGTCGCATCGACGAAGTGTTCGCCATCGAGCGCGAGATCAACGGCGTGTCCATCGACGCCCGGCTGGCGGTCCGGCAGGAGCGGTCGAAGCCGCTCGTCGCCGACCTCGAAGTCTACATGCGCGAGCAGCTTCGCCGGCTGTCGCCGAAGAAAGACGTCGCCAAGGCGATCCGCTACATGCTGACCCGCTGGACAGCTTTCACACGCTTCCTCGACGACGGGCGGATATGTCTCAGCAACAATGCCGCCGAGCGCGCCCTGCGTCGCGTCGCCGTCGGGCGACGCAATTGGACCTTCGCCGGGTCCGATGAAGGAGGCAGGCGAGCAACTGCGGTTTATTCAATGATTGAGACCTGCCAACTCAACGACGTCGATCCCTACGCCTGGCTCGCTGACATTCTCGCCAGACTTCCTGACCATCCGGCCCACCGCGTCGCCGAACTGCTGCCATGGGCCTGGAAGGCGAGCCGCGTCCAAGCGCTCGCCGCCGCTGCCGAATAGCCAAGTCTCGCCGCGCCCCTCTTTTGCCCCTGGGCGCCTCTCGGAGGTATACGCCGTTTCGCATTGTCGGTCGCTTTCGCCGCCAGCGTTGCCCTACCGCTCACAACTTCGGCGGAAGCCGCAATCGGTGACGGCGCGCTCGCCGCGGGCTTGGCGCTAACCCATTCGCAGCTTATCGAGAACGCCCAATTCATTTTCGGCGGGCGCAACTACTGCTGGTACGATAGTGGTTGGCAAGGCCCCGGTTGGTATTGGTGCGGATTTGCCTGGAACAGCGGTTTTGGTTGGGGCGGCGGTTACGGGTGGCATGGTTGGCGCGGCGGTCACGCAATGGGACGGCATCCTGCCCGAGGCTTTTCCGGCGGTGGCATCCACTTTGGCGGCGGCGCAAGAACGGGCGGCGGCGCACTTCTCGGCGGCGGCTTTCGCCATGGCGGCGGCGGGCGAATCGGGGGTTTTCATACCGGAGGCGGGGCGCGCTTCGGGGGCCGCAGTAGCAGCGCAGGAGGAGCGCATATGGGCGGCGGCGGGCGCATGGGCGGAGGCGGGGTTCACCCGGGCGGCGGCCGCGGCGGCGGCGGCCAAAGGAAGCATTGACGTCCCGCAAGACCGGGAGCCGAAATCGGGTCCCGCTTCGGCCTTCCCGATCCGGGTAAACTGCGCCAACTTCTCGCTCTCTCGCATGAGGACGAAGGTCGATGCGTCGTCGTCGGAGCGGTTTGCCGACGCCACGACAGAGTGAAGCCACGCGCCGCCGACGCGGCTCTAGGAATTCAAGGAGACGATCATGACAAACAGGATGTTGGCGAGGCCTCTTGCCGCTTTTCTCTTTCTCTTCGCAATGGGCGCCGTCGCACTCAATGCCGAGCCCGCCGCGACGCAGGAATCGATCCGGGGACAGCTCACCCAAGCCCTCGGGGCGCCCGCGGCGTCGCTGGAGGTCTCAACATCAACCAATCTCTTGAAGATCCGGCGCATCAACACCGCCTTGAACGATTCTACACATTCCCATCGCAACCAGGAAGCGGAGAGAATCGCCCGCACGGTTTCCGAGGCCCTCAAGGGACTGCCGAACGCCTCGAAGATCCTTGCGATCAATATTGAATACGTCAAGCGAGCCGCCAGAGGGCGCGACCATCTCGTCGAGTGGATCGAGCGACG
>JANLPL010000010.1:0-11928 GCA_031367195.1 Bradyrhizobium sp.
GGCAGCGTGAACTCGCCAACCACGGCGGGCGCGATGTCGGCCGCCTTCGCCTTGGCCAGGCCGCGCGCGTGTTGATCGTAGCTCAGCGGGTCGCCCTCGGCGTCGCGCGCGAACAGGCCGTGCTCGGCCGTGCCGGGAGCCTCGATCAGCAACCAGCCGGCATTGGTGTAGCGCACGAGATAATCGAGGTCGATCGCGTCGGCGTGCAGCAATTCATGCACGAGCGACAGCACAAACAACCCGTCCGTGCCCGGCCGCAGACCGATCCATTCGTCGGCTATTGCCGAATAGCCGGTGCGGATCGGGTTGACCGAGACGATCTTGGCGCCGCGCGCCTTCATCTTGCCCAGCCCGATCTTGATCGGGTTGGAATCATGATCCTCCGCAACGCCGAACATCAGGAGATATTTGGCGCGGTCCCAATCGGGCTCGCCGAATTCCCAGAACGAGCCGCCGATGGTGTAGAGCCCGGCGGCCGCCATATTGACCGAGCAGAAGCCGCCATGCGCGGCGAAATTCGGCGTGCCGAACTGCATCGCCCACCAACCCGTCAGCGATTGGCTCTGGTCGCGGCCGGTGAAGAAGGCGAGTTTCTTGGGGTCCGTGCGGCGGATGTGGTCGAGCCGGGCTCGCGCGATCTCCATCGCCTCGTCCCATTCGATCTCGACGAATTCGCCCGATCCGCGCTCGCCTGCCCGCTTCAGCGGTTTACGCAGTCTGGCGGGCGAATAATGCTGCATGATGCCCGACGCGCCCTTGCCGCACAGCACGCCCTTGTTGACGGGATGGTTCTTGTTGCCCTCGATGTAGCGAATCTCGCCATCGCGGATATGCACTTTGATGCCGCAGCGGCACGCGCACATGTAGCAGGTGGAAAATTTGACCTCGTCCGCCACTTTCGGCGACAGCTCGATCTCCGGCTCCCTGAACATCCACCTCACCCATCGCCCGCGCGCCGCGCATGTTTATCACGTGAGGGCGATATGAGAAGTTCGTTTTGGCCGCATCGGGCGCGGATGCGGCCAGGCCTCACGCCGCCGCCACCACTTTTTGCAGTTTTTCGCGCACGATAGCGGCGACGGCGTCGAGCGCGGGATTGCCGATCGCGCGCATCGGCGCCGACGGGTCGATGGCGGAAATTTCGATTTCGCCGTCGTCGCGCTGCTGCACCACGACATTGCACGGCAGCATGACGCCGACCTTGTCCTCCGCTTGCAACGCCTGCAAGGCGAGGCCCGGATTGCAGGCGCCCAGGATGCGATAGGGCCGGAAATCCTGGCCGAGTTTCGCCTTCAGCGTGGCGGTGACGTCGATCTGCGTCAGTACGCCGAACCCTTCGGCCAGCAGCGCCGCCGTGACGCGGGCAATGGCGGCCTCGAAGCCGCCCTCGATCGTGCGCGAGATGTGATAGCTCAAGTTGGTCTCCTTTGAAACCTTCAGATCAGCGAAACCTTCAGATCGGCTTGCCGTCTGTTCGAAACCGGCGCGGGCGAGGCGTCGCATCAGCGCTCCGGGGCGGATTTGACCTATATATCAGCAAATGCTAAGTTAGCAAGCATGAAAATAGAGAAGCTGCAGAAGCAGGCTGAGGAAGCGGAAAGTCTGCTGAAGGCGATGGCCAGCCGGCCGCGTCTGATGATCCTGTGCGAGCTTTACGCCGGCGAGCGCACGGTGACCGAGCTGCAACATGCCGTCGGCCTCGCCATGTCCGCCGTGTCGCAACATCTGGCCAGGCTGCGCGAGGCCGAGATCGTCGCGACGCGGCGCGAATCGCAGACGATCTATTACTCGCTGTCGAGTTCCGCCGCGAAGGATGTCCTGTCGGCGCTATACGGAATTTTCTGTGGTCCGAAGACCAAACAAGGGAGCAAATCATAACCCCGGATCGCGGCCGGAGATCTGGCTCTGCACGACACAGCCGGGCATTAACGATTCATTAACGAACAATTTCTTGCCAAACGCGAGAATCGCCGTTTAATGCCGAGACGGAATTTGTCCGTAAATACGTCAGGAAAGCGTCTCGGGTGCAGTTCCCCGCCACCATAGTGGAAACGCCGCTGGCGCGCATCGGCCGCCACGCCAAGGTCTTGTCGGCGCAGATGCACGCGCTGTCGGCGAGCCTGTTTCCGCCCGCCTCGCGCAAGACCCTGCGGCCGTTCTCCTCGGGCGAGGCGGCGAAATTCCTCGGCGTGTCCGACGGTTATCTGCGCCAGCTCTCGCTCGACGGCCTGGGCCCCTGCCCTGCCCTCGCCGCCGGCGGCCGGCGCTCCTATGGCGCGAGCCAGATCACGCAATTGCGCGACTATCTCGCCGCCACGCGACCGCGCGAGGCGCTGGCGTTCCAGCCGCGCCGGCGCGCGGGCGAGAAATTGCAGATCATCGCGGTCGCCAACTTCAAGGGCGGCTCGGCCAAGACCACCACCGCGCTTTATCTGTCGCAGTTCCTCGCGCTGGAGGGCTTCCGCGTGCTGGCGATCGATCTCGATCCGCAAGCCTCGCTTTCCGGCATGTTCGGCCGCCAGCCGGAATTCGACGTCGGCGACAACGAGACGCTGTACGGCTCGCTGCGCTACGATTCCGACCGCCGGCCGATGCGCGAGATCGCCCGCCCGACCTATTTCGAGGGCGTGTCGCTGGCGCCGGCCAATCTCGAACTGATGGAGTTCGAGCATCACACCCCGCGCGCGATGCTGGAGCGTTCGCATCGCGGCGAGGATCTGTTCTTCCGCCGCGTCGGCGCCGCGATCCGCGAGGTCGAGAACGATTTCGATTTTGTCGTGATCGACTGCCCGCCGCAGCTGGGCTATCTCACCATGGGCGCGCTCAATGCGGCGACCGCGCTGCTGGTGACGATCCATCCGCAGATGGTGGATGTCGCCAGCATGAGCCAGTTCCTGCTGATGACCTCCGATGTGATGACGGTGATCGAGGACGCCGGCGGCAGGCTCGATTACGATTTTATCCGCTACGTGGTGACGCGGCACGACCCCAACGACGTGCCCGAGACGCAGATCGTGGCGCTGTTGCGCTCGCTGTTCGGCGCCGATGTCTTGAAGGCGACGGTGTGGCGCTCTACCGCGATCGCCAACGCCGGGCTGACCAAGCAATCCCTGTACGAACTCGAAAAGGCCTCGGTCGGACGCGCGGCCTACGAGCGCGCGCTCGAATCGGTCAACGCCGCCAATCGCGAGGTTCTGGGTCTCCTGCAACGGGCGTGGGGACGATGAGCAAGCGCACCGACGCGATTCGTGGCCTGTTCGCGCAAACCCCCGCGTTGTCAGCTGACAACGCCGACAGCCGCCCCCGCGCCCCTTCCGGCCCGGTGCGCTCGATGCGCGACACTTTCTCCGGCGTCGAGCGCGAGAACGAGGATTTGCGCGCGCAGATCGCTCAAGCCGCGCAGGTGCTGGAGCTGGACCCGGAGCTGATCGACCCGTCCCCGTTCGCCGACCGTTTCGCCCATGACGACGATCCCGCCTTCGCCGCGCTCAAGGCCTCGCTGGAGGCGCGCGGCCAGGAGGTGCCCATCCTCGTGCGGGCGACCGGGGCGGGGCGCTTTCAGGCGGCCTACGGCCATCGCCGGCTGCGCGCCGCGCGCCAGCTCGGGCTGAAGGTCAAGGCGATCGTGCGCGCGCTGTCGGACGACGATCTCGTGGTCGCGCAGGGTCTGGAGAATTCCGCGCGCGAGGATCTCTCCTTCATCGAGCGCGCTCTGTTCGCGTTGCGGCTGGAGGAGGCCGGCCGCGGCCGCGCGCTGATCGCACAGGCGCTCGCAATCGACAAAGCTGAGGCCTCCAAGCTCATCTCCGTGGCGCGCTGCGTGCCGCGCGAGATCGCGGTTTCGATCGGCAAGGCCGCCAAAGCCGGCCGGCCGCGCTGGCAGGCTTTCGCACAAGCGCTGAATACGCCGGCGGCGCTGAAACGCGTGCGCGCTTTGGTCGCCAGGCCGGATTTCGCGAGCGCCGCGCCCGACCAACGATTCGCGCGCGCCTTCGCCGCCGCCGCGCCCGAACGGGCAGGGCGCGCGGCCAGCGTGGTGCGGGTGCGGGGCGCCGATGGGTCCGAGCTGGCCGATATCAGCGCCTCCACGCGCGAAATCCGCGTGGCGCTGACGAATTCCCGCGGTCGAGGCTTCGCCGAGTTTCTGGCGCAGCGTCTGCCGCGGTTGTTGCAGGAGTTTGTCGAAACCGAAAGCGCGACGGACTGAAGCCGCCGCGAGCTATTCCAGGAGCATCCCCAGCAGAAGGAAAAGGCCCCCAAACGTCTCCGTTCGGAAGCCTCTTCGCTCTGTGTGACAACCGAGAGAAGATCATTTCCGGGAATCGCTGTCAAGTTGGCGCGCTTTGGGGTTGGCGCGCTTTGGGGCGAGCGATATTCTTTTGCCCGATGAAAAAAATGACCTCGATGTCTCTCGCCACGACGCACTTCGGGCGCCGGCCGCTTGCGCACGCCCAAATCGCCTCCCGCGCGGTCGCCACCGCGCGGGCGCCCGCCGCCAAAGCGCATAAATGGACCGTCTTCCGCGCGCTGTGCGCCGCGCGCGAGCGGCTTTGAGCGAGCGGGCGCTGGGCGTGCTCGACGCGCTGTTGAGTTTCCATCCCGAAACCGTGCTCAGCGGCGACGATCTCGTCGTGTTTCCCTCCAACGCGCATTTGAGCCTGCGCGCGCATCGCATGGCCGCCTCGACGCTGCGCCGGCATCTCAGCGCGCTGGTGGAGGCCGGAATCGTGCTGCGGCGCGACAGTCCCAACGGCAAACGCTATGCCCGCAAGGGCAGGGACGGGGCGATCACGGCCGCGTTCGGCTTCGACCTGTCGCCGCTGGTGGCGCGGGCGCAGGAATTCGAGGCTTTGGCCGAAGACGTCCGCGCCGAGCGGGAGGCGTTGCGCCGCGCCCGCGAGCGGGTGACGCTGGCCCGGCGCGATCTCGCCAAGATGATCGCGGCGGGGCTGGAGCAGGGCGTCCCGCTGCCGGCGGGGGGCGATCTCGGCCCGAACTGGAGCGTCGTGCATCGCCGCTTCCGCGCCCTGGTGGAGGGATTGCCGCGAGCGCCGTCATTGGACGAGATCGAGGCGGCCGCGCAAGGCCCAGGCCAAAACCTTCGCGCCGGGGCCGATGCTGATGGCGCTGATCGACGCGCGCAATCGAGAAGAGAAGCGGGCGTGAGCGGGCAGGGCCAACCGAAGGCGGAGGGTTGAGTTGACGCCGGGCGCGGTCGCAAGCGGCTTGATTGGCCTGGCCGCCGCGTTCCCGTCCGTCCGGCATATCGCCGCAATCGACTGGTCGAAGGTCGAAGTCGCGATCAAGCGGCGCGCACGTCGGTTTTGCTGAAATCCCGGCCCTTGAACAACAAGGGCTCCTGCGTGAGGGCGGCGAGGGCGTAGGAGAAGCAGTCGCCGAAATTCAGCCCGGCGGGGTGGCGACCCTTGCCGAAGCGGCGCCAGGCGCGCCGCGCCTGATCGGCAAGTTCGGCATCCACCGCGACGATTTCGACGCCGGCCTTGTGCAGCCAAAGGTCGAGCTCGCCGCCCCCCGCTTCGCCCAGGCGCGTCTCGATGACCATCGCCGCCTCAAGCAGGGTGGCCGCCGAGATCAAACGGACGGAGGCGTCGGCGATGCGCCGCTCGAACTCCGGCGCTTCGGGCTCGTCGAGCGCGATGGCGACAATCGCCGATGTGTCGATCACCATAGCTACGGCAGTCCGTTCTCGTCGTAGCCGATGATTTCGTCGGCCCCGCGGGAATCGAGCACGGGGAGGGCGCGCCAGCGCCGACGGCTGGCGGCGAGATCCTCCAGCAGCGCCGCCTTGCGCGCCTCGGTCCCCATCCGACGCAAACGTTCCTCCAGGGCGCGGCGGGTCGCGATGGTGAGGGACTCGCCGGTGCGCTCGGCGAGCAGGCGCGCCAGCCGTTCGGTTTCGGGATCCTTGATGCTGAGGGCCATGAGGCGCCAGTTTCCGGCTTAAGAATATTCTACCTACATAGCGCATAATCGCCGGGTTCGCCAGCGCTGGGAATCCCGCCATTCCAGAACGGAAATCCATTGATCGGCCTGTGCGGCTGAGAGGGATGGATGCGCCGGCTTGAAGTCGGCTCTTTCTTCACGGCGCGCCGCCTTCGACCAGCGTGCGGGCGAAGTTGAGCCGCTCCATGATCGGCGCGTCCGAGAAGCGAAAAAGATCGAACTGGGTTTCCGCCCGCAACGCCCAACGCACCCACGACGGAATGACGAAAATGTCGCCGATGTCGAGCTTGTGCGTCTCGCCATCGATGACAATCGCACCGCGTCCGTCAAACACCTGGAACACGGTCGAACCGACCTCGCGGCGAGTCGCCGTCTCCGTCCCGGCCCGCAGACGATGAAACTCGCAGCGGATCGTCGCCATCACGTCCCCGCCCGTCGTCGGATTTACGTATCGGATCGCCGCATGGCCGCGTTCAACCGTCGCGGGCTGACCCTCTTCTTCGAGCAAGAGTTGCTCGGTCAATGCGCGGTCGGTGAATTCCCATCGGTAGGCTCCAAGCGGCGAATTCGCGGTGTCCCGCAAGCCGGACAACGGCCGCAAGCCCGGATGGCTCCAAAGCCGCTCCGACCGCGAGAATTGCGGCGTCGCGTAATTCGTCACCCGGTCCGAGCCGGTCTCGAAGAAGCCGACATCATTCATATATGAAAACGGGATATCGAGACCGTCGATCCACGCCATCGGAAGGTCGGTATTGTTGTGATGCCCGTGGAAGTTCCAGCCCGGAGTCAAAAGCAAATCGCCCCGGCTCATCCGCACGGGGTCGCCATTGACGACCGTCCAAACGCCTTCGCCTTCGACCACGAATCGGAACGCGTTCTGTGAATGACGATGCTCGGGGGCCGTCTCACGCGGACCGAGATATTGGATCGCACACCAGAGCGTCGGGCTGATATAGGCATTGCCGCCGAGGCCCGGGTTCGCCAGGCCCAGCGCTCGCCGCTCACCGCCGCGCCCCACCGGGATCAGATCGCCCGACCGTCGCGCCAGCGGCAGCAGATCGGCCCATTTCCAAATATGGGGCGTCGCTTTAGGGCTCGGATGTTGCGGCATCAGGTTGCCGATCTGGGTCCAAAGCGGCTTGATGTGTTGCTTTTCAAAGCCCTCGTAGAGCGCGCGCAATTCCGGCGTGTCGTCGGGCGGCGTCGCATAGGCGGCGGGCTTCTTTGTATTGTCGTTCATGACAAGCTCCCAATGTCGTGGATCGTCAGACTGCGTCGGGTTGATGCGGCGGGGCGGCGGCGCGTCAAGTCGTTCCCCACGGCATAGCCCCAAACCAGGGACAGGCTATCCGCCTCCGCGACGTTCCGGCCCGGGCGACCCATCACCACCACCAACTCGGCTTCGTAGTGAAAATTCTCGGCCTCGGGCGGATAGGCGATCGAAGCTCCGTCATCCACCACCGCGTCGGCGGGCTTGGTGAAGACGAACGGCGGTTCGCGATCCGGATCCTTGCCTATCTCGCGCGCGTGCGCGGCATAATTTCGGCCGACGCAGAATATCGGCCGCACGGGGATGCGGTCCTCGCCGCCGGCGACGGCGATGGACGGTATGGGAGCGGGAGGGAATACGAAAGCCATGGCCTATCATCTCAGAGTATTGTGGGGATGAGGATGAAGCGGGAGCCGTCATTGTGTCAGGCCATCGCCTTGACGGCCTGGCGATCAATCTTGCCGGTGCCGGTCTTGGGCAATTCTGCAACGTACAAAACAAGGCGCGGATATTTGAAGGGCAGCAGCCGCTGCTTGACGAAGTCCTGAAGTTCCTTCGTTTTGGCCGCGTCCCCAACCTGGCCCGGCTTGAGATGCACAACGGCCCTGAGCGACATCCGCCGGTCGGGCAACTCGTGCGCAATCACGCAGCATTCATGCACTGACGGTTGTTCGCTGAGACAACGTTCGATCTCAAGCGGCCAGACCCATTGACCGGAGACCTTGATCAGGTCATCGGCGCGTCCCTGAAAGAAGTAGCGCCCGTCCTGTTCAAAGAACCGGTCGCCGGTCCAAATCCAGTCGCCGCGCATCGTCTCGCGTGTCTTGTCCGGGCGGTTCCAGTAGCAGGGGGCGGAGGAATTCCCACGCACCATCATCACGCCTTCCTCACCGGGCCTGGTCTCGTTCCCCTCCGATGTGACCAGTTTCACCTCGTATCCGGGAACTCTTTTCCCCGCGGAGCCCGGCCGATGATCGTCGAGCGCGTTCGATAGATAGATGTGCAGGGCCTCGGTGGACCCCAGCCCCTCCGTGGGCCCATGACCGACCAGCGTCTTCCAGGCCTTATAGACATCCTCCGACAGGATCTCCGCGGCGGACATCGACTGTCGGATCGAGCCGAGGTCTCGATGCTTCGCCGACTCGGCGCGGCACAGCGCGGTATAGAGCGTGGGCAAGCCGAAAAAGACGGTCGGGCGATAAGTCTCGATCATGTCGAGCACCGCGGCGGGATCGGGGCGACCCGGCATCAGAAGGGTGGCCGCGCCGATCGAGAACGGGAACGTGAGGGAATTGCCGAAACCATAGGCGAAGAAGATCTTCGGCGCCGAGAAAACGATGTCATCCGGCCGCAGCTTCAGGACTTTGTCGCCGAAGGACGCGTGGGTATAGGCCATATCGTGATGCAGGTGCACGATTCCTTTGGGCTTACCCGTCGTACCGGAAGAATACATCCAGAACGCCATGTCGTCGGGACCCGTATCGGCGCAGTCGAGACTGGCGCCTTGCCCGGCCAGAAACGCATCGGCCGATATTTGGTCCGCGCCGGATATCTCGCCATTCGCGACAACCACCCGCTGAAGCGCGGTCCCCGCAAGCGCGTCGGCGCTGAAGTGGCCGAGGAGGGAGGCCTCGCGGAGCGCCAACTTTGCCCCGGTATCCCTGATGTAATAGTTCAAGCTCTCGACCGGGGTCATCGTATTCAGCAGCACCGGAACGAAGCCAGCCCGCACGGCGCCGAAGAACGCGGCCGGATAGACCGGCGTGTCGTCAAGGAAGAACATTATCCGATCGCCGCGCTGCAATCCCGCCGTGATAAAGGCATTGCCCCAGCGGGCCGCCTCCGCGATGAGTTCGGCATAGGTCTTTTTGCCCGAGGGGCCGATCACGGCGATCTTCAGCGGATTGCGTGTCAGATTGTCCCATAGGATCGACGAGCAGTTCGGATGGTCGTTGCGGACAAAGCCGATCTCGGCCGCGCCAGGAAGACCGTCCGCGACCGGGTCCACTATAGCAACTTCTTGAACGGCCTTTTCGGCTTCGTACCGCGCCATGAACCCCGGTGCGATCAGGCGAGCGCGATCCCTATCCATGCGACCTGACCGCATCAGGTAGTCGAACCCGAAATCGAGCGGCGCCATTCCCATCTTCGCGCCAAACGTCTCGTACCACGTCGCGGACGTGTTCGCCGCATTCACCAGCTTCCTGGCGATCGGACGGCGCGAAGCGTCATAGGCCGCCAGAGCGGTGGGAATATCGTCATGCGCGGCAAGGGCCTTGACCAGCGCTATGGCGTCGTCAAAGGCGAGTCGCGTGCCTGACCCGATTGAGAAATGCGCGGTATGCGCCGCATCGCCCAGCAGAACGCGGTTGTCCGAGAACCATTTTTCGCACCAAAGTCGAGGGAAGTTGCGCCACATCGACCAGTTTGTGATGAGCGCCCGCCCGTCCAGCGCATCCTTGAATATCTCGGCGCAGACCCGAGCGCTTTCGGCTTCGTCCATAGTCTCGAAGCCCCAAGCCTTGAATGTCTCGGGCTCGCACTCGACGATGAACGTGCTGGTCGTGGGCGAGAAGCGGTAGTGGTGGGCATTCATCGGCCCCTTGTCCGTTTGGACGAAGGTTTGCGTCAGCGTATCGAACAGCTTGTTGGCTCCGAACCAGACGAAATGGTTGGTGAACTGCTCCACCTTGGTCCCAAAGGCCGCTTCGTCCGCGCGGCGGACCAATGAATTGAGCCCGTCCGCGCCGATGATGAGATCGCCATCAAGCTCGTCCAACGAAGCAATGGGATGCGAGAAGCGCGCGTTGATGCCGAGGGCCTCGACCCGCTCCCGCAGAATTTCGATCAAGGCGAGGCGGCCGATCGCGCCGAAGCCGACGCCGTCGAGCGTTATCCGCCCGCCCGGATGGTTGAGCGTCATGTTCCGCCACCGCTCCATGTGAGGGGCGACAAGAGCGTGGATCTCGGGATCGTCGGCTTTGAGAAAATCGAGAGCTTGATCCGAGAACACGACGCCGAACCCGAAGGTGGCGCCTCGTGGGTTCTGCTCGGTCAGCCGGATTTCGACCTCCGGCATCGTGCGGCGGATTAGGATCGCCGTGTAGAGGCCGGCTGGCCCGCCGCCAAGAATATCAACCTTGCGCAGCGCGCGCATCACTCCTCCCGCAAACATGGCCTCGACAAATCCAACGCCGGAAGCTACACATAATTTCATAATATGCAAGACGTTGTGGAGTATGCAAATGTGGGATCATCGAGACCGCCTTCAACAGCGCGGGTTTTCTGGCGAAGCGATCCGGTCGGAATCGTGTTTTATCCCAATATATTCAGCTGGTTCGACCGCGCCTTCCCTATGCTCCTCGACCCGCTCGGCGGTCATGCCGCCGTCTGCGAACCGGCGACGAGATCGAGATCTGGCTGCGGCCTCTTGAATGGGGGTCAAACAGCGTCACGCTGGCCTATGAGGTGAAAAAGGAAGACATCCACCGCGTCAAAGCGTCGAGGTGCGTGGACTGTTCAGGCCGACCGACCAGGCTATGATCGCGAGCGACATTGCTCTATTGAAAGAGGCGCTAGCCCCCCATGAATGGTCTTGACGATTTGGAACATCCGACCGACTTCGCGGGCGGCATTCAATCCTTGAATGCGGCGCTGCGACTTCTGAAGGCGATGACAACCTTTTCAGGGCCGGCCACGCTCTCCGACATCGCCAAGGAATGCGACATGCCGCTTAGCAAGGCGCACAGGTATCTGGCGTCCTTTCTTCAGGCAGGCCTGGTCGAACAGGGCGGGCGCTCGGGAAAATATGACCTCGGTCGCGGCGCGATTGTTCTGGGACTTGCCGCGCTTGAGCGCCACGATTTCGTCAACCGCGCCGCCGATGGGCTGCCGGACCTCTGCGCCGAGACGGGGCTCACCGCCCTCCTGGCCGTCTGGGGCAACACCGGGGCGACCACGGTGCGCTGGCAGCGGGGCGTCGCTCCTCCCGTGACTTCGATCGGGCTCGGCGCCACGCTTCCCCTTTTGAACAGCGCCACGGGACGTGGATTTCTGGTCTGGGCGCCCGCGGCGCAGATTCAGCAAGCACTGGAGGTTGAACTTCGCCGCGCGCGGAAGAACCCGGGCCTCCTGCCGGACATGGCCCCGTCGCGGGCCGGTGTGGAGGCGCTGCGCAAGACTATCCGGCAAGCGGGATATGCTTCGGTGGATGGCCGCTTCATCCCCGGTCTCGTCGCGATCGCCGCGCCGATCCTCGATTGGCAAGGCGAAGCTCAGGCCGTGGTGACCCTGGTCGGGACGGATCCCGCCACCGCTCTGCCGGAGGCCGAAGCCGTTGCGAAATTGCAGGCGTTCGCCCGCCAGCAATCGATCAGCCTCACCGCGAGGAAATGAGGGAAACGGATCGCGCCCGGGCGGCGTAAAAGTAACGGAGAAACGCTTTCGTCGAGCGCCGTCGGCCCGAACAAAGGCGGCTACGGGGCGGCGCGCGACGGAGCGGGCGCGCGATTTCGGCGGACGCGCCGTCGAAATCGTGAAGAACGACGACCAGGCTAGAGCAGGCTCCGATCAATCTGTATCGTATCCGCAGGCCTTGAAATAGTTTGCGCATTCGCTGGGTTTGAATATTTTGGCGCAGGTTTCGAGGGCGTTCATCAGGCCGCCGACGCTTCGCTCCGCGATTTTCCGCAGGA
>JANLPL010000044.1:0-19466 GCA_031367195.1 Bradyrhizobium sp.
GCTTGCCTTCCGTCGTCGGCCAACGCAGGCGCGCGAACACGTTTTCCGCGCCACGATCGGACATCCGCATGACCTTGCCGATGCTGAGCGATCGAGCTGCCGCCGACAGGAGAAAATGCTGAGCCATGAGATATTCGCCAAACAGAACATATAATGAACATTCTGGACGGCCGACAGTCGCCTGTCAAGCTCGGTGGCGGCTGCTACATAAGGCCGCAGGTTTGATCATGCGCATGTGAGCCTCCTGGAGGGTTGAGCAGATTTGTGAGGGAGTTCATTAGGATTTGCGCGGCGACGTAGGGTTGTTTTGCCGGGCAAGAGTTCGTCGCGCCAAAAGCGCAAAAAGTTTAATGCGCTCGGCGAAATATTTAAGCCCCGCATGAGTGGGTGCTTGCCCAAGTTCGAATCTTAACACGACATATTTATGTTAATTAATATCGCGAAATAATACATTTTTCTTATGCATTATAATAGATGTCGGGATCTAACTATGTTAGCACCGCGGCGCTGGACGGGATCGCCGGCCGGTCGATGCGATAGACGGTCAACTCGGCCTTCTCGGGATCTCCTGTCTAAGAAGGTTGGCTTTTCAACCAAATCCTCTCAGGCAGGGGCACCTCGCGCCAGCCCCGGGACGGCTATACCGCGTAGCGGTTTAGTTCAATCACGACTGGCCCGACAGAGAAACTCCTTAAGTTAGCGCCTATGGGGCCAAGCCCGGCGCAGCCCCCTCAACTCAGCGCCACATTCAGCGCGCTCTCAGGCAATTCCTGCCCGAAGCAGCGCTGATAAAACTCCGCCACCAGCGTGCGCTCCAACTCGTCGCACTTGTTGAGGAAGGTGAGCCGGAACGCGAAGCCGATGTCCTTGAAAATGTCGGCGTTCTCGGCCCAGGTGATCACCGTGCGCGGGCTCATCACGGTCGAGAGGTCGCCGCCGACAAAGGCGTTGCGGGTCAAGTCCGCCACGCGCACCATCTTGTTGACGATGTCGCGCCCGTCCTTGCGCGCGCGATAATGCGGCGCCTTGGCGAGCACGATGTCGACTTCCCTGTCGTGCGGGAGATAGTTGAGTGTGGTGACGATCGACCAGCGGTCCATCTGGCCCTGATTGATCTGCTGCGTGCCATGATAGAGGCCGGAGGTGTCGCCCAGGCCCACCGTGTTGGCGGTGGCGAACAGCCGGAAGCCGGGATGCGGCTTGATGACGCGGCGTTGGTCGAGCAGCGTCAGCCGGCCCGATTGCTCCAGCACGCGCTGGATGACGAACATCACGTCGGGCCGCCCGGCGTCGTATTCGTCGAAGCAGATCGCGATATTGTGCTGCAACGCCCAGGGCAGGATGCCGTCGCGGAATTCGGTGACCTGCTTGCCGTCCTTCAGCACGATCGCGTCCTTGCCGACGAGATCGATGCGTGAGACGTGGCTGTCGAGATTGACGCGCACCAGCGGCCAGTTGAGCCGCGCGGCGATCTGTTCGATATGGGTCGATTTGCCGGTGCCGTGATAGCCGCTCACCATCACGCGGCGGTTGTAAGCGAAGCCCGCGAGGATCGCGAGCGTGGTCTGTTTGTCGAAGAGATAGTCGGGATCGAACTCCGGCACGTGCTCGTCGGGCTGCGAATAGGCCGGCGCCTCCATGTCGGAATCGATGTTGAACAGCTTTCGCACCGACACTTTCCGATCCGGCGGCCCCGCCACGGCGGTCACATCGGCGGACGATCCAGTCTCGACTTTCATGAACCCTCCAAGCCACGCCGCTCCAGCGGCAGGCGAAAGCCTTATAAACGATCCCGGTCGCGGGAAAAGGGCGCGTCAGACTAGCTTCTGGCCGCGCAGGAAATTGTACGCCTTGATGATCTCGCGCAATTTCTCCTCCGACGAGCGGTCGCCGCCGTTGGCGTCGGGATGGTGGCGCTTGACGAGATCCTTGTAGCGGGCCTTGATCGAGGTTTCGATCGCATTGGCGTCGAGATCGAGCGTGTGCAGCGCTTTCAAGGCCAGCGCGTTGTAACGCGGCGCCTGCGCGGCGTCGCCGGTGCGGCGCGCGCCCTTGCGGCGCATGGTGCGCGCTTCCGCATAGACAGTCTCGTCGACATGGGCCGTCTGCGCGCCTCGCGGCCCCATTTTCCAGGTCGGGCGGTGGCCGATCACTTCAGCGGCGCGGAATTTGGCGAGCGCGTCGTCGTCCATGCCTTTGAAATAGTCGTAAGTCGCGTTGTATTCCTTGACGTGGTCTTTGCAGAACACGAAGAACTCGCCCTCGCGGTCGCGGCCCTTGGGCGCCTTGAACTCACCCTTGGCGATGCAGCCGGGATGGCTGCACGCCGGTCCCTGCTCGACGAGCTTGGGCGCATTGGCCGTTTTGCGCGTCTTGATGCGAATCTTGTCGAATAGCGGTGAGGTCAGATCCATGTTCAACGTTCCGTCCGCCACGCGCGCCCCCGACGGGCCCGCCCGACGCCAACTTCCCCAGTATCGATGGGATTACGACACTTCGGCCTTTCCGAACCCTGAAAGCTCGGCCGCCGCTTCGCTCCCTATTTGGCAAGACCGCGCCCGCGAGGCAAGCCCGGATTGACAGCTACCGGTCCGGCGCGGCAGGACGGCAGGGAAAGTTCGATCATCGGGCGACGATAAACCGGGGCGAAAAGCTTTTGGGACTCGACGAGGGCGACGACAAATCCGGCCGCGGCGCCGGCTCCAGGCGCTCCCCCCGCCTACGCCAGCGGGTCGCCTGGATGTATTACGTCGAGGAAATGACGCAGAGCGCCATCGCCGACGCGCTAGGCATTGGCCGCATCACCGTCGTGCGGATGCTCGCCGAAGCGCGCGCCGCGAACGACGTTCGGATATCGCTCAGCCGTGAGATTGCCGAACTCGCCGGGATCGAAATCGAGGTCCAGAAGCGCTACGGCGTCGCCGAAGTCGTGGTCGCGCCGCTGTCGGCGGCGGGGGGCGACGGACGCGCGGTGATCGCGGCCGCCGCGGGCGAATATGTGTCGCGGCTGCTGCGGCCGGATATGAAGATCGGCCTCGGCTGGGGCGAGACGCTGAGCCGGATGCTCAACTTCCTCGATGAAAAGAACGTGCCGCGTCTCTCGGTTGTCTCGCTGCTGGGCGGCGTCATGCGAGCGCGCGCCGCCAACCCCGCGGAATGCGCGTGGCAATTCTCGCGCGCCTATATGGCGGATTGCTACATGCTCGCCGCCCCCGCGATCGTCGACAGTCGCGACACCAGGCGCGCACTGATCGAGAGCTGCGGTTTGCGCGAGGTGTTCGAGCTGGCGCTAGCGCTCGACGCGGTGGTGGTCGGCGTCGGAGGCGAAAACAGCTTTCCCGCCGCGCGCGGCTATGGTCTGGTCTCTGAGGCCGAAAGCGCGGAGTTGAAAGCGCGCGGAGCGATCGGCAATCTGCTCTATAATTTCTTCGACGCCGACGGCTGTCTAGTCGATCATTCCATCAACGCGCGCGTGATGTCTATCCCGATCGAAAGCCTTCGCAAGGCGCCGGCGCGAATCATGGTCGCAGGCGGGGCCGACAAGGTCGAGGCGATCGCCGCCGCCTGCCGTCTGTTGCAGCCGACCGCGCTCGTCACCGACGAGGCGACTGCCAAGGCGATGGTCGCGCGGCGGTAGGTCACGCCGTCTTTTGGTAGTCCTTCACGTCGGCGAAGCGGATTTTCGGCCAGCGTTCCTGCTCATAGCGCAGGTTGAACGCCGAACTCGCCATATAGACCGGCGACCCGTCGAGATCGGCGGCGATAGAGGCGGGGAAGGCGGAGACGAATTTCTCCAGTTCGCCCTTTTCGTCCGAGGACACCCAGCGGCACACTTCGAACCGGCTCTGCTCGAACGAGACGGGCAAGCCATATTCCGCGTTGAGTCGCTCGGTCAGCACGTCGAGCTGCAAGGCGCCGACCACGCCGACGATGGCGCTAGCCCCGTCATGCGGCAGGAACACCTGCACGACGCCCTCTTCCGCCATCTGTTGCAGCGCCTCGCGCAGCTTTTTCGCCTTCATTGCGTCGGCGAGCTTGACCCGGCGCAGGATTTCCGGCGCGAAGCTCGGCACGCCGCGAAACACGATCTCCTCGCCCTCGGTCATCGTGTCGCCGATTCGCAGCAGTCCGTGGTTGGGAATGCCGACCACGTCGCCCGCGAACGCTTCCTCCACCAGCGAGCGATCCTGCGCGAAGAAGAATTGCGGCGCCGACAGCGTCACCGATTTGCCCGTCCGCACCAGTTTCGCCCGCATCCCTCGCTGCAATTTGCCCGAGCAGACGCGCATGAAGGCGATGCGGTCGCGGTGGTTGGGGTCCATGTTGGCCTGGATCTTGAAGACGAAGCCGGTCATTTTCGGCTCCGTCGCCTCGACCGTGCGGGTGGAGGCTTCCTGAGCGCGCGGGCTTGGCGCGAATTCCGCCATGGCGTCGATGAGGTCGCGCACGCCGAATTCCTTCAGAGCCGAGCCGAACAGCACCGGCGTCAGGTGCCCTTCCAGAAAAGCCTGCTTTTCGAACGGCTTGCACCCTTCCACCGCCAGCGACATCTCGTCGATATATTGCGCCCGCTCGTGCTCGGGCAGCAATGCGGCGATGGCGGGATCGCTCGGCCCTTCCACGGGTGTATCGACCGCGTCCTTGCCGAGCCGGCGGAACACTTTCTTGCGGATGTCATAGGCGCCGGCGAGGGCGCGGCCGCGCCCGATGGTCCAGTTCAGCGGCGCCGTGTCGAGCGCGAGCGTCTTCTCCACCTCGTCGAGCAGGTCGAACGGATCGCGCGTCTCGCGGTCCATCTTGTTAATGAAGGTGACGATGGGAATGTCGCGCAGGCGGCAGACCTCGAACAGTTTTCGCGTGCGCGATTCGATGCCCTTGGCGGCGTCGATCACCATGACGGCCGAATCCACCGCCGTCAGCGTGCGATAAGTGTCTTCCGAGAAGTCCTCGTGGCCGGGCGTGTCGAGCAGGTTGAAGACGCAATCGCCGTATTCGAACGTCATCACGGAAGTGACGACGGAAATGCCGCGCTCGCGCTCGATGCCCATCCAATCCGAGCGAGTCTGGCGGCGGTTGGCCTTGGCGCGCACTTCGCCGGCGAGCTGAATCGCGCCGCCGAACAGCAGCAGCTTCTCGGTCAAGGTGGTCTTGCCGGCGTCGGGGTGGGAGATGATAGCGAAGGTGCGCCGGCGCGCGACGGGGTTTTGCATTGGGGTCAAAGGTCTCGGGAGCGGCGCGTCGTTTAACGCGCGCCGGCCCCAAGGGGAAGGGCCGCGGCCCGGTCGTCAGGGCAATCGGGTGAAGGCAGTGCGTGATAACGATTGTAGAGCGCCTTCTTCGGCTCATAATCCGGCGGCGCGTCGATCCATCGCCCACCCGATTTCAATACCTGAACAAGCCGCGGCTCGCGCGGCGGCCATCCACGCCGGGCTTGCCGCGCGTGTCGGTCGGCAAATGTGGCGCGAACTTCGAAAACTTTGCGTCCGTCAGCCCGCAATAATCCCGATTCAGGGGAGCTTCCATCCGGAAGCCTTGAGTCACGCGGCTCTGCTCCCGCCGCCATCCCCGGACGTCGAGGTTGCGCCGTCCCCCACATCGATGCATCACAGCTCACCGCAGAGGCTCTGGACAATTGACAGAACTTGTCGTCAATTGTCCAAAAGTGACCGCTTTTGCGGCGGCTGAGCGGCAATCCATCTATGGGCCGGCTCCCGGCTTTGGCGCCGTCTCCGCAGGCTTCGCCGGCACGGAATCAAGCGGCGGCCTTGGTTGCGGAGTTCTGACGCAAGGGTTTCGATTCGGCGGAGGCGTTCAAGATTGGCGAAGGCGTTCGACTATATTGTTGTGGGTGGCGGCTCCGCCGGCTGCGTCGCCGCATGGCGCCTGGTGAGGGACAAAGGCGCCCGGGTGCTCTTGCTGGAACGAGGACCGGCGAAGGCGAAAGGCCTTTCCGCGTTTTTTCTGCCGATGCCCGCCGCCTGGATGAAGAGCATCAGCGGCAGCTCGATCGTCGAGATGCACGAGCCTGTGCCGCAGACGCATCTCGATGGCCGAACACCATCGGTTGGACAGGCTGCAATTCTCGGCGGCGGCTCGTCCGTTAATGCGATGGTTTACACGCGCGGACAGCGCCAGGACTACGACCATTGGGATCAATTCCTGGGCGGGAACAGCGGTTGGTCGTTCCGCGATATGTTGCCGCATTTCCGAGGTCTCGAGTGCAATCATCAGTTCAACGATGAATGGCACGGCGTCGATGGTCCTTTGCATGTGTCGGCGACAGGCGCGATCTGCCGTCTGACGGAGGACTACATTCTCGCCGTGCAAGGATTGGGGATTCCCTACAATCCCGACTTCAACGGCCGAACGCAGGCGGGCGTCGGCACGATGCAGTACACGACCCACCGCCATCGCCGTTGGAACGGGATCGATGCGTTCCTGTCGAAATTGCGCGGAGATGATCGCCTGACGATCAGAACGGATTGCACAGTCTCGCGCCTGATCGTCGAGAAGGGCCGCTGCGTCGGCGTCGCCTATCTCGAGGCCGGACAGGAGACGATCGTTTCGTGCGCGGCGGAGGTTCTCCTGGCGGCGGGAAGTTACAATTCACCCAAGATCCTGATGCTCTCAGGTATCGGGCCGGCAGACCACATCCGGACGCACGGAATTGCGCCGCTGCACGATCTGCCGGGCGTCGGCGAAAACCTTCAGGACCATCACGAAGTCCCTGTCGTCGCTGCGACCAACGGCCATTTCGGCTATTACGGGGAGGATCGCGGTCTGCGAGCCATTCTGAACGGACTGCAATATCTGGCGTTTGGAACGGGCCCGGTCGCAAGCGTGGGCGTCGAAGCTTGCGCCTATATCGACCCCGACGGCGGCGACCGGCCGACCCTGAAGATGTATTGCGTGCCCGCAGTCTATCTGGACGCGGACGTCAAGGATGTGGCTCCACGCGATGGCGTGACATTAAATGCCTGTCTTCTTCGCCCCGCGTCGCGCGGCACGCTTCGGCTTCGCTCGAACAATCCGCTCGACAAGCCCGTGGTGGACAACAACTATCTCGCCGAACCCGAAGACCTGCGGCTTGAGATCGAAGGCATCCGTTATGCCCGTCGCATTCTCGCCGAACGTCCCCTGTCAGACCTGATTTCCCACGAAATGTTGCCTGGCAAGGACGTCGTCGAGACGGGAGACATCGCGCGGCACTGCCGTCGCACCGTCAAGACCAACTGGCACCCCGTCGGCACCTGCCGCATGGGCCCGGATGGCGACGCCATGGCGGTCCTGAACGGCAGATTGCAGGTTCGCGGCCTCGAAGGATTGCGGGTGATCGACGCTTCGGCGATGCCGTTCATTCCCTCGGGGAACACGAATGCGCCCACTATGGCGCTCGCCGACCGCGGGATGGACCTGCTTTAGAGCGCGCTCGCCAGGTTTGCTTCGACCTTCGCGCCTCGGCGCGCAGCCATCCCGTCGTCAAGCGTTTCGATCTTGTCTGCGCTCATGCGAAGGCCCGAATCCCCATGGGATCGGCTGGAGTCGGACGGAAACTCCCCCTATCGACCCGCCTAGATTCCCGTGGCCAGCTCTGTATGCTTTGGCTTGTCGTCGCCGCCTCCCTATGTTACCCGCCCAAGCCAAGCCTTAACGGCGAGATAAGAGCGCGCGGCGACGAGCGGGAGATGGGCATGGTCGGTCAAGACGACAAAAGTGGATCCGAGACGGCCAATGCGCCCCGATTTTCGGTGCTGACGCAATTCACCCGCGATTTTTCGTTCGAGAATCCGAATGCGCCGCGCAGTCTGGCGCCGCAATCACAGGCGCCGCGGATAAATCTGCAGATCAACGTCAATGCCCGCCAACTCTCGCCCACTGATTATGAGGTGAGTCTTTTGCTTGAAGGCGGCGCCGGCGAAGGCCCCGATTCGTTGTTCAAGTTTGAGCTCAATTATTCCGGCGTGTTCCGACTTGAGAACATTCCCACCGAGCAGGTTCAGCCCGTCGTCATGATCGAAGGACCGCGCATTCTTTTTCCTTTTGCGCGCCAGATTGTCGCCGAGGCAGTCCGGGGCGGCGGTTTTCCGCCGCTCTACGTCGACCCCATCGACTTCCAGGGGCTCTACGTTCAGCGCCTCGCCGCGGCGCAAGCGCAGCCGGGACAGACGGGCCACGCCTGATCCCCTCGGATCACGCCTGATCCCCTCGGATCAGGTGGTTGACTCCAGATACTGAAGCCAGAGCGAGGCAGATTCCAGATTTTCGACATGAGCGCGATGCGCGCTTTCGGATTGCGCGGTCAGTCTCGGCGGCAGGTGCGAGGGACGATGCCTGGGGGCTATACAGCGTTGCGCGACAATAGTCGCCGTGTATGGGCTCAATCCGAGCGTGCGCTGCCGTCCGCCGCATAATTCGCAATATACCTCGACAAGAATCTCAGCGTCCATCAGAGCGCCGTGTTTGATACGACGAGAGCGGTCAATGCGATATCGATCGCAAAGAGCGTCGAGGCTATTGGCCGCGCCCGGATGTTTGCGGCGCGCTAGGGCGAGCGTGTCAACGACTCGCCCCGCAGCCAGGATAACGCGCCCGAGGGCGCCGAGTTCGGCATTCAGGAAACGAATGTCAAATTCAGCATTGTGGATGACGAGCGGATCGTCGCCGATGAAGGCGAGGAAATCCTCAGCCACCGCCCCGAATACAGGCTTGTCCTTTAGCGATTGCGTGGAATGCCCGTGCACGCGGAACGCTTCGTCCGGCACTTCGCGCTCAGGGTTGATCAGCACATGAAAGCTGCGGCCGGTTGCGACCTTGTCAAAGACCTCGACGGCGCCGATTTCGACCAGGCGATCGCCCTTGGCGGGGTCGAGTCCCGTGGTTTCGGTGTCGAGAACGATCTCACGCATGTCCGTCACCCTCCGCACCGGCCAGTGCGCGCAAAAAGTCTTCGGCCTGACGGCGAGAATCGGTGATCGAACCGCTTGTGTCGATCACGAAATGAGCGCCGCGGCGCTTTTCCACATCCGGCGTCTGCCTCGCCAGCAACGCTTCGAATCTTTCGGCGCTGGCGCCAGGTCGGGCCAGCGCGCGGGCGCGTTGCATCTCCGGTCTTGCGCTGACCGTCAACACGACATCGACGTTGCCGTTTCCACCCGTCTCGAATAAGAGCGGCACATCGAGGATCGCGACACGGGCCCCTGAGTGACGCGCCCTGTCTCGAAATTTACGCCTCAGCGCCGCGACGGCGGGATGAACGATTGACTCCAACCGCCTCATCGCCTCGGCGTCGCCAACGACAAACTTACTCAACCGGTCGCGGTCGACCCGCCCATCGCTTGTGACCCCGGGAAATGCTGTCTCGACTTCGATGGCGAAGGCGCCGCGATAGAGCTCATGCACTGCGGCGTCGGCGTCGAACACCGGAGCGCCAAGTTCGCGGAACATATTGGCCAGGGTCGATTTTCCCGCAGCGATGGAGCCGGTGAGGCCGACGACGATCATGGCTTCGCGTTCAGAATCTGACCGCGCCAAGGCTGCGCAGGGCGGCCAAAAGCTTCAACATCGGCAGTCCGAGAATCGTTGAGTGATCTCCGATCACGCGCGCGAACAGGTGCACGCCGATGCCCTCCCAGTGGTAAACGCCAACGCTGTCCAGAACGCTCGGGCCCGCCGTTTCAAAGTAGTCGCGCAGCGCCGCTTCGTCCAGCGCGCGCATAGTCATTTCCGCCGCATCGGCGTCCGCCACTACCAACCGTCCGTCCTGAGCAAGCGCGAAAGCGGAGATAAGACGATGCGTCTTACCCGCAAGAGCCGCAAGGGTGCTCAGCCCTTCTTCACGCGTCGCGGACTTATGAAACACGCGACCCTCAAACGAGAGGACCTGGTCTGCGCCAACCACAAGCGCGCCCGGCGCCGACCGGGAAACCGAAAGCGCCTTGGCTTTCGCCAGCGTCAAGGCAAGCCCCGCCGCGTCGATTTCCGTTTGCTCGGCCTCGATCGCGCGCTCGTCCAATTTCGACGGGATCGGCTCGACGGGCAAACCCGCGGCCTGCAGAAGGCGCATACGCGTGACGCTGCCCGAGGCCAATACAAGCCGGAAAGCGGGATTCCAGATCGGTGACACATAACCTCCGACACGCGCCTTCAGGCCTGCGCGATGAACTTCAGCCGATGCTCGCGGTAGAGATCGATTATGGCTGCGGCGGTTTCCTCGATCGAGCGCCGCGTGACATCAATCATAGGCCAGTTGCGTTCGGCGAAAAAGCGGCGCGAGGCGCCGATTTCCTCGGCGACGGCGACGCGGTCGATATAGTCGCTCTGGGTATCGGCGTTGAGCGACAATAGCCGGTTCTGCCGAATCTGGATGATCCGCTCCGGCGAGGCGATCAAGCCCACGATGAGCGGGCGCCGAAGTTCGCTCAAGCCGCGAGGCAACGGCACCTGCGGCACGAACGGCACGTTGGCGGTCTTGTAACCACGATTGGCGAGATAGATGCTTGTCGGGGTCTTCGAGGTGCGGCTGACCCCGAGCAGCACGATATCGGCCTGTTCGAGGTTTTCGGGCAACTGACCGTCGTCGTTCATCATCGTATAGTTCAGCGCGTCGATGCGCTTGAAATATTCAGCATTGAGCATGTGCTGGGCGCCGGCGCGGGACGCCGCGTTTTGTCCCAGATAGGATTGAAATAGAGTCAGGATCGGCCCCAACACGGAAAGGCACGGAGAACCGGACGCCTCACAGCTCGCCTCAAGCCGTCGTGACAATTCCGGGTCGACCAGCGTGAACAGGACAATGCCCGGCGCATCCTCGATTTCCGCGATAACGCGATCAAGTTGGACCGTCGTCCTGACCAGCGGATAGACGTGCTCGATCGAAGCCACGCCCTGGTATTGCGCGGCTGCCGCGCGGGAGGCCGCGATCAGCGTCTCGCCCGTCGAATCGGACACGAGATGAAGGTGAAAATAGCTCCGACCCATGCAAGCTCTTTCGCAGTGTCATCCCCGCAAAAGCGATGTCGCTGGGGAACAATGTGGACAAATCGGCAGCTTGGCGGGCGCACCGAAAGACTGCGCGTATTCCTCAACAGCTTAGCGCTTCATGGAGAAGCGCGCCACCGCGGTCAAGGAAAGCGGGGATAAAAGCGAAACGGGCACGCTCATCCACAGGGCGCAGTTTAACGAAGGCTTTAGTTTTATTAACAGTTCGTAAACTTTTCCCCAGCCGGCTCGCGCAGGTCCGAAAGTCCAGCCGAATTGGGGAAAAAACCATGCTCGACGATCATGAGTCCTATCCCCCGTCTAACAAGAGAATTGGAGTCTATTCTCTCTTTATATATAGGCTGACGGGTGCTACGCCGCTGCCGACATGCGCTAAACGAGGTGGTGGGAAACGATGGAAACCTGGGCGCTCTGGATCAAGGCCCTTCACGTGGTCGCCGTCATCTCCTGGATGGCGGGGCTCCTTTATCTACCGCGCCTGTTTGTCTATCACGCCGATGTGGAGCGGGATTCAAAGACATCCGAAATCTTCAAGGTCATGGAAAGGCGACTGCTGAAAGGAATCATGAATCCTGCGATGATTGTCGCTTGGATTTCGGGCCTTTATATTGCCTATGCTGTCACCGGTTTTCGTCCGCCTTGGCTTCATGCCAAACTGGCCCTTGTCATCGTGATGTCCGGCTTCCACGGCTATCTCGGCCACTGCCGGAAAGATTTTGAGGAAGATCGCAACAAGAAAACCTCTGCATTCTATCGGATGATCAACGAAATTCCGACCGTGCTGATGATCGGCATCGTTATTATGGTCGTGGTCAAACCATTTTGAACTGCGATTGGTTTGCCCAAGCCTTTGCCAATGCTTGCGACCTCGCGGGGTCGTCCAGCGCCCGCTGAACCGCAGGCTCGCTCCTCACGCGTAAGCGTAAGGCCCGCCCTTTTCCAGAGCGCGGCCGAAGGCGGGCCGCGCGTGGCAGCGCTCGACAAACGCCTGCGCCTTGGGCCGGCCGGCGAAGGCGTTCGCGCGCGCGCCTGCCGCTTCGAGCGGAAAGCTCATCATCACATCGGCGGCGGAAAACTCCTCTCCTGCGAACCAGGTCGACTTCGTCAATTCGCTCTCGATATAGTCGAAATGCGTTTTGATCTGCGGGTCGACATAGCCGCCGATCGTGCGAGACGCGATGGCGCGCGCCACCGGGCGCAGCAACGCCGGCGAGCGCGCGGGGAGGCGCGAAAAGATCAACCGCATCAGCAGCGGCGGCATCGCCGAGCCTTCGGCGTAGTGCAGCCAGTAGGTCCAGCGCCGGCGCTCCAGAGTCCCCTCTGTCGGACGCAGCGCCCCGCCGGCCTTGCCGATCAGATATTCGACGATGGCGCCGGTTTCGACGATGGTCGAGTCTCCATCCGTCAGCACGGGCGACTTGCCGAGCGGATGCACCTGTTTGAGCTCAGGCGGCGCCAGCATCGTCTTCGAATCGCGCTGGTAGCGCTTGATTTCGTAGGGCAGCCCCAACTCTTCGAGCAGCCACAGCACGCGCTGCGAGCGGGAATTGTTGAGGTGGTGGACGATCAACATGCGGCCTCGATTCCCAGGCGTTCGCGCGGCCCGGGTCGCTCGACTTTGCCGCCGGCTTCGCCCCAATGCAAGCGCATGATAAGCCAACGCATCACCAGCGCCGCATCATCTGAGGACCGCGCACCCCATGTCCGCCAAAGCTGCAAAAGCGATCATCGCCGGCATCGAGATCACTCGGCACCGGCTGCCGCTCGACCCGCCGTTCCGCGCCAGCTGGGACACGCAGCCGCGCACCCATTTTGATGCGTCGGTCGTGCGCGTCCACACCGACATCGGCGTCACCGGAATCGGCTCCGGCGACATGATGCTGGGCTTTGCCGGCCACGAGCATCTGTTCGTCGGACAGGATGCGATGCAGATCGAGCGCCACTGGCGCATCCTCAACAACATCAGCTTCCATTGGGGCCGCTGCTGGCCGCTCGATCTCGCGCTGTGGGATCTCGCCGGCAAACTTGCGGGTCAGCCGGTGTGGAAACTGCTCGGCGGCTTGTCCGATCGGGTGCGCGCCTATGCCTCTTCGGGCACGTTGCGCGGCGCCTCCGAACTGGCGGACGCCGCCGAAAGTTATCTCGCGCAGGGATTTCCTGCGCTAAAAATCCGCTTCCATCGCGGCGACTGGCGCGACGACGTGAAGGCGCTGGAGGCAGTGCGCGCCCGCGTCGGACCTAAGCTCGATCTGATGGTCGATTGCAATCAGGGTTGGCGCATGTCGTGGGACGCCTATCCCTCGTGGTCGCTGAAAGACGCGGTCGAGGTCGCGCGCGAGTTGGAGCGCCTCGGCGTCTATTGGATGGAGGAGCCGTTGCATCGCGGCGATCGCGAGGGGATGCGGCGCTTGCGCGACAGGAGCGACATCCGCATCGCCGGCGGCGAGATGACGCGCGAGCTGTATGAATTCCGCGATCTCATCGGGCAAGGTTGCCTCGACGTGTTGCAGCCCGACGCCGCGCTGGTCGGTGGAATCACGGGGCTTCGCCGCGTTGCAGCGATGGCGCAGGAGCACAATCTGGTCTTCACGCCGCACACCTGGACCAACGGGATGGGCGTCGTCGCCAACGCCCATCTCACAGCGGGACTTTGTGACGCGCCGTTCCTGGAGTTTCCCTACGATCCCCCGGAATGGGACTTGGGAAGGCGAGATTTTATGATGGAAGAGCCTTTGCGCGTTGACTCCGGCGGAAATATCGTGCTGACCGACAAGCCCGGCATGGGCTATGCTTTGTCTGAGGAGCGGCTCGCGGCCACACGGATCGGCTGACGGCCCGCGTAAGGGACGGAAGATGGATCGCAAATGGTTGCCGCTCAACGCGCTGCGCGCGTTCGAAGCGGCGGGGCAACACCTCAGTTTCACTGCGGCGGCCAACTCGCTCACCGTCGCGCAGAGCGCGGTGAGCCGGCATGTGATCGTGCTTGAGAATTTCCTCGGCGTGGCGCTGTTCGAGCGCCGGCCGCAGCAGCTCGTGCTGACGGAGGCGGGGCGCCACATCCTGCCCGTGGTGTCGAAATCGTTCGACCGCATCGATCAAGCGCTGGGCGAGGTCATCAAGGAGAAGGGGCGGCCGAAGCGGGTGTTGAAGGTCGCGCTGCCGACCTCGTTCGCGCATCGGTTGGCGATCCCGATCCTGCGCGATTTTCGCTCCGAAAATCCTGGCATTTCGGTCGAGGTCGTGTCCAAGCCGATGACCGGCCCGGAGACCGACGGCGACATCGACATCGCCATTGTCTATAGTGAGCCGCGCGTCACCGACGCGATCCACGATCTCCTGTGGATGGTGCGCTCGACCATCGTTTGCAGCCCGAAACTGTTGCAGACGGTCGATCACGCCGACCCCGCGAAATTCATCTCCTCCTGCGACCTGCTGCATCTGAAGCTGGAGGACAAGCCGCGCCACATGTTCTGGGAGATGATGACCCGGTTGATCGGACGGCCGGATCTGGCGGTCGACCGTGGTCTCGTGTTCGACACGCAGCAGCTTGCGGCGCAATACGCGATGCTGGGCGACGGCCTGGCGCTGGTCGATCCGATCCTGTTCGCCGAGGACATCAGGGCGGGCAGGCTGGTGCGGCCGTTCGACATCTGGCTCGACGAGGGCTACGGCTATTATCTCACCACCCACCCGGAAGATCTCAGCAACGAGGCGGTGGCGCTGTTCCGCTCCTGGGCGATTGCGCGCTTCGCCGCCGACCGGCAGCAACTCGAAGCGGCCGCCGGTCCGTCGCTGGTTCCCACCGGCAAATAGGAGTGCATATGCCAATGCCTATTTCCGGCATGGCGAATTCCGGCCCATGTGATTAGTCTCCGCCCCGCGCCAACAAGCAGCGGGACGCGAGCGGGATGACGAACGAAGCCGAGGATCAGCCGCGCCGGCGCCGGCGCTCGCCCGAGCGGTCGGCCCGGCCCGCGCAGGCGAAGCCTCAGCCGCAGCTGCGCTTTCCCCCCGTCAACCTCGTCTCCGCCGACGAACTTGAATCGATCCACCAATCCGCGCTGAAAGTGCTGCGCGAGATCGGCATGGATATTCTGCATGCCGAGGCCAAGGCGCTGCTGAAAGACGCCGGCGCCGATGTCTCGCCAAGCTCCGACCGCGTGCGCTTCGATCCCGCGCTGGTGGACTCCAGGATCGGCCTCGCGCCGCAGAACTTTACGCTGCACGCGCGAAACCCTGCGCGCAATGTCGAGATTGGCGGCGCCTACACCGCCTTCTGTTCGGTGGCGAGCACGCCCAACTCATTCGACCGCGAAGGCGGCAGGCGGCCCGGCAATCATCACGACTTTCAGAACTTCATCCGCCTTGGACAGACGCTCGACGCCGTGCATGTCTGGGGCGGCTACCCGGTAGAGCCCGTCGATATCCACGCCTCCGTGCGCCATCTGACCGCGCTGTTCGATATGCTGACGCTGTCGGACAAGCCGATCCACGCTTACAGCTTAGGGCGAGAGCGCATCTGCGACGGCATGGAGATGGCGCGGATCGCGCGCGGGATCGACGCGGAAACGTTCGAGCGCGAGCCCTCTCTGTTCACCGTCATCAACTCGTCCTCGCCGTTGCGGCTCGACACGCCGATGCTGGAGGGGGTGCTGCAAATGGCGCGGCGCAATCAGGTCGTGGTGCTGACGCCGTTCACGCTCGCCGGCGCGATGGCTCCGGTGACGCTGGCAGGGGCTTTGGCGCAACAGCACGCCGAGGCGCTGGCGGGGCTGGTCGTCGCGCAGACGGCTCGCGCCGGCTCGCCCTTCGTCTATGGCGGCTTCACCTCTAATGTCGATATGAAATCCGGCGCGCCCGCCTTCGGCACGCCGGAATACATGAAGACCGCCATCATCGGCGGCCAACTCGCGCGCCGTCTCGGCCTGCCCTACCGCTCCTCCAACGCCAACGCCGCCAATTCGCTCGACGCCCAGGCGGCCTATGAGAGCGTGTTCTCGCTGTGGGGCGCGATCATGGGCGGCGTCAATCTGATGATGCATGGCGCCGGCTGGATGGAGGGCGGGTTGCAGGCCTCATTTGAGAAAATGATGCTCGACGCCGACCTGCTCGGCATGGTCGCCGAATTTCTCCGTCCCGTGAAGGTGGACGTCGAGGAGCTAGCGTTCGAGGCGATGCAGGAAGTCGGGCCAGGTGGCCATTTCTTCGGCGCCGCGCATACGCAGACCCGCTACCGCGACGCCTTTTTCGCGCCGATGATCTCCGACTGGCGCAATTACGAGAGCTGGCGCGAGGCCGGCGCGCCCACCGCCTACGACACCGCCGAGCGGCTCTACAAGGCGCGCCTCGCTGGCTTCGAGGCGCCGCCGATCGAGCCCGAACGGCTGGTGGCGCTTGAGGAATTCGTCGCCCGCCGCAAGGCGGAAGGCGGCGCGCCCACGGATTTTTGAGGAATGACTGTCCGCTGGACAACCCCCTCGCCCCGCCGCGCTGTCGCCGCCACGTTCGGCGCCTTCGGTCTCAACGGCGGCGTTTGGGCGGGCGCCAGCGCGGCGGTGGTCGCACGGATCGGCATTGACGCCTTTCAGTTCGGCGTCGCGCTCACATTGATGACCGTGTTCTATCTCGCCGCGATGTCGGCGGCCGGCGCCATCGCGGCCCGCCTCGGCATCCGCCACACGCTGCTTGCCGCGCTGCTGGCGATGGGCCCGGTGCTGGCGGTGTTGGTCGCTGCGCGCAACGGTCTGTGGCTGGCCTTGGCGCTGGCGCTGTTCGGCGTCCTTTCCGGGCTGCTCGATTCGGCGATGAACGCGGAAGGCGCGCGCGTCGAGCAAAGGTCCACCAAACCCATCTTTGCCCAGTTCCACGCTTTCGCCTCCGCAACGACGGCCGCCGGCGCGGCGCTCGGCGGATGGCTTGCTTTCCACGGCCTGGGTTGGATCGCTGTTCTGCTTGTCGAGGTCGGCCTGCTCGCCGCCGCCGTGATCGTAACGCGGGCCATTTCCGAGCCGCCCGGCGAGCCGCGCATCGGGGCCATGTCGGCGCCGCGCGTTCTCGATTCCGGGCTCGCCATGCTCGGGTTGGCGGTCGGCGTCTCCATCGTCTGCGAGACCTCCGCGCTCGCCTGGGCCGCGCTGCTGCTGCGCCATACTGCGCCGTCGCTCGCCGCCTACGCCGGCCTGGGCGCCGCTTTTTTCGCCGCCTTCCAGTCGGTGATGCGGTTTGGCGTCGATTCGCTGCGCCGACGGTTTAACGACCGCGCGCTGATGCTGGGCTCCTACGCCGTGGCCGCGTTCGGGCTGACGCTGGTCGGCGCCGATCTCGGCTTCGGCGCAAGCGCGGCTGGCTTCTCCATTCTCGGCGCCGGCACGGGCGCGATCGTGCCCTGCGGCTTTTCGCTCGCAGCGCGCCGACCCGGTCTTTCCGCCGGCGCCGCCATCTCAGCGGTTTCGTTTTTTGGTCTGCTCCCCCGCGCGCCGGCGCCGCTACTGACCGGCTTCGTCGCCGACGCCTTCTCGCTGTCCTCGGCCTTTTTCGGGCTCGCCGCGCTGATGCTGGTCGCGCTCGTCGCCGTCGTGTTTTTCGTGCCCGCCGCGCCGCGCGCGGCCCAACTCGCCTCGGGAGGCGCCGCTCGATGAAAACGCAAGCTCAGGTCGTCGTCATCGGCGGCGGCGTCGTCGGCGCCAGCGTCGCCTATCACCTCACCAAAGGCGGCTGGAAAGACATCGTGCTGGTCGAGCGCTCGGAACTCACCTCCGGCTCGACCTGGCACGCCGCGGGCGGAATGCACACGCTCAACGGCGACCCCAATGTCGCGAAACTCCAGCAATACACCATCAACCTCTATAAGGAGATCGAGGCGATCTCCGGCGTCTCCTGCGGGATGCACGTCACTGGCGGCCTCAACCTCGCCGGCACCAAGGAGCGGCTCGACTGGCTCAAGATGGCGAAAGCCCGCGGCCGCTATCTCGGCATGAACCTCGAAATCCTGTCGATCGAGGAAGCGGCCAAAATGTATCCCTTCATCGAGAAGAAGCATTTCGTCGGCGCGATGTACGATCCGGTCGAGGGCCATCTCGATCCCTGGGGCGTGACGCAGGCCTATGCGAAATGCGCGCAGATGGGCGGCGCCGAGATCGTCCGCTTCAACCGGGTCGTGGATCTGAAGCCGCGCCCCGACGGCTCGTGGGACGTCATCACCGAGAAGGGCAATATCCACGCCGAGCATGTCGTCAATTGCGGCGGGTTATGGGCGCGCGAGGTCGGCCGCATGGTCGGGCTCGAACTGCCGATCCTCGCGATGGAGCACCATTACCTCATCACCGAGGATTTGCCGGACGTGATCGACCCCCAGGTCGACAAGTTCCACGTGATCGATTTCGAGGGCGAGATCTACATGCGCCAGGAGCGCGGCGGCATGTTGATCGGCACCTATGAAAAGGCAGGCGCGCCCTGGAGCGAGCACGAGACGCCGTGGGATTTCGGCCAGAACCTGCTGCCCAACGATCTCGAACGCATCGCGCCTTCGCTGGAGACGGCGTTCGAGCATTTCCCCGCGCTCGGGAAAGCCGGCATCCGCAAAGTGGTCAACGGCCCCTTCACCTTCGCGCCCGACGGCAATCCGCTGATCGGGCCGGTCAAGGGACTGAAAAACTTCTGGGTCGCCTGCGGCGTGATGGCGGGATTCAGCCAGGGCGGCGGCGTCGGTCTGGCGCTGGCGAACTGGATGATCGAGGGCGATCCCGGCCACGATGTCTGGGGCATGGACGTCGCCCGCTATGGCGACTGGGCGACGCTGCCCTACACCAACGCCAAGGTGCGCGAGACCTACTCGCGCCGCTTCCGCATCCGCTTCCCCAACGAGGAACTGCCGGCGGGGCGTCCGTACCGCACCTCGCCGATCTACGACCGCCTCGTCGCCGACAATGCGGTGATGGGCGAATCGCAGGGGCTCGAAAACCCGCTGTGGTTCGCGCCCAAGGGCATGAAGCCGGTCGAGAACGTCACCTTCCGCCGCTCCAACGCATTCTCCTATGTCGCGGCGGAGTGCAAGGCGGTGCGCGCCGGCGTCGGCGTCACCGAAATCGCCAATTACGGCAAGATCGAAGTCGAGGGGCCGCACGCGGCCGAGTTTCTCAGCCTTGTGATGGCGGGGCGCATTCCGGGGTCAGGCAAGCTCGCGCTGTCGCCGATGCTGAACGAAAGGGGCAAGCTGATCGGCGATTTCACGATCAGCCGCTACGCCGAGGACAAGTTCCTGTTGATCTGCTCGCTGTCGGCGGAAACCTATTATCTGCGCTGGTTCGAGCGCCACGCCCTATCAGGCGTGACGTTCCGCGGCGCCTCGATGGATTATCCCGGCCTCTCCGTCGCCGGCCCGCGCGCGCGCGAACTGATGCAGAAGCTCACCCGCGCCGATCTCTCCAACGAGGCGTTCCCGTTCCTGTCCTTCGCCAAACTCGATATTG
>JANLPL010000075.1:0-17805 GCA_031367195.1 Bradyrhizobium sp.
TCCAGTCGACTGGCCTCCACCTCGAACACGCCGCGCGTCACCGTCCACGGCGACGAAAGACCAAGGGCCAATTGAAAAAGGTCAGTGTCTCGCATCCCGCGTCGATAAAGCCAAGCCCGCGAGATCGCCACCGAACCCACCTCCCAAAATTCGCCTTACCCACTCAATTCAGCGAGGAGCCTGTTTTGACACCTATAGTCTAAAACCTGTAGTTATTGGGTGCTGTGTGCTAGGGCGAAGCAACTAAGCCCTCGCCAGAACCTTGGCGGCGAGCAGGTTGTAGAGCGGGTTCTGCGTCTCGAACACCTGCTCGACGGCTCGGACGCAGACCCGTTTCGCCCCGCGCGACAGCAGGAAATCGGCCAGTTCCGCCGCTTTGTCGCGCGGCGCCAGAAAGGCGATCTCGCCGCCCGTCCCATTCGTCGGCTCGGCGGTCGCGGCATATTTCTCTGCCGCCTCGGCGACGATCGGCTGACCCCGCTCGGGCAGGAACGCGCGCACCTCGCGCGACCGGCGCGCCTTTTCCGACGCCGCCAATCGCGACAGGATTATTCGCGCTGACCCCCTCGCTTCCGGCGTCCAATCCGCCTTGATCGAGGCCGCCAGATTGGCCTCGCTCCTCAGGATCACGCCGTCCTCGATGATCTTCAGCGCATTGGCGACAAGCGTCGCGCCAGTGGTGGTGATGTCGACGATCAGTTCCGCCGAGCCCGAGGCCGGCGCGCCCTCGGTCGCGCCCAGGCTCTCGACGATGCGGTAATCGCCGACGCCGTGCTCGTTGAAGAAGCGGCGGGTCAGATTGACGTATTTGGTCGCCACCCGCATCCGCTCGCCGCGCCGGGCGCGATAATGGGCGGCGACGTCTTCGAGATCGGCCATGTTGCGCACGTCGATCCAGGATTGCGGCGCCGCCACTACGACATTGGCGTGGCCGAAGCCGAGCGGCGTCAGCAGCACCAGCCGGCTGTCGCCTTCGCCGACCTGCTCGCGCACCAAATCCTCGCCGACGACGCCGATATGAACCGCGCCCGAGGCGAGCTGGCCGACAATCTCCGACACCGAGAGAAACGCCACCTCGACGCCGGGCAGGCCGGCGATCGCGCCGCGATAATCGCGCACGCCGCGCCCCTGCGCGATGTCGAGCCCGGCGCGGGCGAAATAATCGTAGGTGTTTTCTTGCAGACGCCCTTTCGAGGGCACGGCGAGGATCAGGGTCATCGGGCCGCCTCCGGTTTCAGGCGGTCGAGCCAGATCGCCGCCCCCACCGCCGGCGTCTCCTCGTCGGCGCCGAGTTTGCGCGCCAGGCCGTCGTAGCGCCCGCCGCCCAGCACCGGCGCCGCATCGGGGCGCGCGGGATCGAACGCCTCGAACACGAAGCCGGTGTAATAATCGAGATCGCGCACAAAACCGGCGGAATAGGTGAACTCGTCAATCGGCAGGCCGCTGGCGGCGAGAAAGCCGACGCGCTCGTCGAACGAGGCCAGCGCCTTGTCGATGTCGAGCCCCGCGTCCTTCGCCAAAGCCCGCAATGCTTGCGAGGCCGCGTCGGGATGGCCGGAAATGGCGAGAAAGCGCTCCAGCGCCCTGGTCTGCTCTTCGCCCGGCCCGGCATCGGCACGGCTGGCCGCCTGCTCAAGGAAACGGTCGGCGATCTCGCTGGGCGAACGCCCGCCGACGGTGGCGATGCCGGCGATGGCGAGCAGATCCTGCACCAGCGCCTTGGCCCCGTCGTGGTCGGCGCGCTCAAGCGCGGCCAGCACGCCCGCCTTGGAGAACGGCGTCAATCCGCTGCGGTCGAGCAATTTGTCGAGCGAAGCCCCGCGCGCGACGCCGCGCCGCACGCGCCGGCGCCAATATTCGGGCAGGCCGAGCGCTCCGATCACGCCGTCGAATACGCGCGCGTCGCCGATCCGGACCTTCAACGGGCCCGAACCCGCCGCTTCCGCGCCCGCCAGCGCCAGCGTGAGGATTTCCGCGTCCGCCGCCTCGATGTCGCGCCGCCCGAAGCTTTCCAGCCCCGTCTGCAACAATTCGCCGCCCGACTGGGCGCGGGCGCGAAACACCGGCCCGAGGTAGCAGGCGCGAGTCTCCTTCGCCTTGGCCGTCTCGGTCAGATGCAGCAGGCAGACGGGAATCGTATAATCCGGCCGCAGGCACAGTTCCTCGCCGTCCGGCCCGGAGGTGAGGAACAGCCGGCCGCGAATGTCCTCGCCCGACATGTCGAGGAACGGCGCGGTCGGTTGCAGCACCGCCGGCTCGACCCGCGAAAAGCCCGCATTCTCGAAATAGCGCAGCGCCTGCTCGCCCGCCGCGCGCGCGGCGCTAGAAACTTGACCCACGAGCTTCCCCACCGGTTGCCCACTTCTCTAACAAACCGCGACGGCGGCCGCAGCCTATTTTGGCGCCAAGGTGAACGGCGTGCGAAGAACAGTTAAAATGTGTTTATCTTACGCCTTGGGACCGCCACGCTGCGCGGGTTATGCGGGGCGTCGTCACGTCCGGCGTTTTCGGGGAATCGCTTGAAACTGATCCATCTGGCCCTGTGCTTTCTGTGTCTGGCGTTCGCCGGCCCCGCGCATGCGGCCGAGGACGGCGCGCGCGACACGCTCGATTCGGTGAAATCGCTGCTGAGCGAGATCGACGACGAGCTGAAGCTCGACAATCTCTCCGACGGCCAGCTCGCGCAGTTGCGCATCCGCGCCGAACCGCTTTCCGGCAAGCTGCAGGCCGTGATTGTGGAACTGGCGCCCCGGCTCGACGCCTCACGCAAGCGTCTGGCCGAGTTGAAGCCCAAGAGCCAGCAGGGCGCGGCCGAGCCCGACCCGGCGGCGGGCGACCTCAAAGCCGAACAGGGCAAATTCGACAATTTCGACGCCGACTTGCGCTCCGCCCGCGCCGCGCTGCTGCAAACCGATGATTATTTCGCCCGCATCAGCGGCCGCCGGCGCGAAATCTTCACCAAGCAAACCTTCGCGCGCTCCACCAGCGTGCTGAGCCCGCTGCTATGGCTGTCGGTGGCGCGCGAATTGCCCGGCGACGTCGCCTCGTTCCGGCGATTGCTCGTCGACTCGGCGCGCAGTCTCGGCCAGCGCGCGAGCTGGACGCAGCTCGGCGGCTTCTTCGGGCTGTGTTTGGCGTTGCTGCTGCTGGCGGCGCCGCTGCGATGGATCGCGCGCCGCGTCCTCGCCCCCTCGCCGGAGGAAACGGCGCCGGGACGATTGCGCAAGGCGCTGGTCGCGCTGTGGACGCTGGCGGTGCTCGCCGCCTTGCCGCTGGTCGCGCTCGGAATCGTCTCCTACGCGCTCGATGTATTCGACATTTCCGATCCCCGGCTGCAGGGCGTCGTCAGCGCTGCGCTCGACGGGTTGCGGCTGATCGCGCTCGCCTACGCCTTCGCGCAGGCGCTGCTCGCACCGCGTCGCGCGATGTGGCGATTGACGCCGATGGGCGACGAGTCGGCGCGGCGGATCGCCTGGCTCGCGCTGGCGGTCGCGATATCCTGGGCCGCCGCGCGCCTGATCGAGGCGATCGCCGAATCGGTGTTTTCCTACAACCTGTTAGTGCTGACACGCGCCTTATCGGCGATCGCGATCGTCGCGCTCGCGGCGGAAGCGTTCCGCAAGCTCGTTCGTTCGGCGGAAGCGCAAGCGGCGGCGCGCGACAGCGGCCGGCCGGTGCGAACCTTCGCCTGGATCTACATCGTCGCGATCTTCGCCTGTGCGCTCGCCGGCTATATCGCGCTGGCGACCTATCTGATCGACCACGTGCTGCAATTCGTCGGCGTAGCCAGCGCGCTCTATCTCGCCGACGCCCTGTTGCAGGAAAGCTGCGAGCGGCTGCTGCGGCCGGAATCGACCTTCGCCAAAAGCCTGATGGCGCCGCTCGGCCTGCGGCGCGGCGGGTTGGAGCAGATCGTCGTAATGGTGCAGGGCGCCGCGCGCCTCGCCTTTGCCGCGGTGGCGCTGATCGTCGCCATCGGCCCGTTCGGAATGCCAAGCCAGGACCTGTTGGCGACGCTACGCACCGCCTATTTCGGCGTGCAGGTCGGCGGCGTGACGCTGTCGCTGTCGTCGCTGGTGATGGCGGTGCTGGTGTTCCTCGTCATTCTGGCGTTGACGCGGACGGGCCAGTCCTGGCTCGGCGACCGCTACCTGCCGCGCACCTCGCTCGACGCCGGCGTGAAGAACTCGATCCGCACCATTTTCGGCTATGTCGGCGTGGTGGCGGCGCTGCTGGCGGGGGGCTCGCGGCTCGGCGTCGACACCGACCGGCTCGCCTGGATCGCCGGCGGTCTTTCGGTCGGCATCGGCTTCGGCCTGCAAGGCATCGCCAACAATTTCGTCTCCGGCCTGATTCTGTTGTGGGAGCGCGGCATCCGCGTCGGCGATTGGGTGGTGGTCGGGCAGGAGCAGGGTTTCGTGCGCCGCATCAACGCGCGCTCGACCGAGATCGAGACCTTTGAACGCGCGACGCTGATCGTGCCCAACCTTTCGCTGGTGACGGGCTCGGTGAAGAACTGGATGCACACCGACCGCGTCGCGCGGGTGACGATCAATGTCAACGCCGCGTTCGAGAGCGACCCGGAAGCCGTGCGCGCGCTGCTGATCGAGGCGGCCAGGGCGCAGGACGCCGTGCTGTCGATCCCCGCGCCGCTCGCCCTGTTCAGCGAATTCGGCGACTGGTCGATGAAATTCCAGTTGATCGCCTATGTCGAGGACGCGCTGATGGCGGAGCGGGTGAAATCCGAACTGAATTTCGACGTCATGGCGCGGATGCGGGCGGCGTCCTTGCGGATTCCCTATCCGTTCCCGGTCGGCAATGTGGAGGCGGAGCGGGGGCCGAACGCGTCGAAGCTGGTCTGACTACAGCCCGGCCTCGATCGCGTGCAGCAGCTTGAACCGCATCGGCCCGTCGTTGCCGGGAAGCGAGATCACGAACCGGACCCGCCCGTGGCTCGCCGTGTCGGCATAGCCGGCGAGGGTGCGAATGCCGTCCATGGTGCCGGTCTTGTTGAGGCCGCCGTCATGGCCGCGCAACAGGTCGGCGTGGGGCGCGAACAATTCGAGCACCTTGGCCAGACCCCGGGCGGTGAAGCGATTGCCGCGGCTGATGCCAGAGCCTTCCTCGATATGGATCGCCGGGCCGAGGTTCTGCGCCGCGAGGCTTGCGTTCGCGACCGCAAGCGATTTCTCCAGGCTGACCGGGCCGCCCGCTTTGCGCGCGCCGATCTCCAGAAAAACCTGATTGGCGGTGTAATTGTTGGAATCGCGCATCAGATCGACGAGAATTTCCGACAGAGGACGCGACTGTTTGTGCACATAGACCGGCTTCAGCCCCTCCGGCGCGATCCCCGTCGCAATCTTGCCGCTCACGACCCCGCCGGCGCGCTCGATGAAGGCGGCGATCAACTCGCCGGCATATTGCAGGCTCACCGCGGGATCCCGGCTCAGGCTGATGCGGCCGCTCCCCGTCGGACCACGCGCGCGGAATTCGGAGATCGCGAGCGGCGTGATCGGCGTCTGCGGCTCGGCCGAGCGCACCTTGTCGCCGCTGCGCGCGGCGAAAACCGTGTTGAAATTCACCGCCAGCGCGGAGTTCAGCGCGTCATAGGCCTTGCCGTCGTCTTCGATGCCGGGGATGCGGAGATTTTGCGGATAGTAGCTGGCGTCGAGCACGATGCCCGCGATCGGCGCCTTGCCGATGGCCGCGACCAGCGCGGGCGCGAGCATCGCCAGTTCCTCCGAGATCAGGAACGGATCGCCGCCCCCGCGCACATAAAGCAGGCGGCTGTCGTCGAGATAGAACCGCGTCTCGAACCGATAATCGCCGCCCAGCGTCGCCATCGCCAGCCACGCCGTCACGATCTTGGTGACGGAGGCCGGGACGAACGGCTCGTCCGCGTTCTGGGCGACCAGTTCCTCGCCGTGAGCGTCCACCACCAGCACCGTGCCCGACGGGGCGAGCGCGGCCACCTTCTCCTTGACGCCGGCTTCGGCGGGGGCGGCGGCGAGGATTAAAGCGAGGGCGATGAGGCGAGACCACATGGCGATTCCGGCGCGGGCGAATTGTGGGCAACTTGCGGAGGAATGCCCGGCAAACTCAAGCACAAACGCGGCCGCCAAGCGGAATTTCCGCTTCCCCCGCCCGCCGGCGGTCAAATCCGGCCGCAAACCGCCATTGCCAAATTCCGCAAACCTCACTATGGGAAAACTCCCTCCTCCCCCGCGTCGCGGACCTGTTCCGCACGCCCCCTTGCGCCGCACCCCCAAGGTTTCTCCTCCGGGAGTCGCGCGCGCATCCCAAACGAGATGACACGTGCCTGGCCTCATCCACCGACACCCCCATGCGGGAAGTCAAACTCAAAGACCTCAAGAAAAAATCTCCGACCGAACTCTTGGCTTTCGCCGAGGAGCAAGAGGTCGAAAACGCCTCCATCATGCGCAAGCAGGAGCTGATGTTCGCCATCCTCAAACAGCTGGCGAGCCGCGAAGTCGAGATCATCGGCGAAGGCGTGGTCGAAGTGTTGCAGGACGGCTTCGGCTTCCTGCGCTCGGCCGATGCGAACTACCTGCCCGGGCCCGACGACATCTATGTTTCCCCGACGCAGATCCGCCGCATGGGCCTACGCACCGGCGACACGGTCGAGGGCGTGATTCGCAGCCCCAAGGAGGGCGAGCGCTATTTCGCGCTGCTGAAGGTCAACGGCATCAATTTCGAGGACCCGGAAAAGGTCCGCCACAAGGTCCATTTCGACAATCTGACGCCGCTCTATCCGCACCAGCGCCTGAAGCTGGAAGTCGACGATCCCACCCGCAAGGACATGTCGAGCCGCGTGATCGACATCGTCTCGCCGATCGGCAAGGGCCAGCGCGCGCTGATCGTCGCGCCGCCGCGCACCGGCAAGACCGTGCTGTTGCAGAACATCGCGCAATCCGTCAGCGCCAATCACCCCGAATGCTATCTGATCGTGCTGCTGATCGACGAGCGGCCGGAGGAAGTGACCGACATGCAGCGTTCGGTGAAGGGCGAGGTCGTCTCCTCCACCTTCGACGAACCCGCCGCCCGCCACGTCCAGGTCGCGGAAATGGTGATCGAGAAGGCCAAGCGGCTGGTCGAACACGGCCGCGACGTGGTGATCCTGCTCGATTCGATCACCAGGCTTGGCCGCGCCTACAACACCGTCGTCCCGTCCTCGGGCAAGGTGTTGACCGGCGGCGTCGACGCCAATGCCTTGCAGCGCCCGAAGCGCTTCTTCGGCGCCGCGCGGAATATAGAAGAAGGCGGCTCGTTGACGATCATCGCCACCGCCTTGATCGACACCGGCTCGCGCATGGACGAAGTGATCTTCGAGGAGTTCAAGGGCACCGGCAATTCGGAAATCATCCTTGACCGCAAGGTGTCGGACAAGCGCACCTTCCCCTCGATGGACATCACCCGCTCCGGCACCCGCAAGGAAGAATTGCTGGTGGCGCCCGACATCCTCAAGAAGATGTATGTGCTGCGCCGCATCCTCAATCCGATGGGCACGGTCGACGCGATCGAGTTCCTGCTCGGCAAGCTGCGTGATTCCAAGACCAACGCGAACTTCTTCGAGTCCATGAATACGTGAGCCTGGAATACGTGAGCGAGCCGCCTAAAGACCTTGACGACATCCGGCGCGAGATCGACCGGATCGACGCCGAGATGCACAGACTGCTGATCGAGCGATCAAGCGTGATCGAGCGCCTGATCGCCATCAAGCAGGCCCAGGGCGGCGGCTCGGCGTTCCGGCCGGCGCGCGAGGCCTCAATGCTGCGCGCCATTGTCGAACGGCACGAGGGCCGGTTGCCGGTCGATACGGTCGAAGGCATCTGGCGCATCATCATCTCGACCTTCACCTATGTGCAGTCGCCCTATTCCGTGCATATCGACGTTTCGCGCGGCGAGCAGGCTGTCCGCGACAGCGAACGGTTCCATTTCGGCTTCACCGTGCCGGTCTTGGCCCATTTCGGCGCGGCCGGCGTGATCGATTCGGTCGCCCGCAGCGCTGGCGATCTCGGCATGTTCGCGCTCGACGGCGGCGCTACGGCCGGCGCTTGGTGGATGCGGCTGATCGACCCCGACGCGCCAAAAGTGATCGCGCGGCTGCCCTTCGTCGAGCGCCCCGACCATCCCGCCGGCCTGCCGGTCTATGTCGTCGCCAAGCCGCTCAGCGACGGCGGCGCGCGACAGGTCGTGCTGGAGGCGCTATGGATGGACCGCTGGCGCCCGGAATTCTCGTTCCGCCTCGCCGAGGCCGGGGGCGAGACGATCGGCGACGCCGCCTGGGGCCATGGCTTTTCGGTGCTGGTCGCGCGTCCCGGCGACGCCGGCCCCGACGCTCTGGCGCAGTCTCTGCGCGACGGCGGCGCGCGCGACGTGCGTTCGCGTGAAATTGGCTCGCATGCGCCGCGCTTCGATCTGAGCGCGCGATAGAGAGGGGATATGTCGATAGCCTCCCGCCCGCAGCCCCGTCCGGAAATCCTGCAAATTGACGCCTATGTCCCCGGCAAGAGCACGGCGGCGGGCGCGGTCCGGACGATAAAACTCTCCTCCAACGAATCGCCGCTTGGCCCCTCGCCGAAAGCCGCGCGCGCCTGCGCCGAGGCGGCGGCGACGCTTGCGCTCTATCCCGACGCCGGCGCCCATGCGCTGAAAGACGCTATCGCCGCGCTGCATGGCCTCGACCCCGACCTCATCCTGTGCGGCAACGGCTCCGACGAATTGCTCGGCTTGATCGCGCAATGCTTCCTGCGTCCCGGCGACGAGGGGCTCTACAGCCAGTTCGGTTTCCAGTCCTACCCGATCGCGATCCGCGCCGCCGGGGCGATTCCGATCGCCGCGCCCGAGCGCGACTGGAGCGCGGATATCGACGCGCTGCTCGCCCGGGTTGGCGAGAAGACCCGCGTCGTGTTCCTCGCCAATCCCAACAACCCCACCGGCGCGCTGCTGACGCGCGGCGAGTTGCGCCGCCTGCATGGCGGTCTGCCGCGCGATACGCTGCTGCTGATCGACGCCGCTTATGCCGAATATGTCGCCGACGAAGGCTACGAGCCCGGCGCCGAGCTGGTCGAGCGCCACGACAATGTCGTGATGACGCGCACCTTCTCGAAGGCCTACGGCCTCGCCGGCGCGCGGCTCGGCTGGCTCTATGCGAAGCCCTACGTGATCGACGCGCTCAACCGCATCCGTGGCCCCTTCAACGTCAACGCGCTGGCGCAGGCGGCCGGCGTCGCCGCGCTGGCCGATCCCGAGCATCTCGCGGCGGCGCAAGCCCATAACGCGCGCTGGCTGCCGTGGCTGCGCCGTCAGATTCTCGATCTCGGCCTGGAGGCGCCGCCAAGCCACGGCAATTTCCTGCTGATCCGCTTCCGCGACGCGCTTCAAGCCAAAAACGCCGACGCGGCGCTGACCGCCTCCGGCTACGTCTTGCGCGGCCTGGACGGTTATGGCCTGCCCGATTGCTTGCGCGTGACGGTCGGCGACGAGGAGGCCAATGCCGGCGTGATTGCCGCGCTGCGACAGTTTCTGGCGGCGTGAGTCCCGTGCCGCTGCCCCGTCTGCCCGCCCCCTTGGTCAAGACGCTCGCCCTGATCGGCGTTGGCCTGATCGGCTCCTCGATCGCCCGCGCGGCCGCCAAATCCGGCGCCGCCGCGACAATCGTCATCTGCGACCGCGACCCGGCCGCGCTCGCCCGCGCGCAGGCTTTGGGCCTCGGCCAACGCTACATCAGCGACATCGCCGAGGCGGCCGCGCAAGCCGATCTCGTCATCCTCTGCGCCCCCGTCGGCGCCAATGGGGAGATCGCGGCGGCGATGGCGCCCGCGCTGCACGCCGGGGCCATTGTCTCCGACGTCGGCTCGGTCAAATCTTCCGTCGTGGCGCAAGTCGGCCCGCTTCTGCCCGAAGGCGTGCATTTCGTGCCCGCCCATCCCGTCGCCGGCACCGAGCAATCCGGCCCCGACGCGGGCTTTGCGGCTCTGTTTCACAATCGCTGGTGCATCCTCACGCCGCCGTCGGGGACGGAGCCACAGGCGATCGAGACTATGCGCGCGTTCTGGGCCGCGCTCGGCGCCAATGTCGAGATTATGACGCCCGAGCATCACGATCTCGTGCTCGCCATCACCAGCCACGTGCCGCATCTTATCGCCTATAATATCGTCGGCACCGCCGCTGACCTGGAGGAGGTGACGCAATCCGAGGTGATCAAGTTCTCCGCCGGCGGTTTTCGCGATTTCACCCGCATCGCGGCCTCCGATCCGACGATGTGGCGCGACGTGTTCCTGCACAACAAGGAGGCGGTGCTGGAGATGCTCGGCCGCTTTAACGAGGATCTGACCGCGTTGCAGCGCATGATTCGGCGCGGCGACGGGCAGGGGTTGTTCGATCTGTTCACCCGCACCCGCGCGATTCGACGCAGCATCTTGCAGCAGGGGCAGGAAACCGCGGCGCCGGATTTCGGCCGACGGGCGCGGGAAACAGAGGGCGAATAAGCGCGGCCCGGATATTGCTAACCAAAAATTTGCCATTCGAGCGGCTTTTTGATCTCATCCCCCGAGTCACGGGAAGGGGCGGCATTTAGGGACGTAAGGACATCTCATGTTTGCGGACGAAGGCGCTGCGCTGACGATTCTGGGTTCGCCGCGGGGCGAAGAGGGCGCTTGCGCCCGAACCCAGGCGGATTTCTGGGTGTTCGCCTATGGCTCGCTGATCTGGAACCCGGGCTTCGCCTATCTCTCGCGCGTGCCCGCCAGGCTCAGCGGCTATCATCGCCGCTATTGCATCCGCTCGTTCGTCTATCGCGGTACGCCGGAGACGCCCGGTCTTGTGCTCGGCCTCCAACGCGGCGGCGAATGCGAGGGCGTGGCCTATTGCGTCGATGGATCGCTCAGAGACCCGACGATGCAATATTTGCGCGCGCGTGAACTGATCACCGACGTCTATTTCGAAACGCTGGCGCCAATCGAGACGCGCGACGGCTTGCGCTGCGACGCCTACACCTATGTCGCCGATCCCGCGCATGAACAATTCGTGGCGGAGGACGAGGACGAGGCGGTGGTCGAGGCGATCGCCCGCGCCAGCGGGATCGCCGGCGCCAATGCCGAATATGCGCTCAACACCGCCGCCAATCTCGCCGCGATCGGCGTGTGCGACGCGCTGATCGAGCGCGTCGCCGTCGCGCTCAGGCGGCGAGCGGCGTAATATCGGCGATCAACGACAGCCGCTCGCCCTGACGCTCCGTCAGCACATGGACCTGAAACTCGACCTCGTCGAGCCGGTCCCCGAACCGCCGCCGCAATTCGCCAAGCCGCGCATCGGGCAGGGCGCCCAGATCGACGCAGGCCAACGCTTCTCCCGCGCGCGCAGCCACGATCACCACAGCGTCCGGGTAGGCCGGACATTCCTGCGGCGCATAGACCGAGAACACGTAGGCGCGTCCGGAACGGCCGCGCCAATGACGGAATTTTTGATTGAACCAATCCTCGTGCGCGAGATAATCGCTGGCGTCCTCGGCAAAACCGCGCGTCTCGAAGCGATCGCGAATCTGGACGGCCGGCATTTTGTTCTCCCGCTCAGGACATGAACGGAGATAGAACAAAAACCGTACAAAGTCAAATGCGCTTCCGCAGCGTCACTCAGGCCGCCCGCGTGCGTCGCGGTTTCGCTTTGCGGGTCGAGGGCGCTTCCGCGAACAGTTCCGCCAACTTCTCCGTCATCGCGCCGCCCAGTTCCTCGGCGTCCACGATCGTCACCGCGCGGCGATAGTAGCGCGTCACGTCATGGCCGATGCCGATCGCGATCAGCTCGACCGGCGAGCGGGTCTCGATCTCCTCGATCACGTAGCGCAGGTGCCGCTCCAGATAATTGCCCGAATTGACCGACAGCGTGGAATCATCGACCGGCGCGCCGTCGGAGATCATCATCAGGATTTTGCGCTGCTCGGGCCGACCCAGCAGCCGCTGATGCGCCCAATCGAGCGCCTCGCCGTCGATGTTCTCTTTCAGCAAACCCTCGCGCATCATCAACCCGAGGTTTTTGCGCGCGCGCCGCCAAGGCGCGTCGGCGTTCTTGTAGATGAGATGGCGCAGATCGTTGAGCCGGCCGGGATTGGCGGGCTTGCCCGCCTGCAACCAGGCCTCGCGCGCCTGCCCCCCCTTCCACGCCCGCGTGGTGAAGCCGAGGATCTCGACCTTGACGCCGCAACGCTCCAGCGTGCGGGCGAGAATATCGGCGCAGGAAGCCGCCACCGTGATCGGGCGCCCGCGCATCGAACCGGAATTGTCGATCAGCAACGTCACCACGGTGTCGCGGAACTCCATGTCCTTCTCCTGCTTGAAGGACAGAGGTTGCTGCGCGTCGATGCTGATGCGCGGCAGTCTGGCGGTGTCGAGGATCCCCTCTTCAAGGTCGAACGCCCACGAGCGGTTCTGCTGCGCCATCAGCCGCCGTTGCAGCCGGTTGGCGAGCCGCGCCACCACGCTCGACAGATTGGCGAGCTGCTTGTCGAGATAGTCGCGCAGCCGCTGCAATTCCTCGGGTTCGCACAGATCGGGGGCTTCGACGGCCTCGTCGTATTTGGTGGTGAAGGCCTTGTAGTCCGGCCCGCGCCGGTCCTGCGCTCCCGAAGGGGCGGGGCGGCTCTCGGACGCTTCCTCCGATTCGCCCGCGTCGCTGTCCTCGGGATATTCGGCCGAAGGCGCGTCGGCCGCCTGGATCGCGCCTTCTTCGAGATCGTCGGCCGCGTCCTGCAGCGACTCGATCTCCATCGATTCCTTGGATTCGGACTTGTCGCCCTCGCCGTCGGTATCCTCCGGCGGCTCGGGCGCATTGTCCTCGTCCTTGTTGTCCTCGTCCTCTTCCGCTTCGGCCTCCGAATCGCTGGTCAATTCGAGCGAGGCGAGCAGCTTGTGCACGCTCTTGGCGAAGGCGCGCTGGTCCTCGATCGCGCCCGACAATTTGTCGAGTTCGGCCCCGGCCTTATCCTCGATCGCCTGCCGCCACAGATCGACGATGCGCCGCGCCCCGGGCGGCGGCTCCAGCCCGGTCAGCCGCTCGCGCACCATCATCGCGACGGCGTCCTCCATCGGCGCCTCGTCGCGGTCGCGCGCTTCCGCCGCCGGGCTCTTGTGGAAACGGTCGTCGAGCATGGCGGTCAGGTTTGACGCCACCCCCTCCATCCGCCGCGCGCCGATCGCCTCGACGCGCGCCTGCTCGACCGCGTCGAACACAGCGCGCGCGGGCGCGTTCTGCGGCGCGTGGCGGCGGTGGATCGCCTCGTTGTGGCAGGCGAGCCGGAGCGACATCGCGTCCGCCATGCCGCGCAGCACCGCCGCCTCGCGCGCGTTGGGCTTGCGCGGCGGCTCCGGCAGCCGCGCCTTGGCGCCCTCGGGGCCTTGGACTAGGCCGGGCTTGTCGGCGGAAAACGCCACCTCCAACTCGGGATGGCGCGACATCGCGCGCGCGCAGGCGGTGAGCGCTCGCTTGAACGGTTCGTTGGCGCTTTCCGGCTTCTGTCCGGGCCTGCGGTTGCTGCTGGGTTTGACGTCGACTGTGGGCATGTCAGGCTTATAGGCCGCGGGCGCGTCGCGTCACAAGCGGACGGCGTTTACCATTTTGGGACATAGTGCTTGGCCTAGGGTTAACGTTTCGCTAACCTTGATCCCGAGGAGGCCGCCTCAACTTTAAGGGAGAACGCGCATGAAAGCGTCGGTCCTCGTGTTCGGCTGCCTTGTTCTGGCCGCGCCGGCTCAAGCCTTCACCCACGGCGCCATGCACGGGCGCCATCCCGGCGTCAGTTTTCATCGCCTGACCCTCGGCATATTGAGTCAGGGCGTCCTGCCAGACGTCATCGCGCCCGCGCCGGAAGCCCCCGCGCCACAGTTCGTGTTTGAACCCGCGCCGCGTTGCCCCTTGCCCGTCGCCGCGCCGGCGCGGCCCACCGGCCCGCATATCATCTACATCGGCCACCAGCCCGAGATCAGCGGCCCGAAGGTGATCTACGGGACAAACTGACCCCGTTCAGTTGACGGCGAGCCGCAACTGAAGCGGGCTGCGGAAGGTCGAGGACGGCATCCATGGCAGGTCTTGCTCGACCCGCTCGTATTCGGGCACGACCGCGTGGAACTCCTCGACCGCGATGCGAATGGCGATGCGCGCGATCGCCGAACCCAGACACGCATGAACGCCGCCGCCGAAGCCTAAGTGCCCCTTGGGGCGACGCGCGATGTCGTAGATGTCGGCGTCGGGGAACTGACGCTCGTCGCGGTTGCCCGAGCCATAGGCGCAGCAGACGAAATCGCCTGATTTCATGGTCTGCCCGTGCAACTCGACGTCGCGCGTCAGACAGCGCTTGAACCGTTGCGCCGAGGTGTTGAAGCGCAGGGATTCTTCCAGCGCGTCGGAGATCACGTCGGGGTTGGCCAATGTCGCGCGGCGGGCGTCGCCGAAATCGGCGAGATTGAGCGCGAACATGCTCATGAAGCCGCCCAGCGATTCGATGCCGGCCATGATCAGCGTGGTCGTGGTCAGCAGCACCTCGCGCTCGTCGAGCCGGTCGCCGTCAATCTCGGCATGGGTGAAATGCGAGATCAGGTCGTCCACGGGGTTCTTGCGCCGGATCTCGATGATCTTCGTCGCGTAATCGCGCACCCATTCAAACGCCGCGATATGCTCGCGCCCCTTGGCGCGGGTGACCGGATCGTTCTGCACCATCAGCACAGCTTTTTCGCGCACCGTCTGCTCGTCCTCGAGCGGCAGGCCGAGCGTCATGAACAATACGCGCACGGTGAATTTCGAGGAGAAGTCGGCGATATAGTCGAACTCGCGCCGGCCCTTGAGGTTCTCGGCCGCCGCGCGCGCGATTTCGCGGATCGGCCCGCCCAGCCCCTCCAGATTGCGGCGCATGAAGGCTTTCTGGATCAGGCCGCGCAGCCGGTCGTGGCGCGGCGGATCGGTGGTGCCGAGCGTCGCGCCGGCGCGGCCGGGCAGTTCCGTCATCATGTTGCCCTTGGCCGAGGAATAGGTCCGCCAATCCTGCCCGGCGCGCACGATGTCGTCGTAGCGCGACAATATCCACATGCCGGCCTGCTCGCTCCAGAAGGCGGGATGCTCGTCGCGCAGGGTTTTGTAGAAGGGGAAGGGGTTGGCGTCGACTTCGGAGGAATAGGGATCGAAGCTGAACATACGGGCGCCCTTGGATTGGGTTTTAGCGTAGCGAACCGGCGTCAGCTTGGCCAGCGCCTCAACCCGCCGCCATGATCTCCCGCGTCAGGCTCCCGCCCGTCCCGTAGAGCGGGATCAGGCAAGCTTGCAACGCGTGATAAATGTCCGGCTTGCCCTGGAAATAGCCCGGGATCGGGCGAAGCTCGTCGTCGAGCTGGCAATTCCAGCCGCCGTGCTCAGCGTCGATCAGCCGTCGAGTGGCGAAATCCCAGAAGCGGCGATACCAAAGCTCGCAGTCGCCGCCTTCGACAAGACCGGACAGGAAATGCGCCGCGCCGATCCCCTCGCAGATCGGCCACCACAGCCGGTCGCGCACACGGGGGGAGCCATCATATTCCAGCGTGTAATAGAGCCCGCCGCGCCCTTCGTTCCAGCCTTGCGTCACCGCTTGGCTGAACAGCCGCGCGGCGGCGTGCGGTATCCAGTCGAGCCGTTTTCCGCCGAGCGTCCAGAGTTGCAGCGCCAGTCGCGTCCATTCCAGCGCGTGGCCGGGCGTGTAGCCGAATGGGCGGAACATATCGGAGCCGCGATAGTCGCGATCGACGCTCCAATCCGCGCGATAATGTTCCGGCACGCGCCAATCCGCCTCGGCCGCGCGGCGGCGCAGGATCAGATCGGCGATGCTTTCCGCCCGCGCCAGATATTCGGCCTCGCCGGTCGCCTCGAACGCCGCCATCAGCGCTTCGGTCAGGTGCATATTGGCGTTCTGGCCGCGATAGGCGCTGAACGGCGTCCAGTCCTCGCGGAATTCCTCCGCGCTGGCGCCGTGCCTGGCCTCCCAGAACCGCGTATTGAGCACCTGCGTGATGTCGCCGATCAATCGGTCCGCGTCGGGGTGGCGGGCGCATTTGGCGCTCGACGCTGCCAGCAGCACAAAACCGTTGCCGTAAGCCAGCTTGTCGCGCTCGCGCGGGCCGTCGGCGTCAAAACTCCAGAAATAGCCGCCGTGCCTGGCGTCGCGATGCTGGCCCCACAGCGAGGCCATCGCGTGGTCGAGCAGGTCATAGGCGCCGGGGCGGCCGAGCAATACGCCGATGGCGGCGCAATGGGCCATGCGGGCGGTCTGGTGCAAAGGCCGCGCGGTCTCGCCCGGCAGAGGTTCGCCCGCCGCGCCGAGCGTGAAGAAGCCGCCCCTGGGGTCGAGCGATTTCGCCTCGTAGAAGCGGAACAGCCGGTCCGCCTCGGTTTCCAGCCAGCGACGATGGGCGGGGCGCTCGCGCCAGGGGGTCGTCAGGATGATCTCCCTTAACATTGTGTTCACCAAGCGGTGGCGCGTTGGCTCGCGCGCTGGCATAACAGGGCATGAGCCGAATCGAAACCATCGCCGTAATGGCCGACGCGGCTGCCCTCGGCGATCCCGGGTTCGCCGTCTATGTGCATTGGCCGTTTTGTCTGGCCAAATGCCCCTATTGCGATTTCAACAGCCATGTGCGCGCCACGCCGCCCGATGAGGCCCGCTTCGTCGCCGCTTTCAAGCGCGAGATCGCCCATCGCGCCGCGCTGACGCCGGGCCGCAACGTGCGCTCGATCTTCTTCGGCGGCGGCACGCCTTCCTTGATGGCGCCCAAGACCGTCGCCTCCATTCTCGACGACATCGCCAAACATTGGCGGATCGAGCCCAACGCCGAGATCACGCTGGAGGCCAATCCGACCAGCGTCGAGGCTGGACGCTTTCGCGGTTACGTGCAAGCCGGCGTCAACCGCGTCTCGATCGGCGTGCAGGCGCTCAACGACGCCGATCTGCGCGCGCTCGGGCGCCGCCACAGCGTTGCGGAGGCGGTCGCCGCGCTGGGCGTCGCGAAATCGATCTTCCCGCGCCTGTCGTTCGATCTGATCTACGCCCGCGTCGGCCAGACCGAGGCCGCCTGGCGCGCCGAGCTGGAGCTGGCGATGCAACTCGCCACTGAGCATGTCTCGCTCTATCAACTCACCATCGAGCCGGAGACGATCTTCGAGCGGCTGTGGCGGGCCGGCAAGCTCGCTTTACCCGACGAAGATCTCGGCCGCGCCTTGTTCGACGCGACGCAGGAAATCGCCGGGAAATACGGGATGCCGGCTTACGAGACCTCCAACCACGCCAGGCCCGGCGCGGAATCGCGGCACAATCTCGTCTATTGGCGCTATGGCGATTATGTCGGCATCGGGCCCGGCGCGCATGGCCGGATCGGCGTCGGGCGCGACAAGCGCGCGCAGGCGACCGAGAAACATCCGGAGATGTGGCTGGGACAGGTCGAGATCGAGGGCCACGGCCTGATCACCGACGATCCGCTATCTGCCGAGGAGCAGAGCGACGAATACCTCCTCATGGGCCTGCGCCTGCGCGAGGGCATCGACGTGCAGCGCTACGAGGCGATCAGCGGCCGCCGGCTCAGCCGCAGCCAGATCGATTCGCTCGCCGCCGACGGATTCGTCACCGAGCAGGGGGGCCGCATCATGGTGACGCCGATGGGCGCGCCGCTGCTCGACACCATCGTGGCGGATCTGGCGGCGTGACGGCCGGCGCGCAGGGGTGACGCTCCCGCGCACCGGCGCCTTGATCGACACGCTCCGGCTCGCGTCCGGGTT
>JANLPL010000100.1:0-1787 GCA_031367195.1 Bradyrhizobium sp.
GGCGTCGGCAAGCCGGCTTTGTGGGCGCTGCGCATGGAGCGAATGGCGCGCGTATGCGTTTTCCTGTATCTCACAGGGACAGCGGATCCGATATGTTGCGATTTTTCTCGACGCTCGCGTCGCTTCTTGCCCTCGCTTTCAGCGCGCCCGGCTACGCCGCCGGCTGTCGCAGCCCCCCTTGCGCTGCGCTTTCGATCGCGCCCCACGCCCATCGCCACGTCGTCAGGGGGCGAGGGTACGGCCGCGTGCTTTCCTCCGCACCGGCGATGGGGCGGCAGGTTCGGCCCCGCGCCCTGCCTCGGCCGGATTTCACGCAGAGGCCTGTGCCGCCCGGCCAGGCGCCGCTGCCCGCCTTTCTCCCCAACAACGCCCCGCCCGCGTTCGCGCCGCAGCCTTTGCCCTAACCCGCCGTTTCCGCGTCGCCAGCGCGGGCGTTGTGGGATTGGCAATAGCGTGTTAACGTCGTGGAAATACCACAAAGCCGACGAAATCGGTGCTGGGGAGACCGAAATGGGTCGATTCGTCGCGACGTTTCTCGCCCTTTTGACGATTCTGTTCGCCGCGCCCGCGGCGGCCGACGACCTCCACGGACTGCTCGCCCCCGGCAATGCGGCCGTCACCGGCTTTTCCGGCGCGCGCGACGGCGCGATTGATCTCGACGGCCCCTCGTTGCGGGTGATCGACCTCGGCGACGCCGCAGGCCCGCTTGACGCGCATTTTTTCAAATCCAACAAGCCTTTCACGGCCAAGGCGGGCGACGTGGGCCAGGCGTTCGGCGTCGCGCTCGACAACGCCGTTCCTCCCAACATTTTCGTAGCGGCCACGTCGGCCTACGGATTGCCGTTGGTGGTGCGCCGCCCCGACGGGAAGATCGAGCGCGTCGCCGTGGGCGAGCCGGGCGCGATGTTCATGCCGGGCCAGTTCGGCCCGGGTGATAAACGCGGCGGGCCGGGTTCGGTCTGGCGCATCGACGGGACCACGGGTGCAATCGCCTTGTTCGCCGACGTCCAGGCGGGCGGGAAGAGCAATCCCGCGCCGAGTCTCGGCAATCTCGCTTTCGACGCGACTGGAAACACGCTGCTCGTCGCCGACCGCTGGAGCGGCCTGATCCATCGCTTTCGCATGGATGGGTCGGAGATCGCGCTTTACGACCACGGCGCGAGCGGACGTCCGGCCGCGGGTCTGCCGGCCTCGCCGCCGACTTTGGCCGAGGTCAACGTGCAAGACCCGGCGTTCGATACCCGCAAGCCCGAAAGCTGGGGGTTCGCCCCGCCCGAGCGGCGTCCGTTCGGCCTCGCCGTGCGCGGCGGGCGGCTTTATTACGCCATCGCCGCCGGGCTCGAAATCTGGTCGGTCTCGCTCAATCCCGACGGCGGCATCGGCGCCGACGCGCGGCGCGAGATCGTCGTCCCCCCCGGCGACGGCGCTTCCGAGATTTCGAAGATCACCTTCGACGATTCCGGTCGGATGTATCTGGCCGAGCGCCCTGCTCCCTCGGGCGCGCTAGATTTCGAGGCGCTGACGCCGCAGGGAATCGGCCGCGTGCTGCGCTACCTACGCGATCCCTTAAGCCCGCCCGACGCGCCGCAATGGAGGCCCGAGCCCCAGGAATATTCCATCGGCTTTCCCCGCGCGCTTCGCAACGGCAATGGCGGCGCCGAAATCGGCTATGATTACGACGAGCGCGGCCGTTTCGACCGCCGCTCCTGCGGCGGCTTCCTGTGGTCGACCGGCGAGGTTTTGCGCCACGCCGACGATGGCCAACTCGCTGAGCGCCTGTCGGCAAG
>JANLPL010000110.1:0-2883 GCA_031367195.1 Bradyrhizobium sp.
CCGCACGCAGGAATGCGAGGCGGGAGGGCGGCATTCTGGGCGGCGCGACGAGGATGCGCCCCAATGTCTCGATAGTGGCGCGATAATCCAGCAGCCACTGCCCGTCCTCATCGACGCTCGTCGCTTCATAGATCGTCGGCACGCCCGGATAGAGTTGCGTGCGCGTGCGCGACAGTATGAACAGCGGCTGGTTCATTCCCGCTTTGGTGAAATTCAGCGCGGATATGTCGGAGAGATAGATCGAATCGGCCTCGCCGCGCGTCACCGCCAGCGCCGCCTCGTTGGTGCCCGGATAGCCCATGACGATGCGGCAATCGAATTTCAGCGCAGCGCAGGTGAACGCCGCGCCGTCGCCGATCCCGTCAAGCGGCGAAGTCGCCGGCCAGATCATCGGACGGTCCAGCTTCCGCGCCGCTTCCACCGTGCGGAACGGCGCGTTGGGACCGATAACCCAGACGCGCGACGCGTTGGACACCATGCCGAGATGGCTCATCGCCGGCAGATCGAACCTGACGCCCGCCGCGCCGAAGAGTTGCGCGAACGACGCCGCGACCCCGTGCACGATCATAATCGTCAGTCCATCAGGCTCGGCGCGGTTGACGCGGTCGAGCGCCGTGAGCCCGCCCGCACCCGGCACGTTCTCGACAACGACGTTGGCGCCGAGGGTGCGTGCGATGTACGGCTGGATCAACCGTGCGTAAGTATCGTAACCGCCGCCGGCGCTGGAACCGACGATCAGCCGAACAGTTTTGTTGGCGTAGAAGGCCGCGTCTGGGGATTGGGCGAGGGCGGGTGCGGCGACGCAGAGAGAGACGACGCTTGCAAGGACATGAGTGACGCGCAAGAAGCGCGCGCTTCCCTTCTCCCGCTGCGCGCACTACTGTCCGGGGAATGAGTCACTAAGTCGCGGGGTGCATGCCCGTTTTTCCGAAGTTTTTCGGGTACTTTCTGGTTGTCGAGACTCAGAAAGGGAAACGAGCATGCGCTTTGCTTCTAGCATCTTGTCCAGCCTCCTCAAACCGGTGGACCGCCGTGGTTTCAAGGCCATTGTGGAAAAGCACGACGGCGACGCCTACGGCAAGAGCTTCAACAGCTGGCAGCATCTGGTCGCCTTGCTGTTTGCGCAGGTGACGGGCTCGGCGAGCCTGCGCAGCATCGAAATCGCCTTCAACGCGCAATCCAATCAGCATTTTCATCTGGGCTGCGCCCGCATCGCGCGCTCGACGCTCGCCGACGCGAATGCGCGCCGCCCCGCCGCCATCTTCGCCGAGCTGTTCGCGGGCCTCGCTGCTGGTCTGGGCCGCAAGGCCAGACAGGAAGGCGCGCAGGTGCTGCGGCTCATCGATTCGACGCCGGTTCCGCTCGCCGCGTACTTCGACTGCGCCGCCTCGAACGGGCGCATTCGCGGCCTCAAACTGCACGTCCTGCACGATCCCGAGGCCAACTGCCCGCTGCGCGCCGACATCACGCCCGCCAACGTCAACGATATCGCATTCGGGCGCGGGCTGACGATCGAACCCGGCGTGACTTACGTGTTCGACAAGGGCTACTGCCATTTCGGATGGTGGACGAAGATCAATGAATCCGCCGCTTTCTTCGTCACCCGCCCGAAGATCAACATGCGCTGGAAGACGCTGCGCAAGCGCTCCGTCGGCGATGCGCAAGGCGACGGATTCGTCGTCACCGGCGACCGCGAGGTCAGACTCGCGAGCAGAGGCGATTCAAAATTGCCGTTGTTTCTGCGCCGCATCACGATCCGCCGCGACACCGGCGACGTCTTCGACGTCATCACCAACGACGCCAGCCGTCCGGCGCTCGAGATCGCGGCTTGCTACAAGGCGCGCTGGCAGATCGAACTGTTCTTCAAATGGCTGAAGCAGAACCTTCACATCCGCAAATTCATCGCCATGAACGAGAACGCGATCCGCCTGCAAATCTTCGCCGCCATGATCGCATTCGTGTTGCTGAGCCTCGCCCGCAGAACGACGAAAGCGAAACTGACCTTCAAGCGCTTCGCTGAACTCGTCGCCATGTTCATTCACTCGCGCCGACGCATCGCCGAAATCGAGAAGCCGCCTCCCGTCAATGCGTCCGGGGCAAAATCCAGACGCCACCCGGGACAATTGGAGCTGGCTTATGTATGATTTTCCCCGGACAGTAGTGCCGCGCGCGGGAGAAGGTGCTCGCCGCCCGGCGTTCCGGCGTGGAGTTTGGGACATATCTTTCGAGAAGCGCAACCCATTGACGGATAACGCTCCACAAAAATCCTCAAAAGTCTTGCATTCCGAAAGTACTCGGCGCAACACAAATCGACGCTCATGGCGCATTGCAGCCGTCAACCGCCCGCCCGAAAACCCTCATGCGGCATCAGCTTTCCGGAATATCGCGACAGCATGCGCAGCAAGTCGTCCGATTTCTGGCTGCTGCTGCCGCCCGTAAGCGCCGCGCCGATGGCGTCGATAGGCGTTAATCCCGCCGCCACGCACCCAATGCCCTCATAGGATCGCTTCCAGCCCCTTCGCTTTGACCAGCGACAGCAATTTAAGCGACGGACCGCTTGGCTTCTTGTCGCCACGCTCCCATTCGCTGACGAGTTTCGGTTTCACATTCAAACAATGCGCGAAGACGCCCTGACTCACGCCTGTGCGTTTGCGCAACTCGGCGATCTCTCGCGCCGACAAATCGGCAATCTTGGTCAGGCACCGCACGTCGAAATCGCGCATTGTTTTTTTGTCGACCAGCCCGATCTCGTGCAGGTCGCTCATAGTCTCGTGCATGGCGGCGGCGATTTTACTACGATAGGCCTTTTTCATTCGGGACCTCCTTCAGTTTTCCGGCGCGCACCGCAGCGCCGATCTGGTTGTCCGTCAATCGCATGAACTC
>JANLPL010000118.1:0-15927 GCA_031367195.1 Bradyrhizobium sp.
TGCCGCTTGATCAGCGTGAGATAGGCGGCGTGGATGTCGGCCTCCGCCGCGCCCTCGGCCAGCCCCAGTTCGGCCAGCGCCTGTCCGCGCGCGGAGGCCACGGCGGCGCGGGGCCGTTCGCGGCGGAAGCGGGCGCGGATATAGGCTTCCAGCGCAATTGCGGCGGGATAATCGTGCTGGCGGCAATAGGCGCATTGCGCCTCGCATTCCTCGCGGTTCATGTCCTCCAGCCGCATCCCCTGGCACGGGCCGCGACGCACGCTGCCGCGCGTTTCGCCCGCCGCATCGATCCAGATCTGCACGCTCGGCTCGACATGCACGCGCTCGCGCGCGAGGCCGGGCGGCGGCGCGGCGGGGCGGCGACGGCGGGCGAAGCGCTGCGGGGGCGCGGGATCGCGCGCATCCATATAGAGGTCGAGGGCGACGAAGCCCAACGCCGTCGCCGCCACGAGGAACGCGACGGCCTGCACCCCGGGATCGAGAAGGAAAGTCCACACGCGGCGCGCCCCTCCGCGGCGCGGTCTTTCCCCCAGGGTTAGCGCCAAATGCTTAACCCCCGCTTGTCGCCCCTACACATCCTCCCGCTGCCGGCCTATATCGCGTTGGACCAGACGCCCCCCGGAGAATTGCCCTAGTGTCCGAATCCGAAAAGACGCCCGTCACCGTGCTGACCGGATATCTCGGCGCGGGCAAGACGACTTTACTCAACCGCATCCTCAGCGAGCCGCACGGCAAGCGCTACGCCGTCATTGTCAACGAATTCGGCGAGATCGGCATCGACAACGAGCTCATCGTCGGCGCGGATGAAGAAGTGTTCGAGATGAACAACGGCTGCATCTGCTGCACCGTGCGCGGTGACCTGATCCGCATCATCGAGGGACTGATGAAGCGCCGCGCCAAGTTCGACGCCATCATCGTCGAGACCACGGGGCTCGCCGACCCCGCCCCCGTGGCGCAGACCTTCTTCGTCGACGAGGACGTGCGGGCGAAGGCGAGGCTCGACGCCGTGGTGACGGTTGCGGACGCGAAATGGCTCGCCGCGCGCCTGCGCGACGCGCCGGAGGCCAAGAACCAGATCGCCTTCGCCGACGTCATCATCCTCAACAAGATTGATCTCGTGACGGCGGCGGAACTGGCGGAGGTCGAGGCGCGCATCCGCGCCATCAACCCTTACGCCCGTCTGCACAAGGCGACAAAATGCGACGTGTCGATCTCCGAGGTGCTGGAGCGCCGCGCCTTCGATCTCGACCGCATCCTCGACATCGAGCCCGAGTTCTTGCACGTGGACGACCACGATCATCACGAGCACGGTCACGATCACGGCCATCATCATCACGGTCTGAAGCATTTTCACGACGAGGAGATGCAATCGGTGTCGGCGCGGCTCGACGGCGATCTCGACCCCACCAAGTTCATGCCCTGGATCAACCAGCTGACCCAGGAACAGGGGCCGAAGATTCTGCGCTGCAAGGGCATCGTCAGCCTGAAGGACGACCCCAAGCGTTTCGTGTTCCAGGGCGTGCACATGATGCTCGACGGCGAGCCGCAACGCGACTGGAAGCCAGGCGAGAAGCGAGAGTCGAAGGTCGTGTTCATCGGCCGCGATCTCGACGAGGACGAAATCCGCAGCGGTTTCCTGGCCTGCGCGGCTTGAAATGGCTGAGGCTGCGAATTCGCTGACGCAACACGTCACGTCGCTGGAGGGCGGCGAGCATGTGATCGCGGCCGCTTTCCTAAGCGGCGAGCCGGCGCTCGCGCTCGCCAATGGCGTGATCAAGCTCAGCGGCCGCGACGTCGCCGCCCACCCGCAGGGCGCCATTCTCTGCGCCGCGCTCGACGGCGAGCGGCTGCTGACCGGCGGCGACGATGGCCGCGTGGTCGCCGTTTCCGCCGACGGCGCGACCGAGACGCTCGGCGACGAAAAGGGCAAATGGATCGACGCCATCGCCGCCCGCGAGGGCGCGGTCGCCTGGTCGGCGGGCAAGATCGCGCGCGCCCGCGACGCCAAGGGGAACGTCAAGACCTGGACCGCGCCGACCAGCGTGCGCGGCCTCGCCTTCCTGCCCAAGGGCTACCGCGTCGCCGCCGCCCATTACAACGGCGTGTCGCTCTGGTTTCCCAACGCGGACGCGGCGCCGCAGGTGATGGAATGGAAAGGCTCGCATCTCGACGCCACCATTTCGCCCGACGGGCGTTTCCTGGTCAGCTCGATGCAGGAGAACGCGCTGCACGGCTGGCGGCTCAGCGATGGGCGCAACATGCGGATGACCGGCTATCCCGGCAAGACGCGCTCGATCTCGTGGTCGCATGACGGCCACTGGCTCGCCACATCGGGCGCGGAGGCCTGCGTCGTCTGGCCGTTCAAGGAAAAGGACGGGCCGATGGGCAAGGCGCCGCGCGAATGCGGCGTGCGCCCGCATCGCATCACGCAAGTCGCCTTTCATCCGCGCGCGCTTGTCGTGGCGGTCGGCTATGCCGACGGGTTGATTCTGCTGTGCCGACTCGGCGACGCGGCCGAAATATTGGTGCGCGCCAACGAACCCGGCGAAGGCGCGATCAGCGCGCTCGCGTGGGACAAGACCGGCGCCAGACTTATTTTCGGAACCGACGCCGGCCGGGCGGGATTACTGACTCTGCCTGCCTGAGACGCACCCATCGAAAGAATGGCTATGACCAACGATTCCGGACAACTCTTCACGCCTGTGACGATCGGCGATCTCACTTTGCCGAACCGCATCGCGATGGCGCCGCTGACGCGCAATCGCGCGATCGACCCCAACACCGTGCCGAGCCCGCTGGCGCCGCTCTATTATCGCCAGCGCGATTCCGCGGGCCTGCTGTTCAGCGAGGCGTCGCAGATCAGCCAACAGGGCCAGGGCTACGCCTGGACGCCGGGATGCTTCACCGAAGCGCAGGTCGAAGCGTGGAAGCTCGTCACCGATGCGGTGCATGAGGACGGCGGGCATATCTTCCTGCAACTCTGGCACGTCGGCCGCATCTCTCACAGCTCGCTGCAACCCAACGGCGGCGCGCCGGTCGCGCCGTCGGCGATTCCCGCCAAGACCAAGACCTTCATCGAAAGCGGCGTGTTCGTCGACACCTCCGCGCCGCGCGCGCTGGAGATCGGCGAGATCGCCGGCATCGTCGCCGACTACGCCCATGCGGCGGGATGCGCGCGCCGCGCCGGCTTCGACGGCGTCGAGCTTCATGGCGCCAATGGTTATCTGATCGACCAGTTCCTGCGCGACGGGACCAACAAGCGTGACGACGAATATGGCGGGCCCATCGAGAACCGCCTGCGCTTCGCGCTCGAAGTAGTGGACGCGGTGCTGAAGGTGTGGCCGGCGACGCGGGTCGGACTTCGCATCGCCCCCGTCAGCCCCGCCAACGACATCGCCGATTCCGACCCGGCTTCTCTGTTCGGCGCGCTCGTTGCGGCGCTGAACGAGCGCAACCTCGCCTTTATTCACGTGGTGGAAGGCGCCACCGCCGGCCCTCGCGATGTCGCGCCGTTCGATTTCCTCGCGCTGCGCCGGGCGTTCTCGGGCGCCTATATCGCCAACAACGGCTACAACAGGGCGCTCGCCATCGAGGCGATCACGCAGAACCGCGCCGACATGATCGCCTTCGGCCGCCCCTTCATCTCCAATCCGGATCTGGTCGAGCGCCTCAGGATCAACGCTCCGCTCGCCGAGGGCGACAAGGCGACCTATTACGGCGGCGACGCCAAAGGCTACACCGACTATCCCGAGTGGAAGCCGGCATGAGCGAAGACGCCGATCTTCCTGTCCCTTCGCGCGAACCGCGACGGGTCGATCCGCGTCTGCTGGAGATGCTCGTCTGCCCCGTGACGCGGGCGACGCTGAGCTATGATCCGCAGCGGCAGGAACTCGTCAGCCGCGCGGCCAAGCTCGCCTATCCCATCCGCGACGGCGTGCCGATCATGCTGCCGGAGGAAGCGCGTGCGCTGGAGGATTGAGCGGCCACAAGGTTGGGCGAAGGCAGCTCTCATTTTTCAACGCCGAATGGCGACAAACTGGCCCTCGCGGCAACAGGGCCCAACGTAAGTTGACGGTTCTTTCACCATTTTAGGATGAAGTATGGCGAAGTTGACCTTTCGGCAGGATGTTGAGAGCCTGCCCCTCGCAAAGGGTTCGTCATGTTTCGCACCGCGCTCGCCGTCCTCGCGCTGATCGCCTCCGCCGCCGCCGCCAGCGCGGCAGCGCCAGACGACATATTGCGGATCACCGTCGATCAGGCCCAAGTCGCCAAATTGCCGGCCAACACCTCGACGGTCATCATTGGCAACCCCGCCATCGCCGACATCACGACGTTGAAGAACGGCACGGGCATGATAGTCACCGGCAAAGGCTATGGCCGCACCAATCTGATCGCGCTCGACGCGGAAGGCAATCTGATCGACGAGAAGCAGATCCACGTCGAGCCGACCCGACATGTGCTCGTCGTGCAGCGCGGCAATTCGCGCGAGTCCTATTCCTGCGACCCCGTCTGTATGCCATCGGCTGTGCTCGGCGACGATTCGAAAGTGTTCAGCGACGTCAGCGGCCAGATCAACGCGCATGACCAGCTCGCCGGAAAGGGCGCCGGCGCCGCCAAGTAGCGCGTCGCCACGCAGGGCGGCATGCGTCGCCTGATCCTCGAAGAACCGGTTTCGCGCGCGGCGGTCCATAGCCGCCGCGTCGCCGTTTTCGCCTGTCTGACGGCGCTGGCGGCGATGGTCGCGGCGCGCGCGAGTGGGGGCCAGGATTCGCTGGGCGCGCTTGCGGTGTTCGCGGCGGGACTGCTGCTCGCCGGGGTCGCGCTGTTGCTGGCCGGCGCGGCGGCGGTCGAAATCTGGCGCACCGGGCGGCGCGGGGTGGCGCAGGCTGTCGCGGGCGCGGCGCTGGCTTGCGCGCTGATCGCCTATCCCGCCTATCTCACGGTTCAGGCGGCGCTGCTGCCGCGCATCAGCCAGGTGACGACCGACTTCAAGGCGCCGCCCCGTTACATGATCTCGCTGAAAGCGCGCGAGGCGCGGGGAAGCTGGACGCCCCCGACGCCGGGGCCGGAGATCGAGGCCGCGCAGCACGCGGCCTATCCCGGCCTGCAGCCGATGTTGATCGACCTCGAACCCGATCAGGCCTACCGCATGGCGATCCGCATCGCCAAGGACCTGGGCTGGCGCATCGTCGATGCGAACCCGCCGAACCTGCGCGGCGAGGCGGAGGGGCATATTGATGCGACCGAACGCTCGCTGTTTCTGGGCTTTATCGACGACGTCGCCATCCGCGTGCGGGCGCAGGGGCCGAAAGCGCAGATCGACATCCGCTCCGCCTCGCGGGTAGGCCGCCACGATTTCGGCGCCAACGCCCGGCGCGCGCAGCGGTTCATCGACGCCGTGCAGCAGTCGTTGAGCGCGCGCTAGAGCGAAGGTGTCCAGCCCGCATTTCTCAACCGCCGAAAGGCATCGTTGAGGCTCGTTCAATTATCATAGGTCGTGGTTGCATAGACGAGCGCGCCCGTTGCGTTTTTTGCGCTGGCGGGCTCGGGTTGTCCTGGGTCTGCGTTCGGCCTGCGGTTGGGACGCCGCGTTTTGGGCGCGTTGCGGCGCGCGGCGCGGACGAGAACATAGGCGAACGAGGGGCGCCGGCAGCGTGTCCCGCAGCGGTCTCCTCGAAATATTCGGCTCATCTCCGCGCGGCAAGACAGTCACCCGAGACCGCCGCCGTCGAAACGTTTGACGACCGCGTCGGAAATTTGGCCAGAGCCGATATCCTCGGGTCCGCGGATTCCCAACAATTGGGCGAGTTTGGCGCGGGCCCTGTTCAGACGGCTCTTGACGGTTCCCACCGCAACGCCGCATACCGCCGCCGCTTCTTCATAGGAGAAACCGGACGCCCCGACGAGCAATAACGCTTCCCGGTGTTCTTCAGAAAGTTTAGCCAGCGCGACGCGGAATTCCTGCATTTCCATCGCGCTTTCCTGTGGCGCGACCGTGGCGACTCGATTGGCGTAAAGCCCATCGCTATCCTGGACCTCGCGCCCTTTTCGACGATAGAGCGAAAAATACGTGTTGCGCAGAATCGTGAACAGCCAGGCGCGAAGATTGGACCCTGTTTCGAACTTACTGGCGTTTGACCAGGCTTTCAGCAATGTTTCCTGAACGAGATCGTCGGCTTGCGTTACATTGCCGCATAATGAAATCGCGAATGCGCGTAGGTTGGGCATCTCATTGACCAGCCCGTCCCTGAATCGGTCGGTATCCGACATCGAAGCATCGCCTTGACCCGGCGATCTCATTTGTTGAGTTCCTTGGCGCGCAATTCAGCGAGCAGCACGGTGAACCGATCAGGAAGCGGCTCTGCCGCCAGCGCCCGGTAGTGAGCCTCCAGACGCCGTCCAATTGTCTCGTTCACGGCGCGGGTCAGGGCCGAATTCGCGCCTTTCGCGCTGGCCGGCTTCGGTATCCGCGGCCCCCTCAATTCGCGCTTCTTGGCGTCTCCGTCAGCCGACATGTTCAAGGCTCCTATTCGCTCATGGTCGCCGATGGTGTGAGGCGCCGCCGCTGCCGGGATTCAATTTCTAAGACCGTGCAGCTTCATAATATCCCGGTCCAGGCCCTACCTTCCACAAATCCAGCCAACATCCAATCTGATTTTCGTTGGCGAACTGTCCCGCCGCCCGCCAACGTTTCCTCGACTTGGCGCTGTAATACCAATGGCATGGCGATTTGACTCACCAAGAGGATTCCCAGATCGGCGAATTTCTGGATCGATGCGGGCTGCGATTGGGGAGCCGGATCGGTCGGTCGCGCGATAGCTGTCGATCGACGAGATTTGACGGCGGCGCGTCTGCGAGTGGCCGCGCCGAGGGAAAAGGCCGCACGGTGTCGAGGCCGGCTTCGCGCTTCACGAGGTCATTGGCTGGCGATGTGTCGGACTCGAAATACCCCCGCAGCAGCGAGCCCTCCAAAAGCGAAACTTTCGCCCCGAAGCGCTCGTCAGCGCTCCGGGGCGGATCAAAACTTAAGTGGAACCAATCAGGCTCAACCCCACAAGCGCTTGCTCGCGACCGCCGCGCCGTCCGATAGGGCCTTGAGTTTCGCCCAGACAACATCCTCGGCGATAAACTCGTAGCTTGCGAATGTGCCGAAACCGCAGTCCGTGCCGCCGATCACGCGCTCACGGTCTCCGACTGCGCTCACCACCGCGCAAATGCGGTTCGCCACCACTTCCGGATGTTCGAGATAGTTCGTCGTCACGTCGATGACGCCGGGAATCAACAGCATTTCGGGCGGGAGCTTCAGTTTTCGGAACACCTCGGTCTCGTGTTCGTGGCGGGGATTGCCCATCGGGATCGAGAGCGCGCCCACTTTGGCGCGATACAGAATCGGCAACAGATCGGCCATATCGACATCGTCCTGATGCGGGCCGTTCCAATTGCCCCAGCAAACATGCAACCGCACGCGGTCGCGCGGAATGTCCGCCACGGCGACGTTGATCGCCTCTATGTGCAGGGCGACCCGATCCAGGAACACGTTCAGCGGTTGATCGCCAAACATGATCACGCGCTCCATCGCCAGGTCCGGCGCATCGAGTTGCAGCACATAGCCCTGACTGACGATATAATCGTATTCCTTCTTGAGCTCCTTCGCGATGCCCATGACATAATCGCGGTCGGTCCTGTAGGCCGGATTATCGGGCGAAAGCAGCATGGTCGTGGATACGATTCCGGGCGAGGCCGCCGACATGAAAAGCTCGGTGAACTCAGCGCCGGTTCGCGCCAGCGACGCTTTCATCAACGCCGATTCCTCTTTCGCCTCGGTCAGCGTGGGGTCGTATTCGAGCTTGCCGACCGCCTGCGGCGCGTTCCAGACTTTGGCGAGATCTTCGGAGACGCCGATCTGGCGCGTCATGAAATCCGCGAAGCCCGGAAATTTGATCGCGTCGAGCGTGGGCTTTCGACGCGACTCGCCACCGAAACCCTTCATTCGCTCGGTCGTGTAGGTCGAAAAGCCGACGCGCGGCGTTTCTCCGTCGTTGCCGATGTCGACGCCGCATTCGCGTTGACTTTTGACCACGAAATCGAGATTGCGCTCGATCTCGCTCTGAAGCATAGCCGTGTCGTAAGCCTTGCGCTGTTCACGCTTCACAAGCAGCGCCGACAGCGCTTTCGAGCGCGGTAGGCTGCCGGTATGCGTGGTCAAAATGCGATCATGGCTGGTCTTCATATTCTTCTCCTCCCATTGCCTGACATTTGTCAGATTGCATGTCGCGCCCCGCCTCTGCGTCGGGCCAGACTGAACAAACTTGCGGCGATCAACGTTGTCGCGCCCACGACGGAATATTGCCAGGAAGAATCCGCATTCAGGAACGAAGACGCGCTCGTGGTCGCCTGCACCAGCGACGCCCCAAACAGCACGCACAAAGCCGAGCCGCGACCGCCCGCAACGCTGACCCCGCCCAGCACTACGGCGGTTATGCTCATCAACGAGAAGTCGACGCCCGTCGTGCCGGACCCGATGCCAATCTGCCCGGCAAGCATCAAACCGGCGACCCCCGACAGCGCCGCCGAAAGCATGAAGGCGAAGCGTGTCACGCGGGCGCTGTCGACGCCGAGCCTGACGCTGGCCTGCGGATTGGAGCCGACCGCCCGCAAACGCCGGCCGAACGCGCGCCGATACAGCGTCCATTCGAACACGGCCACCGCGACGAGCGCCAGGACCATGCCGGCGGGGACGCCCAGAACCGGGAAGCCGAAAATGTCTGACAGCGTGTTGCTGATCGCGCCCTTCGGACGCGGGCGCAACAGCAGTGAAAGGCCCTGAAGGCCGATGAACGACGCCAGCGTGATCACGATCGAGGGCAGGCGCAGCGTCGTCGTCAGGACGCCTTGCGCGAAGCCAAAGGCGATGCAAAACGCCATGATGAGCGCGGTTCCGCCGAGCAGGCCGAGCGGCGTGGCGCCGCTGGGCAAAACGAACGAGGCGAGGACAACAACGAAGCCAGCGAGCGGACCGACGGATAGATCGATGCCGCCAACCATGATCGTGGCGAACTGCGCGATCGCGACGAAGCTCAGGATCGCCAGCAGCGCCAGCATCTGTGCGATGTTGAAGCCGGTGAGGAAATATTCGTTCAAGCCGTTCGTCATCAACAGAATGCCGGCCGTGACCGCGGCGAGAATGAGCGCGGGAAAATGATCGCTGCTCAGGGCGCGTTTCCAACCAGCTCTATCGAGCCCGGCCCGCACCGGCGCGCGCGAGACGGTCGCCGTCAGATTGGCTTCCGTGATGTTCGTATCCGTCACGTCGGCGCCTGTGAGCTCGCGGGTGACGCGCCCCCGAGCGAAAATAAGCACGCGATCGCAGAGGCCTTCGAGTTCGACGCCATCGGAGGACGAGACGACGACCGCCATTCCCTGGTTGGCGAGCGCGCGCAATTGCTGATAGATCTCCATCCGGGCGCCGATGTCGACGCCTTTGGTTGGCTCATCCACCAACAACGCGGTTGGACCTGCCGAAATCTCGCGGCCGAACAGGACTTTTTGCTGATTGCCGCCGGAGAGATCGGAGATCAGGGTTTCGATCGACGGCGCCCGCACCCGCAAACTCTCCCGAACGTCGTTGCTGACCCGGGCTTCGCGCGAGCGATCCAGGAGCAGGAATCGCGACAGTTTCGCCAGTATTCCGACGCCGATGTTTTCGCGTAGGCAGAGGTTCAGGAACAGGCCCTCGCTATGGCGATCGTCGGAGACGAAGCCCACGCCCGCGGCGCGGAATCCGGCGGCGGTGGTCGCGGAGAGGACTCTTCCCTGAATCGAAATCTCCCCGGAGTCGCGGCTGTCGACGCCCGCCAGCGCGCGCAGGAATTCGCGCTGCCCCTCACCCTCGATTCCGGCCAGCCCAACGATTTCGCCCGCGCGCACCGTCAGATCGACGCCCGAGAAGCCGTCCCCGCTCAGGCCGCCGACGTCGAGGGCGACATCTTTCGCTTCGCGGCTCTTGGCGGGAAAAACCTGACCCAGCGGGCGGCCGACGACCAGCGTCACGATCTGCTCGATCGAAAACTGGCCCGCGGGACGGCTCTCGACGATCTCACCGTCGCGCATGATCGAAATGCGATCGGCGAGTTCTATCACCTCATGCAAGCGATGCGAGACATAAATGATCGCAATGCCGCTATCCCTGAGGTTTCGAATCATGGCGAACAGGTGCGACACATCGCTTTGCTGCAATGGCTCGGTCGGTTCGTCCAGAATAAGAACCTCGGGATGGCTCGCCAGGGCGCGCGCGATCTCGACGACATGAAGCTGCGCGAGCGAAAGTTCCTCGACGCGGCGGTTCACATTCATCCGCAATGGAGGCGTCGCCGCCAGCGCGATGAGCTTGGCGGCTTCAGCGGCGCCTTGCGGCCCAACCAGGTCGGGCGCGACGAGCTGCAAATTCTCCAGCACCGTGAGATCATGGGCGAGTGCGGGATGCTGATAGGCGACGGAAATGCCGCGCTCCCGACGCGCGCGGGCGTCCTCCGATCCGATCGGGTTCCGTTTCCAAAAAATTGCGCCCGCATCGGCTTTCAGGATGCCGGAGGCGACCCCGATCAGGGTGGATTTGCCGGCGCCGTTCTCCCCGACGATGGCGTGAACTTCGCCGGGATAGACGACGAGATCAGCGCCGCGCAACGCTTGCACGGCGCCGAAATTCTTAACTATGCCCGCGAACTCCAGTAACGGCGCGCGCACCGAATTTGACGCCGCCGCGACCGTCGATCGTGTCTCGACAGGAGTCTCGCCGGGCGCGGACGCAGGGTCCGACCGACGCAGGCGGCGGGCGATTTCAGGCAGCGCGACGCCGCCGATCACGATAAGGGCCTGCACCACGTTCTGCATCGAACGTTCGAGGCCGGCGGAAAGCACCAGCTGACTCAGAAAAGTGAGAAAAAATGTGCCGATAATGGTCGCCAATAAGCTGCCGCGCGCGCCTCCCGCCACGGAATTGCCGCCGACGACAACGGCGGCGACGCTCGCGAGGATATAGGGATTGCCGCAGAAAATGTTGGGGACGGAGAGAAAACCGGCGAGCAGCACGCCAGCGGCCGCATAACAGAGGCCCGCCGCCATATAGGTGGCGACGCGATAAATCTCGACGGGAATGCCGACCGCATGGGCGGCCGCCGGGCTGACGCTGACCGCGATGAAGCGGCGACCCAGAACGGTGCGCTCGAGGACGAAGATCGCCACGGCGGCCAGCAAAGCCGCGATCCAGACCGTATCGGGAACGCCCAGCGTGATGCCAAGCGCGAATTCCGCCAAGGCCGGCGGCGCCTGACTGGGAATGCTGTGGGAAACCATCAACGTCAAGCCGAGCAGAACCGCGTTGACGCCGATCGTGGTGACGAGCGGGGGCACTCTGAGGAACGTGACGATCACGCCCGTGACGGCGCCCGAGGTCAGGCCCATCGCCAGCGCCGCGATCACGTAGCCCGTGACGGCCAGCACGCCGGCCCCGGAGCGCGGCAACGCGGTCACGATCACCGCGGCAAAACAGATCACGCCGGCGATAGAAATGTCGAGCCCGCGTTGCTGAATGACGAGATGCTGGCCGATTGAGGCGACAGCGAGGATCGCAACGAACGGGAGCATCGACAGGAAAGCGCTGGCCGAGAGCGCGCTGGGCGCGATCAACATTCCGACCGCCAGTAGCGCCGCCGTGGCGATCGCCGCCTTGCCGGCGAGCGGCAGCGACCTTCCAGCCGGCCTTACCAGCGTCGATGTCGATTTTGGCTCTTCCGGACCCCTGGGTTGCGTCGTTTCGCCGCTTGTATAGTCCATCAGCACAAACCCCACCCCCGCCCAGAAATAGACTGATCCAAACGAAAATATCCGACGCCTGGGGCGTCGGATTTTGTGAGGCCCCATTTCCGAGGCCGGCCAGGGAGACGCCGCATCCCCCGGCCGAATTCGTGTTCGCGGTTTGGAACTTCCATCTGGAGTTCACTCGACGCGGCGTAACTTAGGAGCTTACTTGGCGAACAGCTTTTTCATCTGTTCGTTGGACAGCATTGTCGACAACATCGCGTCCGGCGGCAGCGCGCGATCGCATTTGGGCGCCAGTTTCGGATCGTTGGAGGCGCTGTCCTCGACCAACGGCAGCGTGATGATGCTGGGCTCGGTGTCGCTGACGCCTTGCACGGCGCCGACCGCCTTGCGCAGCGCTACGCGAACGAGCCAGGTGCGCGCCGATACCGTGGCCAGCTTGAAGTTCGCGTTGTCGGCATGGTGGTCCTGCCAGAAGCAGCCAAGCTCATTGGCGTCCTGACCGGGCCAGAGCGGGATCTTGCGGTTGGCGGCCACGAATGCCCGCAGCGCGCCCATCGAACCCAGACCGTAGTCGCTCATGACGGCGTCGATCTTGGGATATTTGGCGAGCATGCTGCCCATGACGCGCTGCGATTCCGCGGGATCCCAGTTGGTGTCGACGGGGCCTTCGAGCACCTTGATCCCCGGCGCCTTCGCAAATACCGCTTTCCAGCCGACGGCCATCGCAGCGCTCGTCGGATTGCCGGGCGTGCCGCCGAGCACGATGATATTGCCCTCGCCGTTAAGCTGCTTGACGGTCCATTCCGCCAGCGTGGTTCCGACGCCAACAAGGCTTTCCGTCGTCACGTCGAGATAATCTTTGCCCCGCGTGCCCGGAAAATGCTCGCCGACGTCATAGGTCACGACGGCGACGCCGTTCTGTGTCGCCTGCGTCATCGCTTTCAGGATCGCTTCGCCGCCGTCGGGATAAACCAGGATCACGTCGAACTTCTGCGCGATCAGGCCCTGAATGTCCGAGATTTGCTTTTGCGGATTGCCCTGCCCGTCGGTGTAGCGCACCTCGGCGATGTTGGGGCACTTGGAGGCCTCGTCCTCGAACTCGGCGCGGGTGATCTTGCGCCAGGAGTTCTCGCCGTAACCGTCCGATAGCGCGACCCTGATCTTCTTGGTCCCGCAGAACTCTTTCATGTCCTTCATGTCGGCGATGACGCCGACCTTGGTGGGGGCGACGTCGATGTTGGCGAATTTCGCGTCCTGGGCGAGAGCGCCCGGATTGACGGCGAGATTCATCAGAACGGCGGCGCTGGCGCCGATAAGCGATCTTCCCAATCCCTGCATTGTTTTCTCCCTTGCTTTGTTCTTATGACCCGTCGGATGCGGAGCCCACGGATTGACATCGCGCCAGACTCGTCGTTCCCCGCAACCGAAACATCCGCGCCGCGCTCCGCATTGGCGGCGGAAAACGGCTTTGGCTGACGGATCGAGTTCGGCGCGAGGGAATGACGCGAGTCTTTTTTGTCGCCAGAGAGGAGAATAGGGCTGAGCTTGAGGCGAATGAAAATTATAAATACTCGTATTGGACATCAGGAAGCTTGATATCCAGGGCGATCCTGCCCGATAATAACTTACAGGTCCGTCGGCGCGCGGCCAAATCCCCTGAGGCCCCGGAATTCGGCCGCTCGCGGCGCCTCCCGTCCGGCGCGGGCGAAATAGCTCAAGGATCGCCTCAAATCCTCGGCGCGAAATCCGCGCCCAATTATCACCAGCGAGTCCTTTGCCTTTGAGCCGGCGGCGAGTTCGTCGGGAAGGAGAACCGGCGCCAGCGTCCGGCCGCCCACGGCCTGAACCAGAATGCGGCCAGCCGGCGCGCGCGCGACGCCCTTGATGCGAAGCACGTCCGAGCCGCGCGCGTAAAGCAGGGCCGAGACCCAGAAGTCGAGAATCGTCCAGTCGATCGTCGCATCGATTTCGAGCGTCGTGGCGAAAATGGCGGAATGATCTTCCGCTTGCGCGATCTCCGGCAAGACGTCGGGCTCCAAATCGTCATCGGGCGGTAAGCTGACCTCCACGCCGTGAGCGCCGCCAAAGATCGGCGCTTGCGGATTGAGACTTCTCAGCGTCGCGATTAGGCGCCCGATCGGTTCGGTCTCGGCCGCGTCCACTTTGGTCACGATCAGGCAATCGGCGGCCGCGACCTGAATTCGACAAAGCGATTCCTCCCTCAGTCCCCGAAGCCCATGCAGGGCGTCGACGAGGACGACGACCTCGCCGATTCGTATCCGCCGGGAAAGAAAGGGGTCGAGGCGAATCGCCTCTACGATCGCCGTTGGATTCGCCAAGCCGCTCGTCTCAAGGACGAGATGGTCCGAGTTCGCGTCGTCCAGCCTTTGACCCTCGGCGCGCGCGCAAATATCGGTCAGGACCGCGATCAGGCGGTCGCGGCCGATACAGCCGGCGCAACCGCCCGCCAAAACCGAAAGCCGCCTCGCGTCGGACAGCAAAATTTCGTCCACCGGGCTGTCGGCGGCTTCGTTCACCAAGATAGTGGCGTTCTGGAAAACGCCGCCGCGGATCTGATGTCGGAGCCAGGTCGATTTGCCCGCGCCGAGAAACCCGCCAATGACCGTCAGGCGAAACGGCGGTCCGGCAATGCTCACCGAGCCGCCGTTTCGGTTTGGGTGTAACATGGCGCCAGCGGGTCCAACGGCGCGCCCAGCAAGCGATCGACCAGCGGCCAAAGGTCGTCCGGGCTTCGTGAAACCCAGGCCTCGCCGCCGGCTGAGGACAAACGCAGGGACGAAGCCAGCGCCGATTCCTCCGCCGTGGCGCCATGGGGCCGGAGTATCGCCTGAAGGATGCTCAGCCGAACCGCCCTGGCGCGCTCTCGGTCGCGCCAAGTGAGCGCGCCGGGGTCCATCCCTTCCGCCGCGCCGCCCGGGAAACCACATTTCACGCACATCGACCACGATCTCCTCGACTCCGCGAATACCCGGCGCGCGGCGCTTATACCAGTCCCTCTAATTTCTGACACACGTCGATTCTCTGGTTCCGATTGATCGAATTCGATCTGCGTCGTTGATCAAGCAGCGCCCTGCGCTTTGACGTGCGTCGATGATATTTTCGTATGTCTCCCGGACGAGAGCGCAGAGTGAATTGGACCCCTGATTTGTGACCGCCTGTTCAGATGTGACGCGTTCTGCTTTGTCGCAACCGATCGAGCGCGTTCTTTCACTGACCAATAGCGCGCTTCGCCGCGTGGGTGCGCGAAGTCGTGGGCGAACGACGCGAGATCGTCGTGGCGATGGATGGGACCGATTTCGACGCCGACAACCAATCGACGCTCGCTTTGCATCTGGTCACCAACCAAGGACGAGCCACGCCGCTCATCTGGCGCACGGTCGACAAGGACGAATTGAAGACCCAGCGCCACGACTTCGAGGACGCCTGCCTGTCGCGTCTGAAAGCGCTGCCGCCCGAAGGGGTTAGGTCGGCGCGGCGGTGTGCGTGAAGGCGCGGGGCGTGAACGAGGCCTGGCGTCTGGCCGCCAGCGACGGCGCGCTCCTGACTGGGCAGATCGTCGCGCTCTACGGCAAACGTTGGATCATCGAACCAAGCCTTCGCGTCACAAAGGATTTGCGCTTTGGCATGGGCATGAGCGAACTGCGAAACAACACCGCCAGGCGCCGTGTCCATTCGCTATTCCGACAGGGATGCATGCTCTACGAACTCATCCCCAACACGAAGGAACAATGGCTGCGGCCCTTATTCGAAAAATACGCGGAATTGCTCAGCCAAAACAGCCTCTTCACCCAAATCTTCGGGATCGTGTGAAATGGGACCCCATGGGGAGGTGGATAGCGACCAACGCTCTGGCAGAGTGAGGTTGCGAAACCATCCACTCTGGAGACGACCATGCCAATCGCAGCCGACCGCGCCGAAGCGCCGAGCGCTCTCCAAACCCATCTTGCCGCCATTTTCGTCTCTTTGGAACTCAGCCGCTCGATCTGGCTGATCCCATCGCTGTCGCCGGGTTCCGGCGAGAAGATATCGAAGCATTCCGTGCGAGCCGGGGACATCTCGGCGCTGCTGGCGCGCTTTTCCGAGCGG
>JANLPL010000160.1:0-3173 GCA_031367195.1 Bradyrhizobium sp.
TCCTGCCTCTGCCTCGTCGAGGATGGGGAGAGCCTCATCGATCCGGCCAACCCTTCCAAGAATCCGTGCAAGCAGTGTCCCTGTGTGGGCGACGCCGTCAGCGAGCTTCAGTCGGCGGACGATCGCGAATGCTTCCGAAGCCGCGGCGTAAATCTCCGGCGCCCGCGCATCGTCCAGCCCCCCAGCTTCAAACAGGGATTCCGCCATCTTATGCAAAGTCACCGCGCGGGCGCGCACGTCGCCGAGGCGCTCATAGACGGGCAGCTGCTCCTCGCGGCGGATGCGCAGGGCCTCGTCGAGCGCGCCGCGGGCCTGAAGGATGTCGGCGATCTTGCCCAACGTCACCGCGACGGAGCGCACGTCGCCGAGGCGCTCATAGACGGGCAGCTCCTCCTCGCGGCGGATGCGCAGGGCCTCGTCGAGCGCGCCGCGGGCCTGAAGGATGTCGGCGACCCGGCCCATGGCGACCGTGCGGGAGTGTTCGTCCGCCGCTGCCGCGGCCGCGGCCCGATATGCCGATTCCGCTTCGGCGACCCGACCGAGGCTGGCCGCGAGATCGCCCAACTCGAGACCAAACCCGACCCGCATGTCGTCGGGTAGGTCAGGCTCCAGCAGGGTCAGGCGCAGGAATTCGATCCGCGCCGCGCGTTCGTCCCGCGTGCGGTCGTCGATATCCCTGATGTCGGGTTCGCGTATGGCCAGCCGTTGTGGCGCCGTGGTGAACGTGATGACGGACGTGCGCCAGGCCCAGAGATCGATCGCGACCCTGGCCAGATCCGCGATGGCGTCCTCGTCGAGCCATAGGAGCAGGCTTGTCCTGACCTCATGCGCGACGGCCTCGCGCCTGATGTTGAATTCCTCCCACCGGGGGGTATCGAACCAAGCGGGACCACCTGTCACATGGATCGCGGCATTCGTCTCGGCGCCTAGCGTCATCGCCCGCTCGACGGCGGCGAAATCGGGATGGTCCCCGACGTTCAACGGCAGCCGTGCCGTGCGACCGCCGGAACCAAGCAGGAATTCGTCCAGGTCCTTGATCAGCTGCTCGCGCAGAATTTCGTCGCGGCAATCCATGATCAGAAGCTGGAACTTGTGCGGACGCGCCCGGACCAGCTTGGTGAGGCGGGCGAAGCCTTGCAGGCAGTCCGGCGGCAAAGCGGCGCTCGCGTCCCGCTCGGCGTCGGCGAACTGTGTTCGGCCGGCTTCGGTCACGTTTCCGTCGGCACAGCAGCCGCCGCGCGCCGATAGCCTTCCAGCGTCCGTATCACCGGGTGGCTGCGCCGCCAGGTGCCATCGTTGTACTCCAGCAGAGCCAGGCAATAGAGCAGGCGACGGATTCCTTCATCATTCCCGACATCCAGCGGATTGCGGTCGATCTGCACCAGGCGCGTGTAGTCGTCCGGCTGGAGAAGGCGCCGATACTCGCTTGCTAGCTGGGCGACGGACTGCTCCACGACCCGCGCGTCGATAAGCGCTTCCGCGAACTCGCAACAAAGCTGGAGCAGGCGCAGCATCTCGCGCGGATGACCCCCGCTGTTCTCTATCAACCGCCCTATATCCTCTTCGCGGTCGAACAAGGACCGATCGGCACGCTTGAGGAGAATATCGCGCATCGCCTGCCATCCAGGTTCGCAACGGGCGCCGTCAGCATCCTGCAGCTTGACCATTGGCAGCACGAGGTCGGGGAGCCGGCCGACAAGAGCGTCTTCGTATTTCAGTGCGATCGGTGCTGTGTAGATTGCAAGGGTATCGACGGCCAGAAGCAGCTCGGTGTCCTCGGCGAACAGGCGCCGCCGATCTTCCGCGCGCAGCTTGTCGGTGCCGTCGATCACGAACAGCACACGCACCGCCAATTTGCGGTTTTTCTTCGCGAGGGCTGTTTCGGCACTGCCGATGAGCCGATTGAAGGCTTCGGCCAGTTGGGTGAAGGTGTTGCGGATGACTCGGCGCAACTCCTCCTTGTAGGTCGCGTTCGCCTTGAAAGCCGAGCTGAAACTCGTGAACAGCTTGGCGAGCAGCGGCAAACCGGCGGAAACCTCGCCACCGACCTTGACCTCGGAGGTAAATTCTTCGAGCTCTGCGCGCGTGGCGACCTTCTCCTCGAACCAGGTCTCGAGTTCTTTGATGCCCTCCTTGGGCAGTTCGATGCCTTTCTGCTTCAGGGCTTGCAGAAGAGCATGCGCCATCGCCATCAACAGGTCGGCATACTGCAGGTTGTTCCGGTCCAGCACGCCAGGGACGTCGACCTCGACTGGTAAAAAATATTTGGTGCGTTTGAGCTCCGCCGAATAGAACTTCAGTTCCGTGGTCTTGCCGGTACCGACATGGCCGAAGAAGAGAATGTGCTTCTGCTTTGGTGGAAGGAAACGTTCCGATCCCATCAAGAACCCCAGCTTGCGTGCCAGCCGGCCAAGGGTCTGCTGGCTACCCCGTGCCTCACGGGTGTCAACACGACGAGGATCGTCCGGTTCGAGGGCTTCCTCGAACTCGATGCGCTGGAGCACTTCAAGAATGTCGGCTGGCGGATGATAGTCGGGCATGAACTCACGATCCGGATGGGCTGCCTTCGTAGCTTAGGCTCGCCTGTCCAAAAAAACTATCTACCCGTCCCACCCTAGCCGCGAGGCTCGCGTCCCGACCGGACGTGGCAGGTCGGCGCCGGGAAATGGTCCTGACAGTCTCACCAGGAAATGTCAGACGGAGACACCGCTCCTCCAGAGGACAAAACAGAAACGAGCGGATACGTGATGTGCTACCTAAACCGGACAAGTTAATGAGCTATCGAAAGATAGGACGCAGCCAGCCAGTCAGCCACCCTTGCGCAGCGCCCTGACAAACCGAGGTCCGGCTTGCGTGAAACCGGTCGCGCGGCAAAACGCCTGCAAGGCCGGATCGTCCGACGCGGCGGATAATTCCAGCGCGCCGCAACCCGCGACTCGCGCGGCCTGCGACGCGGCCTTGAGCAGAGCGCGGCCGATGCCGCGTCGCCGGCTATCCGGCCCCACATACAGCGATACGATCAGCGCGGTGGGCCGATCGGCGTCGAGGGTGCGGTACCAATGCACCAGCACCAGGCCGCTCGGCGGGCCCCACTCCACCGCGATCAACGCCGCGCCCCCATCGCGTCGGATGGCGTCCAGGCGGTCGGCCAACACAAGCGGAGCAATCTCGAT
>JANLPL010000171.1:0-5513 GCA_031367195.1 Bradyrhizobium sp.
CGCGGGCGCGCACGACGATCTGGTTGCGGAATTTCCCGTCCTGGAACGAAGGATAGGAGCCGATCGAAACCTCCGGCCGGGCCTTCGCCAGTTCGGCCAAAGCGTCGCCGTAGCGCCCCTCCGGCAGGTTTTCCGCCTCGATAGTCTCCACCAGCATGACAGCGCCGCCCTGCACGCCTTGAATGGCGTGGTCCAGCATCGCCTGCATCACGCTCGGCACGCCGGCCATCACGATCACATTGCCGAGCCGGAAGCCGGGAGCCTTCGAAACCGGATTGTCGATAAGATCCGCCCCGACGGGAATTCGCGCCATCCGCCGCCGCGCCGGCGTCAGGTCGGCCTCCGTATAGCGTTCCATCATCACGGCCAGCGCCCGCGCGTCTTCGCCGATTGCGACGCCGAACGCCTTGGCGACCGCGTCGGCGGTGATGTCGTCGTGCGTCGGCCCGATGCCGCCGGTGGTGAAGAGGTAATCGTAGCGGGCGCGCAAGGCGTTGACGGCGGCGACGATCTCGTCCTCCACGTCGGGCACGACGCGCGCCTCGCGCGCCTCCACGCCGACGCGGGCGAGATATTCAGCGATATAGCCGATGTTGCGGTCCTTGGTGCGGCCGCTGAGGATTTCGTCGCCGATCACGAGAATGGCGGCGGTGACGGGGGCGTCGGACATGGGCGGCTCGGCTGGTGTTTCGCGCGCAGCCGTACCACGACGATCGCGTCGCCGGTAGCGCTAGCCGAAAACCGCCCGCCGCGCCTGCAAGATCTGCGGTTTGGTGAGGAACGGCTTAACCACCACGCCGTGCATCAGCATCTGGTTGTTCGAAACCACCGGGGTGTTGTGGTCGAGCGTCAGGCAATGGCCGGCCTCGTGAGCGAGCACCAGCTTGAAAGCGTCGTCGCCGCTCTCGCGAAAATCGTCGAACAGGCAGTCCCCCGGCGGCCCGATGATGGTGAACCCGGCCGTGTCGGTCTCCCCGGGTTTCGCCTCCACGTCGCGCACGAAAAAAACATTGAACTGCACGCCGGGGATGCGGCGGGCGGAGACGCGATCGAATTTGGGGCGGGTGTCGATCTTGTCGCCGAGATCCTCGGTCATCGTGAGTTCGCGCACGCCGCCGGGCGCGATCCTGAACAGGATATTCGCCTGCGAGCCCCAGACATTGTTGATCGAATCGAGAAATTCGACCTCGTCGCCGGGGTTGCGCACGCGCGTGCCGTAGCGGGGATTGCGCACGTAGTGAAAAGCGCAGGTCACCGTGCGCTGGCGCAGCACCGACACGGCGAGTTTTGCGTGCGCCTTGCCGGAGCGGTCGACGGCCGAGATAACCGCGTCGGCCGTGATCCCCGGCAGCACCCGGAAAATCTGGCTCTGCTGGCTGACCGCGACCGGCTTGTCCGAGGATCCGAACGGCGAGCGCACGCGCACGACGCCGGGATTGCTGGAAACAAGCGTCAGCCCCTCGCCGTTGTTGATCCGCATCAGCCGGGAGCTGGAGCCGGCCGGCAGCATTAGCCAGGGCGGGTCGGCGGTGTCGTCGAAGCCCATGAAATTGCCTTCGAAGTCGAAGGTCGGCGGCACCAGGCGGTGGACGGACTGCTCCACGGTGACGATGACGGCGCGGACCTGCTCGTCCTCGGTCTTGTCGTCCTCGCCGCGACCCTCGGCGTCTTTCTCGCCGAAGGCGGCGACGGTGAGGGACGCGCTGACGGGACCGGAACCGCGCAGGAAATTTTCGACGTTCCTGACCCTTCGGTTCGAGAGCGCGAGATTGTGGTCGTCGCTGCCGCTGCGGCTCGCCTCCCCGCGCAAGGTGATCTTCACCGCGGAATTGCCAAGCTGCGGCACGACATGCTCTTTCAGCCATTCCCGATGCTGCGGCTTCACCGCATCGCCGTCGATGTCGAAATTGTAAAGCACGGAGATGATCGTCGTGGCCGGATCCAATTTCGGGCCGGAGACGACCAGATCGCGGATTTTTCCAGGACCGGTAAGCCGCAGCATGACAAGTGCCTCCTGGCGGGCGTTGCCGCACGTCGATCTTACGGGACGCACCGACTGCCGCAAAGTCGCACGAGCCCATTGCACGAGCCCATTGAAAGCCGCGCCCAAGCCGCATAATTGAGGGGCATGACCTATGTAGACTCCAGCGCTGTCGCCGGCCGCCGCAGCGGCCATATCAAGCTGCACGGGCCGGAAGGCTTCGAGGGGATGCGCCGAGCCGGGCAGATCACCGCGCGCGCGCTCGACGCGCTCGTGCCCCTGGTCAAGCCCGGCGTCACCACCGCCGCGCTCGACGAATTCGCGTTCGCGTTCGGCCGCGATCACGGCGCCTATCCGGCCCCGCTGCACTACAAGGGCTATCGCCGCTCGATCTGCACCTCGATCAATCACGTCGTCTGCCACGGCATCCCCGACGACAAGCCGTTGCGCGACGGCGACATCCTCAACATCGACGTCACCTTCGTGCTCGACGGCTGGCATGGCGACGCCAGCCGCATGTATGTCGCGGGCAATCCGTCGCGCCGCGCCCAACGCCTGATCGAAGTCACCTACGAGTGTCTGTTGCGCGGCGTCGCGGCGGTCAAGCCCGGCGGCCACATCGGCGACATCGGCCACGCCATCCAGGCTTACGCCGAGGCGGAGCGCTGCACGGTGGTGCGCGATTTCTGCGGCCACGGTCTTGGCCGGCTGTTCCACGACGAGCCCAACGTGCTGCACGCCGGCAAGCGCGGCGACGGCGCGCCGCTTAAAGCCGGCATGTTCTTCACCATCGAGCCGATGATCAATCTCGGCGGAGCGGCGGTGAAGGTGCTCTCCGACGGCTGGACGGCGGTGACGCGCGACCGCTCGCTCAGCGCCCAGTTCGAGCACACCGTCGGCGTCACCGAGACCGGCGTCGAGGTGTTCACTTTGTCGCCCGCGGGTCTCGACCGGCCGCCGCTCTCCTCGTGACCGACGAGGCCGCGCATTATCACGGCCATCGGGAACGCTTACGCAAGCGCTTCCTGGAGGCCGGCGACGAGGCGCTGGCCGATTACGAACTGATCGAGCTGATCCTGTTTCGCGCCATTCCCCGCCGCGACGTCAAACCGCTCGCCAAGGATTTGTTGAAGAAATTCGGCTCCTTCGCCGATGTGGTCGCCGCCCCCGTCGCGCGGCTGAAGGAGGTCGAAGGCGTCAGCGAGGGCGTGGCGGCGGAGTTCAAGATCGTCGAGGCGAGCGCACGTCGTTTCGCCAAGGGACTCGTTAAGAAACGCCGCTCGCTCGGCTCCTGGTCGGAAGTGATCGACTATTGCCGCACGGCGATGGCGTTCGAGGATCACGAGGAATTCCGCGTGCTGTTCCTCGACCGCAAGAACGGCCTGATCGCCGACGAGGCGCAGGGCGTCGGCACGGTCGATCATACGCCCGTCTATCCGCGCGAGGTGGTCAAGCGGGCGCTGGAGCTGGCGGCCAGCGCCGTCCTGCTGGTGCATAACCACCCCTCCGGCGATCCCACGCCCTCGACGCAGGACGTGAAGATGACGCTCGACATCATCTCGATCGCCGCGCCGCTCGGCGTGACCGTGCACGACCACATCATCGTCGGCCGCCAGGGCCACGCCTCGCTGCGGGCCTTGAAGCTGATCTGACCGCTGGCCCGAACCTTGCGGAATAATTAGCGGACAGGATGAATGATTTTCGTCATAGGGTCGCTCGATGCGAATCGTTGACCGCCTCGCCCATTCCGGAGACTAGCTTGCCGATGGACTCCGCCGACGCGCGTCTGATGCGCCGTTGTTTCGACCTCGCCCGCGACGCGACGACCCGCAAGGAATTGCCGTTCGGCTCGGTGATCGCGCGCGACGGCGTCGAAATCAGCGCGCGGGGCAATGGCGTGCGCGAGGCGCGCGACGTGACGCGGCACGCCGAGGTTTGCGCCATCATCGCCGCGCAAGCCAAGCTCGGCAAGGCGGCGCTCGACGGCTGCACGCTTTACACCAACATGGAGCCCTGCGCGTTCTGCTCCTACGCCATCCGCGAAACCCGCGTCGCCCGCGTCGTGTTCGCGTTGGCTACGCCGGTGATGGGCGGCGCCTCGCGCTGGGACGTGCTGCACGACGAAGGCCTGTCGAACTCGCTGCCGGAAGTGTTCGGCCCGGCGCCGGAAGTGTTGGCCGGCTTCCTCGCCGACGAGGCCGACGCCATGCTGCGTCAGATCGCACCGATGATGTGGGCGACCTCGCAGGCGCGCGGACTGTTCGTCTGCGACGACGCCGGCAAGCACAGCCGCCCCGCGCGGCGGGCCGAGGGCCTGTTCGCAGGCGTCAGGGCCGGGGCGATGGAAATGCTGCGCCGCCGCGTGTTCGACCGCTTCAGCCGTGGGACGGCCTGAGCCGTCCGCGAGCGTCGCCGCTTTCGCCGCGCTTTTGCGTGGCGATGCGGACCCCGCGCGAGCGGTTCAGGAAAAGCGCTACATGAAATCGTCGCGCGAGCATTGGGGCCTGTCGGCCCCAAAAATCGACTTGCATATCCGTTCGCTGCGGCCCTTGCCCGTGGAAGAAAAGCTCGCCATCGCGGAAGGTTTGTGGCGCGAGCCGATCTATGATCTGCGCATCGCCGCTGCGCGGCTGGTGGCGCGGCTGCCGCCCGCCGCCGACGCCACGATCTGGCGCTTTGTCTCCACCCGCATGGGCGAACTCGACGGCTGGGCGATCGCCGACAATTTCGCCGCCGCCGCCGGCCCGCGCCTGATCGCCGTTCCCGCCCGGCTCGACGAGGTCGAGCTTTGGGTCGCGAGCCCGCATCTATGGACACGCCGGGCCGCGTTCGTGTTCACGCTGGACTGGATGCGCGCCGGCCGCTCGCCGGAGCGGATGCTCGGCTGGGCGGCACGGTTGGTCACGGAGCGCGAATGGTTCATCCAGAAGGCGATCGGCTGGTGGCTGCGCGAACTGGGCAAACGCGACGCACCGAGGGTGCGCGCGTGGCTGGCGGCGCATGGGGAGGAGATGCGGGCGTTTGCGCGGCGGGAGGCGGAGAAGTATTTGTGAGGCGCGGATGGGCTGTGCTTGCGCCCTTGGGCGGAAATACGCCCGCGGCGGGAATTGCGACCGCTCGAAACTCGGCGTATCTCAGTGGTTACGAGAGACGGAAAGTAAAAATGAGCTTCGAGATGGGATTTCGGGCGTATGCAAGGGGGAACGCGGGCGAAGGCGATGGCTCTCTCAAATACTTTCTTTCCAGACAGTGATGCAATGCGCCCAAATTGGGGGACAGGGCGACCTGCCAAAGTCCTTCCATCGGCACCGGACCCAAACCTTCGGTCCCGAGAACGCGTTTCCCGTATTGCAGCAATTTTTGCCCGTTGATAACGTCCCTTATCGTTGTACAGCAATTCCAAAAGTAGCGCATCGCGTTCGGTTTATGGGCCATCGCGGATATTCACGAGTTCTGGCGGGATGGTGGAATTTGTGAGGGCTTCGAGGAGGACGCGCCAGGAGGGAAAGACGACATAACCTGTCAGCATGAG
>JANLPL010000176.1:0-24041 GCA_031367195.1 Bradyrhizobium sp.
TTTCGTCGGCGTTTTCCTCGCCCGTCAGCGCCGCGGCGGAAAAGCCGTCGCCGATCTCGACGCCCTTGACCGCATTGATGCTCATCAGCGCGCTGGCGATCTCGGCGTCGAGCTTGCCGTAGATCGGCGCGCCCCAGCCGGCGGGGACGCCCTCGGCCACCACTTCCAATACCGCGCCGACCGAGGAGCCGGCCTTGCGGATCGCGTCGAGATAATGGACGAATTTGCCGACCGCCTCCGCGTCCGGCGTGAAGAACGGATTGCGGGCGACTTCGTCCCAATCCCAATGCGCGCGCTCGATTTGCAGCTTGCCGATCTGCACCAGCGCGGCGCGGACCCGCACACCGGGGATCACCTTGCGCGCCACCGCGCCCGCCGCCACCCGCGCCGCCGTCTCGCGCGCCGAGGAGCGCCCGCCGCCGCGATAGTCGCGCACGCCATATTTGGCGTCATAGACGTAATCGGCGTGGCCCGGCCGGTATTTGTCTTTAATGTCGCCGTAGTCCTTGGAGCGCTGGTCGATGTTATCGATATGGATCGCGATCGGCGTTCCCGTCGTCACCTGCTTGCCCGTGCGCTCGTCGAACATCACGCCGGAGAGAATACGCGCTTCGTCCGGCTCGCGTCGCTGCGTGGTGAAGCGCGAGGTTCCCGGCCGGCGGCGGTCGAGATCGGCCTGGATGTCGGCGACGTCGAGCGGGATCATCGGCGGGCAGCCGTCGATCACGCAGCCAATGCCCGCCCCGTGGCTCTCGCCATAGGTGGTCATGCGGAACAGATGACCGAACGTATTATGCGACATGGGCGGCTCTCCAAGCCATCCGTTAAACGCGCGGCGGCGAGCGCGTCAAATTTCCGTTCATGTCCAATTCATCTCGGACGGCTCAAGCCTGCCGACGATCCGACGCCCAAGTTGGAAACGATTCTGGAGGCCACGAATGATCAAGATACTCGCCGCGTTCGGCTTGACCGCCGCTCTCGCTTTCGCTCCCATCGCCGCCTTCGCCGAAGACGCGGCTCCTGCCGCGCCCGCCGCCGACACCGCGGCGCCGGCGGCCGACGCCAAGCCGATGAAGGAGCATAAGATGCACAAGCATCACGCCAAGCATTCCATGGCGAAGAAGCACCATCACGCCAAGCATATGTCGAAGAAGATGGACAAGATGGACGCGCCGGCCGCCGACGCGCCCGCCGCCGAACCCGCCAAGTAAGCCGAACTTCCCACAGCAATCTCGGCATGGCCGCCCTGCGCTGGACGCAGGGCGACTTTTTGTTTCTGCGTCGCGCTCCTGCTAAGCTGCGATCATGCCTACGCTCGATTTCTGGTACGAATTCGCCTCGACCTATTCCTATCCCGCCGCGATGCGGATCGAACCGCTCGCCGCGGCGCGGGGCGTGGGGCTGCGCTGGCGCCCGTTCCTGCTCGGGCCGCTGTTCGCGCAACAGGGCTGGCGCGATTCGCCGTTCAATATCTATCCCGCCAAGGGCCGCTATATGTGGCGCGACCTTCAGCGCGTCTGCGAATCGCTGAACCTTGCGCTGGTGCGCCCCGACCCGTTTCCGCAAAACAGCTTGCTGGCGGCGCGGGTCGCGTTGGCGCTGCCCGATTCCAAGCGCCCGGCGTTCAGCCGCGCCGTTTACACCGCCGAATTCGGGCAAGGGCGCGCAATCTCCGACCGCGCGCTGCTCGCCGAGCTTCTTCGCGAGATCGGCGAGGAGGCGGCGCTGGCGCGGGCGGAAGCAGCCGACATCAAGGCCGCGCTCAAATCCGCCTGCGAGGAGGCCCATTCGCTCGGTCTTCCCGGCGCCCCGTGCTGCGTCACCGCGGACGGCGAGGTCTTTTGGGGCAATGACCGCATCGAGCAGGCGCTCGACTGGGTCTCGCGCGGCTGAGCCCACCCGAGCTATGCTCGCGGGCGTGCCCTGAGCGCCGATTCCTCGCAGCGACGCCGCCCGGCGTCGCGGAGCCCCGCCGATGTTATCCCTGTTCGAACGCCTGATCGACCCGTTCCGCCCGCATGACGAATCGATGCCGCCGGCGACGATATTAGCTTACTATATCCGCTATTGCCGTCAGATCTGGCCCCTGCTGGCGGCGCTGGTCGCGCTTGGCCTCGTCATCTCGCTGATCGAAGCGACGATCCTCAGCTTCTCCGGCGCGCTGATCGATATGCTGCGCTCAACGCCGCCGACGCAGGTTTTCGCTCGGCATCGCTGGACATTTCTCGCCATGGGCGCGCTGGTGCTGATCGCCCGCCCGATGGCGAGCCTCGCCCACGATCTCATCACCCAGCAGACGATCGCGCCGGGCTTCACCAACCTGATCCGCTGGCAGACGCATCGCTGGGCGTTGCGCCAGTCGATGAGCTATTTCGCCAACAACTTCGCCGGCCGCATCGCCTCCAATGTGGTGCAGACCGCCGCGTCTTTACGCGAATCCACGGTGCAGATCGTCGATTCGCTGTGGTTTGTCGCGACCTTCGCGCTCACCACGCTCGCCGTGCTCGCCCATGCCGACTTACGGTTGGCGATCCCCCTCGTCCTTTGGATCGGCTATTATCTCACGGTCCTGTGCGTGATGGTGCCGCGCATCCGCCGCCGTTCCGAGACGCTGGCGCACGCGCGCGCCGATCTCACCGGCCGCGTGGTTGACGCCTATTCCAATATCCAGACGGTGAAACTGTTCGCGCGCATGGAGCGCGAAGATTCCGAGGCGAAAGACGCGCTCGCCGCGCACTTGACCGCCTTCCAGCGCCAGACGCGGCTGATCACCTGGCTCAATCTGTTCGTGTCGCTCGGCAACAGCGTGGTCATTGTCGTCGCCAGCGCGCTTTCGATTCAACTGTGGAGCCTCGGCGCCCTATCGCTGGGCGACATCGCCGTCGCCATCGGCCTGACGGTGCGTATCGTCACGATGTCCGGCTGGGTGATGTGGACCGCCATCGGCATATTCGACAGCCTGGGCCAGGTTCAGGAGGGGATGCGAACCTTCGCCAAGCCGCGCCTCGTGGACGATGCGCCGAATGCTGCGTTGCTCGCCGCGCCGCGCGGAGAAATCCGGTTCGAGAATGTCACGTTCCATTACGGCAAGGGCGGCGGCGTGATCGAGGGTTTCTCGCTCGATATCGCGCCGGGCGAGAAAGTGGGCCTCGTCGGCCGCTCGGGCGCGGGCAAATCGACGCTGGTCAATCTGCTGCTGCGTTTCCACGATCTCGAAGCCGGCCGCATTCTCGTCGATGGCGAGGACATCGCAACTGTCCGCCAAGAAAGCCTGCGCGGCAAAATCGGCATGGTGACGCAGGACACTTCGCTGCTGCATCGCTCTATCGCGCAAAACATCCTCTACGGACGCCCGGAGGCGAGCCGGGAGGAGATGATCGCAGCCGCCCGCGCCGCCCATGCCGACGTTTTTGTCGCCGATCTCGTCGATCTCGAAGGCCGCACGGGCTACGACACGCTGGTCGGCGAGCGCGGCGTGAAATTGTCGGGCGGCCAACGCCAGCGCATCGCCATCGCCCGCGTCATGCTGAAGGACGCGCCGATTCTCGTGCTGGACGAGGCGACTTCGGCGCTTGATTCGGAAATCGAACAGGCGATCCAGGAAAACCTGACCACACTGATGGCCGGCAAGACGGTGATCGCCATCGCGCACCGGCTCTCCACCATCGCCGCGATGGACCGTCTCGTCGTGCTCGACGGCGGCCGCATCGTCGAAATGGGCGCGCATCGCGACCTGATCGCCCGCAACGGGCTCTACGCGTCGCTCTGGCGGCGCCAGTCGGGCGGGTTTTTGCGCGCGGCGGAGTAGGGCGGCTTGAGGCGGCGGCGGTTTCCCTGCAAACTCAATTTCGTTCGCCGGAGCCGCCGATGACCGATATTCCGAAATTCAAGCTGATCACTGGCCGGCGTCTGCGCCGGATGGCCGACCCGGTTGGGAGCCTGCTGTCGGAAGGGTTCCATCTCGTCGGCCTGTTCGCCATCGGCGCCTCGACGGTGTGGGCCGCCGTCCACGCGTTTATGTCCATGATGGCGCGCGGTTCGGCGCAACTGGATGATCTGCTGCTGCTGTTCATCTATCTCGAAATCGGCTCGATGGTCGGCATCTATTTCCGCACCAATCACATGCCGGTGCGCTTCCTCATCTATGTCGGCATCACCGCGCTGACGCGGCACCTCATCGTCTATGTGCAGAACGAATCCGCGCCCAGCTACGGCATCCTCATCCTGGCCGGCGGCACGTTGATCATGGCGCTGGCGGTGCTCATCATCCGCTACGCCTCGTTCCACTATCCCACCCCGAGCGCGGGCGAGGCAGGCGAGGACGGCTGAGAGCGCGCGTCAGCGCGCTTCGTCGGGTCGCCTCGCCGTCGGCGAGGATCACATTTCGGGAATTCCGGCCAGGCGCATACCTTCGCAGATACGCTCCCGGCGGGCGAGAAACACGGGATTGTCGCTTGCGGCGCCGGCGCGAAAGCGGGCGATTGTGAAGCGCGGGTCGAGCGCCGTTCCCGCCTGCGCCGCCGACCTCGCCTCGTCGTCGCGGCCTATGGCGTTCTTCGCCAATCCTATGAACGCGTGCGCGCTCGCATTCCGCCTTGCCCTCAAGAGCCCGCTTGCTGCCGATGAGGATGCGTCCCAGCCACACACGCGCGAGTGCGTGGTTGGGCGCCGCCGAAAGCACTTTCTTCAGCAGCGTTTCGGCGGCCGCGACGCGATCGCCGCGGTCGTCGGGCGCAAAGTTTCCCCCGACGAACACATCGACGAGCGCCAAGCCGACCATCGCCTCGATATTTGTCGGGTCGAGCGCGAGGGCGTGCAGGAAAACGCCCCGGGTCTCATCCATGAGTTCGCCCGTCTTTGATCCTCTGTGCAGTCCCGCCATGCCCTGGAAGTAGAAATCCATCGAATCGGGGCTCGGCTTGCCGACCGATCGCCTGGCTTCCGCGGCGATCAGTTGCGTCCCCAGTTGTCCTGCCAGCCGCGCGACAATCTCGTCCTGCATGTCGAACAGGTCGGCGATCGGTTTGTCGAACCTTTCGGCCCAGAGCTGTAGTCCCGTCATAGCGTCGATAAGCTGGACGCTCACCCGCATCCGCTCGCCGCCGCGCTGAACGCTGCCTTGCAGCGCCTAGTTGACGTTGAGATCGCGCCCGATTTGTCTGACGTCGAGGCTTTTGCCCTTGTAGGCGAAGGCGGTGCTTCGCCCGATCACAACGGCGCCGCTAATGTGCGAGAGGTCGGTGGTCAGACTCTCGGTGACGCCGTCGACGAAATAATCCTGGCTCGCGTCGCCCGCCATGTTGAGGAACGGCAGGACGACCAGGCTCAGACGGGCCAGGCGCGAGGTCTCCTCGGGACGCCCATGCGGCGCGGGCTGTGCGCCGCTCGCGCCGCGACGCGCATAGACGCGCACCGGCCGCGCGATATTCTTCAGCGTCCTGTCGCCCAGGTCGACGAACTCGGGCTTCAGCGGCTCAAGCAGCTGGTCGTAAGCGGCGCCGGACAGGCAGACGCCGCCGGGCTCGGCGACGCCTTCGAGCCGGGCGGCGATATTGACGCCGTTGCCCATCAGGTCGCCGTCGCTTTCCTCGACGACGTCGCCGAGATGTATGCCTGTCCGCAGTTCTATGCGATGGGCTGCCGGAGACGCCGCGTTGCGCGCGAGCATGGCGTCCTGGATCGCCAGAGCGCACCGCACGGCGTCGACCACGCTGCGAAACTCAACGATAACGCCGTCGCCGACGCCCTTGACCACGCGGCCGCGATAGCGGGCGATCGTCGGGTCGATCAAATCGCCGCGCAACGCGCGAAGCTGCGCCAGGACGCGCTCCTCGTCGGCGCCCGCAAGCCGGCTGTATCCGACGACGTCGGCGACCAAAATCGCCGCCAGCTTTCAGGTCTCGGCCAATCCCGCCTCCGGCCGCTCCGCCTCGGAGAAACGGCGGACTACAGAGCGCGATCGACGCCGAATGAAAGAGGTCGTCAAAGGACGACCATTGCGTGCGTGGTCCGCCCGTCGGCCAAAGCGCGGCACGCGGGGGAAGGCGGTCGAGCCGCTGTTCTAGCAGCCTGTCGGACTGAGCTATCTATGATTGGCTTTCGGGGTCGTTGTTTGAGTTCGCGGCTTGGCGCTTTTCGTTCGTGGTCGGGATGATCGTTGGCCGCAATGAACCGAAACGCCACCGAATCGTAGCTCGCCCGTTCCCGCTTGCGGCTGGAGAACCCCCCGTCGCGTAGCCGTAAACCAACAGGCCTAACAATATCCGGGGAGGATACGAAGTCGAGCCCGAGCCGCGATAGGCCCCGCTCATCCGGCCCAGATCGAGACCGTCGATCACTTCGACGCTGAACCGCGCCAGGCGCTTCTCCGGAAGCCGCTCGTCAACCGAAGGCGGAAGCAGATAAGCGTCTCTCGATCGATCGTCCGGAAATTGCTCATCCGACCCGGGCCGTGGCGAAAAGAGAATCAACGCCTCGATCCTGAATCCCCAAATCGCCTGAGTCGCTTCAAAAAATGTCCCTGTTCAATTAAGTCCGACAGGCTAGGCGAGGTTCATGTCCTTCAGCACTTCGGAGGCGAGGCGGAAACAGTCCATCGCTGCGGGAATGCCGCAATAGCCGCCGATTTGCAGCAGAATTTCCTGAAGCTCGGCGATCGTGACGCCATTGTGAATTGCGCCGCGCACATGGGCCTTGAACTCGAGCGGCCGGTTCTGCGCGGCGAGCATGCCCAGATTGAGGAGACTGCGCGCACGGCGGTCGAGGCCGGGACGGTTCCAGATTTCGTCCCACGCCCATTCGGTGGCGAGCGTCTGCGAAGGCCAATTGAAGTCGGTCGCGGCGTCGAGGCTGCGCTCGACATGGGCGTCGCCCAGCACCTCGCGGCGCGTCTTCAAGCCGCGCTCGAACCGTTCGGAGCGGGGTCGATTCAGCGACATGGGCCATCCTCCGGAGGAGCTGCGTGCTAGCACGTAGCCGCGCCCCGAAAATATCTTTCGCAGGCGCCTTGACGAAAATTGCCCGTGTCCGTAATGTTCGCGCCCAATCGAAGCTGAACGAGGCCCTCCGTGGGTGAGCTTATTGTACGATGCGCGCCGCGAGGTGGACGGACCTGAGGGTTCGGTTCCACGCTAACGGCGCATGACCCCAGGCCCCTCGCGGGCCTTTTTTATTGCCCTGAACCCCCGAGCGCTTGAGGAGAAATGCAATGGCCAAACATATGACCGGCGCCGAGATGATCGTGGAGGCGCTGAAGGACCAGGGCGTCCAATATGTGTTCGGTTATCCCGGCGGCGCGGTTCTGCCGATCTACGACGCGCTGTTTGGCCAGAATCAGGTGCGTCATGTGCTGGTGCGCCACGAGCAGGGCGCGGGTCATGCGGCGGAGGGCTATGCGCGCTCGACCGGCAAGGTCGGCGTGCTGCTTGTCACCTCCGGCCCCGGCGCGACCAACGCCATCACGGCGCTGACCGACGCGCTGATGGATTCGATTCCCCTGGTCTGCATCACCGGCCAGGTGCCGACGCATCTGATCGGCTCCGACGCATTCCAGGAATGCGACACCACCGGGATCACCCGCAACTGCACCAAGCACAATTATCTGGTGCGCCGGATCGAGGATCTGCCGCGAATCCTGCACGAAGCCTTCTATATCGCCAGCCAGGGCCGTCCCGGCCCGGTCGTGATCGATGTGCCCAAGGACATCCAGTTCGCCAGCGGCGCCTATCAATTCCCGCGCAACATCCAGCACAAGACCTATCGGCCGACTCTGAAGGGCGATGCGGAAAAGATCAAGCGCGCCATCGAAATGATGACACGAGCGAAGAAGCCGGTGTTCTACACCGGCGGCGGCATCGTCAATTCCGGTCCGAACGCCTCGACGCTGCTGCGCGAACTCGTGCATCTCACAGGTTTCCCGATCACCTCGACCCTGATGGGGCTGGGCGCCTTTCCCGCCTCCGACAAACAATGGCTTGGGATGCTCGGGATGCACGGCTCGTTCGAGGCCAACAACGCCATGCACGACTGCGACCTGATGATCTGTCTGGGCGCGCGGTTCGACGACCGCATCACCGGCCGGCTCGACGCCTTCGCGCCGCATTGCAAGAAGATCCATGTCGATATCGATCCGTCCTCGATCAACAAGAACGTGAAAGTCGATCTGGGCGTCATCGGCGATTGCGCGCATGTGCTGGAGGACATGGTGCGGCTGTGGCGCACGGAATCGGCGCGGCCGGACGCCAAGGCGCTGGCGGATTGGTGGAAGACGATCGACTATTGGCGCGCGCGCAATTCGTTCGGCTTCCGCAACTCGAAGGAGCTGATCAAACCGCAGCACGCGGTGCAGCGGCTCTATGAGCTGACCAAGGGGCGAGACACCTATATCACCACGGAGGTCGGCCAGCATCAGATGTGGGCCGCCCAACACTTCAAGTTCGAAGAGCCGAACCGCTGGATGACGAGTGGGGGTCTGGGCACGATGGGCTATGGCCTGCCGGCCGCCATCGGCGTGCAGCTCGCCCATCCCAAATCGCTGGTGATCGACATCGCCGGCGAAGCCTCGATCCTGATGAATATTCAGGAAATGTCGACCGCGATCCAGTACCGTCTGCCGGTGAAGATCTTCATCGTCAACAACCAGTATATGGGGATGGTGCGGCAATGGCAGGAACTGCTGCACGGCGGGCGCTATTCCGAGAGCTACACCGATTCGCTGCCCGATTTCGTCAAGCTGGCGGAAGCTTATGGCGCGCACGGCATCCGCTGCTCGGATCCGGCCAAGCTCGACGCGGCGATCATGGAGATGATTGAGACGCCAAGGGCGGTGATCTTCGATTGCCTGGTCGATCAGAAGGAGAACTGCTTCCCGATGATCCCGTCGGGCAAGGCGCATAACGAAATGCTGCTGGCGGACATGAGCGACGACGCCGGCGTCGAACTCGGCAATGTGATCGACGAGAAGGGCAAGATGCTGGTGTGATCGCCGCGCCCGTCAATGCGAGGAGCGAAGCAATCCAAGGCGCCCCGGTTGCAAACTAGCAACCTACGTGCGCACGACGCGCTGGATGGCTTCGCTTCGCTCGCAATGACGGGGGGGTCTATTCAAACAAATAAGTGCTGAGGCCCATGTTCACCCTCGCCGAACTCGAAACCGCCCATGCGCTCGTCCGCCAAGCGCTGGCGCCGACGCCTGCCTTGCGCTGGCCGCTCATCTGCACGCGGCTTGGCGCCGACGTCATCTTCAAACACGAGAACCACAACCCGACCGGGGCCTTCAAGGTCCGGGGCGGACTGACCTATATCGACGCGCTGCGGCGGCGGTCGCCAAACACACGCGCGATCGTGTCGGCGACGCGCGGCAATCACGGCCAGAGCCTCGCCTTCGCCGGCGCGCGCGCCGGCGTCGAGCCGATCATCTTTGTTCCGTACGGCAATTCGGTCGAGAAGAACGCGGCGATGCGGGCGCTGGGGGCAAGGCTGATCGAGCATGGCGCGGATTTTCAGGAAGCGCGCGAGGAGGCGGGGCGTTTCGCTTCCGCCGAGGGCCACGAATTCGTGCCCTCGTTCCATCGCGATCTCGTCGTCGGCGTCGCCACCTATTCCCTGGAATTGCTGCGCGCGCATCCCGATCTCGATGCGCTTTACGTGCCGATCGGGCAGGGCTCGGGGATTTGCGGCGCGGTCGCCGCGCGCGATGCGCTGGGGCTGAAAACCGAAATTGTCGGCGTGCAGGCGCAGGGCGCGCCGGCCTATGCGCTGTCGTTCGCCGCCGGCCACGCGATCTCCACGCCGACCGCCGAGACTTTCGCCGACGGCATGGCCACGCGGGCGCCGGACGCGGAGGCGCTGGACATCGTCATGCGAAGGGTCGCGCGCATCGTGCTCGTCAGCGACCAGGAGATCGCGCAAGCCGTGCGCTGCCTTTGGACGGATACGCATAATCTCGCCGAGGGCGCGGGCGCGGCGGCGCTGGCGGCGGCCGCCCAAGAGCGCGGGAGACTGCGGGGCCGCAAGGTCGGCCTCGTGTTCTCCGGCGGCAATATCGATTTCGCCCTTTTTCAACGCTGGATCGCACGGGACTCTGTGACATGAGCAAAGCCTATCCGCCCTCTCCCTATTCCTCGCCGCTGGGCAAACACAATGCCGAGAGCCACACGCTGTCGGTGCTGGTCGACAACGAACCCGGCGTGCTCGCCCGCGTGGTCGGGCTGTTCTCGGCGCGCTCGTTCAATATCGAGAGCCTGACGGTGGCCGAGGTCGCGCATGAGACGCATCTGTCGCGCATCACCATCGCGACATCGGGCACGCCGGAGGTGATCGAGCAGGTGCGGCATCAGCTGGAGCGGCTGGTGCCGGTCCATTCGGTGACCGATCTCACGCTCGCCGCCCGCGCCATCGAGCGCGAACTGGCGATGGTGAAAGTGCGGGGCAAGGGCGACGCGCGGGTGGAGGCGCTGCAACTGGCCGAGGCGTTTCGCGCCAAGGTGATCGATGCGACGACCGAGAGCTTCATCTTCGAGATCACCGGCAGCCCGCGCAAGATCGACGATTTCGTCGATCTGATGCGTCCCGTCGGGCTGGTTGAGGTTTCGCGCACCGGGATCGCCGCGATTTCGCGCGGGCCGGAGCCGATCTAGGCCGGCTTGCCAATTCGCAGCAAAGTGAACAGGCCGAGCGGCGGCAATTCGCGCCGTTCGATCAGGCGCGCTTGGCGGTTCGCGGCGAGCCAGTCGCCGACCGCGCTGTAAGGGAAACGCGCGCGCCAGCCGAGCCAGCCGGCCACCCCTTCCATCGCCGTCTCGACGCCGACCCGCCAGCCGGATTCACCGGCGAAATGGTTGATCAGCACCAGTTCGCCGCCCGGCCGCGTCACCCGCCACATCTCGTCGAGCGCACGACCTGGGTCCGGCACCACGCTCATCACGAACGGGGCGAGCGCGACGTCGAAGGCGGCGTCCTCGAAGGTTAGCGCCTGCGCGTCCATTTCGACCAGCGCCTTCACCTGCGCCAGATCCTGCCGCGCGACGCGCCGGCGGGCGACGTCGAGCATCGGGCGGCTGAGATCGATGCCGGTGATGCGCGAAGTCGGCGGCAGCAGCGGCAATTCCAGCCCGGTGCCGACGCCGACGACCAGGATTTCGCCGTTCTGGCCCGCGGCGGCGACCGCCGCCGCGGTGGCGACGCGGCGGCCCGGTTGGAACGGCAGGTTGAACACGAGGTCATAGAACGGCGCCCAGCGATCATAGGCGGCGTCGGAGGCCTGCTGGTCGAGCACGCGGGCGGCGGGCGTTGGCATGGACGGTCTCTCTTCAGGGTGAATGATCAGGACTTGTCTCAACTCGGTTTCCGCTTCACCGCGTCCTCCAGCCGCATCTGCGCCGAGCCCGGCGCGAGCGGCTGCCGTTGGCTGGGATGGGGAACCCAACCCGACAGCCACAGGATTTCAAACGTCGCCCGCACGCGGCCATCCGCATCGGCGAACCGCTCGGCGTAAAGCGCTGCTGCGCGCAGGAACAAGGCGCGGCGGGTAAAGCGGCGCGAGCGGTCGTTGAGCGCATTGGTCGCCCCGAACGCGCGCAGATCGCGCATCAGCGCGAACATGTCGGCATAGCGCACGGTGAAGCGGTCGCTATCCACCACCGGCAGCGCGAAGCCGGCGCGTTGCAGCAGGCCGCCGAGCGCGCGGGCGTCGGCGAACGGGATCACACGCGGCGAGGCGCCGCCGCTGATCTCGCTCTCGGCCGTCAGTAGGCATTCGCGCAATTCCCTCAGCGTGTCGCCGCCGGGCAGGGCTGCGATCAGCAAGCCGTCGGGCTTCAACGCGCGGTGGAGCTTGATCAGCGCGCCGGGGAGATCGTCGATCTGATGCAGCGCGAGCAGGGAGACGGCGAGATCGAAGCCGCCTTCGGCAATCGGCGGCCGCTCGGGATCGCCGACGAGGCCGGCGAAGCGGCCGGCGCCGAGGCTTACCTGCGTCGGCGCGATTCGCGTCACCCGCGCCGCAGCCAGGACGGCGGCGGCGTGCGGGCCGGGCGTGCCGAAGTCTAGCGCGTCGGTGAACTCGCGCTTGACGATCGACAGGCGCTCTCCGAGATCTTCCGCCGCGCGGACGAGCAGGAAATCTGCGGGGCCGGCGGCGATGGCGCGGTCGAGCCGGAGGGCGATCAGGGAGCGGTTGAACAGGCGGGGGGCGGACATCGGCGAGGGGCGGCATAGCCGCTTCGCCGGCGCCCGTCCATCCCGGCTAGACTTCGCGCCAGTTGGGTTTGGAGGGATCGGTCGCGTGAAAGGTGATCGGCCCGATGCCGGTGATGGCGATGACGGCGGGCTCCTTGTCTGACTTCTGGACGCCGTCGTAATGAGGCGTGCGCGCCACTCGCCGCACGAACGAGCCGGGTTTGACGGGCACAGTCGCCTCGGGCGCGAAATCCTCCCCGCTCGCGCACCACCACGTGCCCGACAATACGATGCAGAGCCGGTCGCTCTCATACCAATGCGGCGCGCTCATGAAGCCGGGGCGCCAGCGGATCAGCACGAAATACGGGCCGGGATCGGAGGTCTTGCCGAACAGCGGGGCCGCCTCCGCCGCGTTGGGCGGCAGATTGTAGATCGGCCCCCAGGGTATCCTGTCAGGCGGGGTGATCAGCGTCATGGCCGGATCGACGCCCGCCGCACGCGCCGCCTCGGATTGAAGTCCGGCGAACAGCGCCGCCATCAAAGGCCCTGCGAGTAGCTCCCGGCGCGACGTGATGAGGCTCGTCAAGGTTTCCTCCTCTTGGCGGTCATCGCCGCTCCCGGCGGCGCGGCGCGATGGTTTCATGCCGCCGCGGTTTGGTAAAGCGCAATCGCCATTTGGATGCCGTTGCGTTAAGTTGAAGCGGTGAGCCTCGCCGCCGAAACCCTCCACGCTCAGTCCTGGCCGCGTCGCTTTGGCGCGTGGCTCGAAGGCGCCCGCCGCGCCGCGCTTGACGTCGTCTATCCTCCGACCTGCCTTTCCTGCCGCGCCGCCGTGGCCGAACCCGGCGCCTTGTGCGGCGCCTGCTGGGGTTCGATGCGTTTCATCGAGCGGCCGTTCTGCGACCGGCTCGGCACGCCGTTCGAGCACGAGATGGGCGAGGGCGTGTTGTCGCAACGCGCGATCGACGATCCCCCCGTGTTCCAGCGCGCCCGCGCCGTGGCTTTGTTCGAGGATGGGCCGGCGCGGCGGCTGGTGCATCGGCTCAAATATTCCGACCGGATGGAGCTCGCGCGTCCGATGGGCGCCTGGATGGCGCGGGCGGGGGCTGACATCCTCGCCGAGGCCGACGCGCTCGCTCCCGTGCCGCTGCATGTGACGCGGCTATGGCGGCGCCAGTTCAATCAGGCGGCGGCATTGGCGCGCGAGGTTTCGAAGCGCTGCGGCAAGCCGCTGGAGCTGAACCTGCTCGCCCGCGTAAAACGCACCCGCTCGCAGGTCGGCCTTCACCGCGACGCGCGCGCCGCCAACCTGCAAGGGGCGTTCCGTTGCCCCGAGGGGGCCAAATTGAGCGGCCGGCGCATCGTCCTGATCGACGATGTGCTGACCTCGGGCGCGACCGCCAACGCCGCCGCCCGGGCGCTGTTGCGCGGCGGGGCGAAGGCGGTTGACGTGCTGGTGTTCGCCCGCGTCGCGCGCTGAGGCTTGTGCCGACGTCGAAACGTCACATATATCTGCGGCGATGGGAGATGAGACCTTGCCGCCAATCGTCGTTTACACCAAGTCGACCTGCCCCTATTGCCACGCCGCCAAGGATCTGCTGCGCCGCAAAGGAGCGGATTTCGAGGAAATCGGCGTCGATGGCGACCGCGCGGCCCAAGCCGAGATGGCGGCGAAGGCGGGCGGGCGCTCGACCGTTCCACAGATTTTCATTGGCCAGACCCATGTCGGCGGCTGCGACGACATTTATGCGCTCGAAGAATCAGGACGGCTCGACCCGCTGCTGGCGACGTGATCAAGTTTTCGCTTCGCTGCGACCGGGGACATGAATTTGAAAGCTGGTTTCCCGACGGCGCCTCCTATGACGAGCAGGCGAAACGCGGCTTCGTGATTTGCCCGGACTGCGGATCGAGCCGGATCGCCAAGGCGCCGATGGCGCCGGCGGTGGTCACCGGCGGCCGGGCTGACGCGCTCGTCGATGAGAAAGCGCAGGCGTTTCGGCAGGCGATGCGGGCGATGCGGCGCGAGATCGAGGCGCGCACCGACGACGTGGGCGAGGCGTTCCCGACCGTCGCGCGCGCGATCCACGCCGGCGATGAGCCGGAGCGGGCTATCCGCGGCCAGGCGAATCTGGCCGAGGTGAAGGCGCTGCTTGAGGAAGGCGTGGCCGTGGCGCCGATTCCCACGCTGCCTGAGGAGGCGAACTGAGGGCGTTAGTGCCCCACCACCGCCTTCGGCCGATAGGGCGCCTCCAGCTTGGCGATTGTCTCGGCGTCGAGCTTCAGCGCCAGCGCGGCGACCGCGTCTTGCAGATGATGCGGTTTTGACGCGCCGATGATCGGCGCGGTGATGAACGGCTTCGACAGCACCCAGGCCAGCGCGACGACGGCGGGCTTGCACCCGAAATCGCGCGCGACCTCGACGACCTTCAGTCGGATGTCCTCGTCCTGCGCCGAGCCCAGGCCCAGCGCGCGAGAAAAAGTGTCGGTGCGGCCGCGTAGCGTCGCCGCATTGGCGCCGACGCCGGAGCCGGCGAGAAAGCCGCGCGCCAGCGGCGACCACGGGATGACGGCGATGCCTTCCGATTCGCATAGCGGCATCATCTCGCGCTCCTCTTCGCGATAGATCAGGTTGTAGAAATTCTGCATCGAGACGAAAGACGCGTGTCCCCGCTCGCGGGAGATCGACAGCATTTTGGCGAATTGCCAGGCGTACATCGAGGAGGCGCCGACATAGAGGGCCTTGCCGGCGCGCACGACGTCGTTGAGCGCCTCCAGCGTTTCCTCCATGGGCGTGTCGGGGTCGAAGCGGTGGATCTGGTAGAGATCGACGTAATCCATCTGCAACCGCTTCAGCGAGGCGTCGATCCCCTCCATGATGTGCTTGCGCGACAGGCCGCTGGCATTGGCGGATTCGCCCATTTTGCCGTGCACCTTGGTGGCGACCACGACGTCCTGCCGCTTCGCGTGGGCCTTGAGCGCGCGGCCGACGATCTCCTCGCTGACGCCGAGGCTGTAAACGTCCGCCGTGTCGAAGAAATTGATCCCGAGTTCCAGCGCCTCACGGAAATAGGGGCGGGCGGCGTCTTCCTCCAGCACCCAGTCGCGCCATTGGGTCGAGCCATAGGTCATGCAGCCCAGGCAAAGGCGCGAAACTTTCAGGCCAGTGTTGCCGAAGCGGACGTATTCCATGGGCTTTCTCCGTTTGCGCGGCGCGGCGTTGAGTTTGTATAGCGAAGCCTGGCCAAGGCGGCGCAGAATAGTTCGGCCCCGCGAGCGCGCAAAGGCGGCGGGGCGACAAGGAGTTCAAATGGCCGGCAGCCGCAAGCGTTGGGATTTCTGGATCGACCGCGGTGGCACCTTCACCGACGTGATCGGGCGCGACCCCAAGGGCGTTCTTCACGCGCGAAAACTACTGTCGGAAAGCCCGGCCTACAAGGACGCGGCGGTGCAGGGGATTCGCGACCTGCTGCGCGTCGCGCCCGGCGCGCCGATCCCCGAGGGCGCGATCGGTTTCGTCAAGATGGGCACGACGGTGGCCACCAACGCCCTGCTGGAGCGCGCCGGCGAGCGCGTGGCGCTGATCACCACGCGCGGTTTCCGTGACGCGCTGGAGATTGGTTATCAGGCGCGGCCAAAGATCTTCGCCAAACAGATCGTCAAGCCGAGCCAGCTCTACGCCGAAGCGGTCGAGATCGACGAGCGGGTGCTGGCTGACGGGACGGTCGAGACGGCGCTGGATATCGCGGCTGTGCGGGCAGCGCTGGCGGGCGTCAAAGCGCGCGGCTACGACGCCGTCGCGATCGTGTTCATGCACGCCTGGGCCTATCCCGAGCATGAGCGCATCGCAGCGGGAATCGCGCGCGAGCTGGGCTTTCCCCAGGTCTCCGTCAGCCATGAATGCTCGGCGCTGATCAAGCTGGTCGGGCGCGGCGACACCACCGTGGTGGACGCCTATCTCTCGCCGATCCTGACGCGCTATCGCGACCGCGTCGCGGCCGAACTCGACCTGGCGCGCACCGGCGCGCGGCTGATGTTCATGATGTCGTCGGGCGATCTCACCTCGGCGCATCTGTTCGCCGGCAAGGACGCGATCCTGTCCGGCCCCGCCGGCGGCGTGGTGGCGATGGCGCGCACGGCGGAGAGCGCGGGCTTTTCGCGCGTTATCGGCTTCGACATGGGCGGCACCTCGACCGACGTCGCCCATTACGATCGCGCGTTCGAGCGCGCGTTCGAGACCGAAGTGGCGGGGGTGCGGATGCGCGCGCCGATGATGAGCATTCACACGGTGGCCGCCGGCGGGGGCTCGATCCTAAGCTACGACGGCGCGCGTTTCCGCGTCGGACCGGAGAGCGCCGGCGCCGATCCCGGCCCGCACGCCTATCGGCGCGGCGGCCCGCTCACCGTCACCGACGCCAATCTGATGACCGGCAAGCTGGAGCCCGAATATTTCCCCAAAATCTTCGGGCCGTGGCGCAACGAGCCGCTCGACGCGCAGGGCGTGCGCGCGCGCTTCGCAGCGCTCGCCGCCGAGATCGGCGACGGACGGACGCCAGAGGCGATCGCCGACGGGTTCCTCTCCATCGCCACGGCCAAAATGGCGGAGGCGATCAAGAAGATCTCGGTCGCGCGCGGCCATGACGTGACGCAATACGCGCTCAACTGTTTCGGCGGCGCGGGCGGGCAACACGCCTGCGACGTCGCCGACGAACTCGCCATTGAGACGGTGCTGATTCACCCGCTGTCGTCGCTTCTGTCGGCCTATGGGATGGGGCTGGCCGAGATCGGCAGCTTGCGGGGCCAAGGGGTCGAGGGCGCGCTGGACGATTGCGGCCGGCATAGGGAGACGGCGGAGACGCTGGCGCAAGCGGCGGTGGCGGAAGTGAAGGCCCAAGGCGTCGCAGCGGCCGAGATCGCGACAAAGCTTTCCGCGCGGCTGCGTTACGCGGGCTCCGACACGGCGCTGGAAGTCGCGTTCACCGACGCGGCCAAGATGCGACGGGAGTTCGAGCGCGCGCATAAGGCGCGGTTCGGCTTCATCGACAAAGACAAAGCCATTGTATTCGAGAGCGTGCACGCCGAGGCGCATGGCGGGGGGGCGCGTTTCGTCGAGCGGCCGGGCGCTGTCGTCGAGGCGCCGCTCACCGTGGCGCGGCAAAAGGCGCGCATCTTTTCGCATGGCGGATGGCGCGAGGCGAATGTCTATCTGCGCGACGATCTCGCGCTCGGCGCCCAAGTCGACGGGCCGGCGCTGATCATCGAACCGCACCAGACCATCGTCGTCGAGACGGGCTGGCGGGCGGAAATCACGGCGAAGAACCATGTCGTGATGAAGCGCGTCGCGCCCGCGCCGGCGCGCATGGCGATTGGGGCGAAGGTCGATCCGGTCAGGCTGGAGATTTTCAACAATCTGTTCATGTCGATTGCCGAGCAGATGGGCGTGACGCTGCAAAACACCGCCTATTCCGTGAACATCAAGGAGCGGCTGGATTTCTCCTGCGCATTGTTCGACGGCGAGGGACAGCTGGTCGCCAATGCGCCGCACATGCCGGTGCATCTGGGTTCGATGGACCGCTCGGTCGAGACGATCATCCGCCTCAACCAGGACAAGGTGCGGCCGGGCGACGTGTTCGCGCTCAATGCGCCCTACAATGGCGGCACGCATCTGCCCGACATCACCGTCTGTACGCCGGTGTTCGACGGATCGGGCCGCGACATTCTGTTCTGGGTCGCCTCGCGCGGCCATCACGCCGACATCGGCGGGGTGGCGCCCGGCTCCATGAGCCCGCGTGCGACCAACATCCACGAGGAAGGGATCTACATCGACAACTTCCTGTTGGTGGAGAAGGGGAGGTTTCGCGAGAAGGCGCTGTACGAATTGTTGTCCTCGGGCGAATGGCCTGCGCGCAATCCGTTGCAGAACGTCAACGACCTGAAGGCGCAGATCGCCGCCAACGAGAAAGGCGCGGCCGAACTCAAGCGCATGGTTGGGTTGTTCGGGCTCGCCACCGTCGAGGCCTATATGGGCCATGTGCAGGACAACGCGGCCGAGAGCGTGCGGCGGGTGATCGACGCGCTTAGCGACAGCGAGTTTGCGCTGGAGACGGATCAGGGCGCGACGATCCGCGTCAAGATCAGCGTCGATAGGGCCAGGCGCGAGGCGACGGTGGACTTCACCGGCACGTCGGCGCAGCGCGACGACAATTTCAACGCGCCCGAGCCGGTCGCGCGGGCGGCGGTGCTCTATGTGTTCCGCGTCATGGTGGACGACGAAATCCCGATCAACGCGGGCTGCCTGCGGCCGATCAAAATCATCATTCCCGAGGGCTCGATGCTGTCGCCGCGTTACCCCGCGGCTGTGGTGGCGGGCAACGTCGAAACCTCGCAGGCGGTGACGGATTGCCTGTTCGGCGCGCTGCACGCGCTGGGCTCGGCGCAGGGGACGATGAACAATCTGACGTTTGGAAACGAACGCTATCAATACTACGAGACGATCTGCTCCGGCGCGCCTGCCGGTCCTGGCTTCGACGGCGCGGCGGGCGTGCATGTGCATATGACCAACTCGCGCCTGACCGACCCGGAGGTGTTGGAAAGCCGCTTTCCCGTGGTGTTGGAGGATTTCCACATCCGGCGCGGCTCGGGCGGTCGGGGCAAGTGGAACTCGGGCGACGGCACGCTGCGGCGGATCAGGTTCCGCGAGCGGATGGACCTCGCGATCCTCAGTGGGCGGCGGCGCGTGGCGAGCTTTGGCGTCGATGGCGGGGCGCCGGGCGAACTGGGCCGCAATAGCGTGCGCCGCGCCGACGGCGCCCGCGAGGAACTGCCGGGCTGCGCCCAGACCGAGCTGGAGCCGGGCGAGGCGATCGAAATTTCGACGCCGACCGGCGGCGGGTGGGGGCGGGTAGAGAAGAAATAGGGGTCAGGTCAAAACGTTTGGCGACCGCGTGTGACCGTCACGGACGCGGCGCGGGTTTCTGCGTCAACCTTTCGAAGCTGCGCCCCGGACAGGAAATTGCTCAAGGAGACATCGACACGCGACAAGGGCGTCGTTCAAATAACTCCGATCGATCTCAAATTTGAGACCGCCAATCCAAAAACCGACAATTGGCAAGCGCTTTCTCGGGTGTTCAAGGACTCAGGGTATAGTTGCCGATGACCCGCCGGCGCACGCCCCCGTGTTCGTAACGCGGCACAAGCTGAAAGCGGCGCGGCATGTCCGCCAATCCCTCGCAATGTTGGCGAAGTTCGCGAATGAAGCTGACGGCCCGTTTTGGGCTGTCTTCGGCGATCTCAGCGGCGATGCGGTCAAGATCGTCCGACGCTTCCTTCGAAAAGACGACGGTCATATCGACTTCGCGCCCGCGAGCGCCTGATATTTCGCGTCCATTGCATCGAACACGTCAGCGGCGGGCGTCACGCGGCCGGCGGCGACGTCCGCGAGCCCGCGCGCAATCGCGGCGTCGAGCGAGGCGAGTTTGGCTTCACGTTCCTGAAACATGCGAACGGCTTCGCGCAGCACCTCGTTCTGAGAGGGATAGCGCCCCGTCGCGACAAGGCCGCTGACGAAGGTTTCGAGGGAGGGGCCGAGATCGGCGTGAATGGTCATGGTGCTTTCCTTTGCACTACGGGGCGCATCATAGCGCGACGCAGGGCGGCCCGGCGAGGGGTACCGCGCTCGGGTGGGCGTTGCGCCGCCCCCGTCATTCCAGGTCAGGGGCGCCAAGCGAAAGGGGCCGCGCGCCTCGCCCTTACCGCCTCGCCCTTACCGCCGCGCGTAAACCGCCTCCAGCGCCGCCCCCTCACCGCGCTTCGCCAGCCCGCGCGCGAGCAAATCTTCGAGATGGGCGAGCGTCGACAGAGCCGCCGCCCCTTTGAGGCGCGCCGCCAGGCCGACATAGTTCTTCTCGACGATGGCGGCGATTGTCGTCGGACCCTCCTCCAATTGCGCGAGAATCGCGCTCTCGCGCTGGCGGCGATGGGTGATCAGCCCGCGCACGTATCGCTTCGGGTCGCCGACCGGGCCGCCATGGCCGGGCCAATAGATCGTCTCCTCGCGGTCGCGCAGCTTCTCCAGCGAAGCCATGTATTCGCCCATCGCGCCGTCCGGCGGCGCGACGACCGAGGTTGACCACGCCATCACGTGATCGCCGCTGAACAGCGCGTCGCCCCAGACGAAACAGAGATGATTCGCCGCATGGCCGGGCGTGGCGAGCGCGGTCAGCGCGTGATCGCCGAAGGTGAGCGTCTCGCCGTCGCCCAGCACGCGGGCGGGCGCGTAGGCGAGATCGTGGGCGGCGTCGAGGCCCTGCGGCGTTCCCGGCCGGGGGACATGGGGCCGCGCGCCGACGACGTCCGCCCCCGTCGCCGCCGCCAAACGGCCGACCAGCGCGCTGTGGTCGCGATGGGTGTGGGTGACGACGATATGGGCGACCCGCTCGCCCGCCGTGGCGGCCAGCAGCCGCTGCAAATGGCTATCGTCGTCCGGACCGGGATCGAGGATCGCCACCTCGCCCTCGCCGACGATATAAGTGCAAGTGCCGGTATGGGTGAAGGGCGAGGGGTTGGGCGCGATCAGGCGGCGCAAACCGGGGCGCAGCGTCTCCACCACGCCGCTGGCTAAGGATTCGGGGGCGTCGTTCAATGTAATGTCCTAACCTTGGCGCCGTCGCGGGCGGCTCTCTATAAGGCAAGCGGAAGCGCGAGGGCAGGGCATGGGCGACGAGAAGACGAAACGCGCCCCCCCGCCGCATCGCGCCCTTTTTCCCGCCTTCGTGCCGATGACGACGCGCTGGAAGGACAACGACCCCTACGGCCATCTCAATAATGTCGTCTATTACGAATTGTTCGACGCCGCCGTGAACGCTCTTCTGATCGGGCGCGGCCTGCTCGATCCCGCGACCAGCCCGGTGATCGGCCTCGTCGTCGATAGCAATTGCCGCTTTTTCGCCTCGCTCGCCTTTCCCGATTCCGTCGAAGTCGGCGTATGCGTGGAGGCGATCGGGCGTTCGTCGGTGCATTACCGCCTCGCCGTGTTCAAAGCGGGCGGCGACACGGCGGCGGCGGACGGGCGTTACACGCATGTCTATGTCGAACGCGCCACGGGTCGGCCGGTCGCCATACCGGAGCCGCATCGCCGCGCCATGGAGGCATGGAAATCGCCCGCGGCGCCCTAGCGGGACGACGGGGGGATGAGTTACAGAGCGCCCGATTTCAGGGCGCGAGGCGCGAGCGGATATGTCGATGAAAATTCTCCCCGTGATCATGTGCGGCGGCGCGGGCACGCGCGTCTGGCCGGAATCGCGCGAGACCATGCCCAAACAGTTCATCGCTTTGATCGGCGACCGTTCGACCTTCCAGCAGACCGTCGCGCGCGTGACGGGCCCGCAGTTCGAGGCGCCTATCGTCATCACCAATCACGAATACCGCTTTCTGGTGAAGGAGCAGCTTGACGAGATCGGCGCGCAGGCGACCATCGTCACCGAGCCGGTGCGGCGCGATTCCGGCCCCGCCGTCGCCGTTGCGGCGACGCTGGCCGCCGAGCGCGGCCCGGAAACGATTGTCGCGGTGTTCGCCGCCGATCACGTCGTCACCAGGCTCGACGCGTTTCGCGAGGTCTGCGCCAAAGCTGCGCTTGCGGCCTCGCGCGGCTATATCGTCACGCTCGGCGTCAAGCCAACCGAGCCCGCCATCGGCTACGGCTATATCCGACCCGGCGCCGAAATCGACGACGGCGCCTATGGCGTCGACGCCTTCGTCGAAAAGCCCGACCGCGAGACCGCCGAGCGTTATCTCGGCAGCGGCTATCTCTGGAACAGCGGCAATTTCTTTTTCCGCGCCGACACCATGCTTCAGGAGCTGGAGGGTTTCGAGCCCGAGATGGCGCGCGCCGCCGCTGCCACGGTCGCCACCGCCAAGACCGATCTCGATTTCCTCGCGCTCGACGTCGCGACCTTCGGCGCCTCGCCGAAGAAGTCGATCGACTACGCCGTGATGGAGCGCACCAAGCGCGCCGCGGTGGTGCCGGCCGACATCGGCTGGTCGGATGTGGGCAATTGGGACGCGGTGTGGAAACTCAGCGACCGCGACGCCGACGGCAATTCGTTCCATGGCGAGGACGGGTTCGCGGTCGATTCGAAGAATGTGCATGTCCGCTCGACCGGACTGCTGACCGCCGTCGTCGGCGTGAAAGATCTGATCGTGGTGACGACGCAGGACGCGGTGCTGGTGCTGGGCCGCGACCAGGGCGACCGCGTCAAGGAGCTGGTCGAGACGCTAAAGGGCAAAAAGCGTCGCGAGGCGACCGAGCACAAGCGGATGTATCGGCCCTGGGGCTATTATCAGTCGATCGACCACGGCGCGCGCTATCAGGTCAAGCGCATCGTCGTGACGCCCGGCCGCAGACTTTCCTTGCAGAAGCACTATCACCGCGCCGAGCACTGGATCGTCGTCAAGGGCACGGCGGAAGTCACCTGCGGCGCCGAGGTGAAGGTCGTGCACGAGAACGAGTCGATTTATCTGCCAATCGGCTCGGTGCACCGGCTCGCCAACCCCGGCAAGATCAACCTCGAATTGATCGAGGTGCAGACCGGCTCGTATCTGGGCGAGGACGACATTGTGCGGCTGGAGGACGTTTATAACCGGACGGCGTGAGGCGGCCTATTCCGCGACGGTCACGCGGATCAGAGCCCCAACACCTCTCGAATGCTTTCTTCGAGCCGCCGCAAATCTTTCGCCGACAGAGATCCGATCCTGTCGGCGATGCGCTGCTTGTCGATCGCCGTGAGTTGGTCGCACACGGCCTTGCTGTCGGGGCCTGCTGAAACGAGGGCGATCTCAATCGGTTCGAAGGTGCGCGCGCCGGTGGTCAGCGGGACGACAACCACCGTAAGCCGAATGGCGTTCGCCTTGGTGTGAGAAAGGATCACGCACGGCCGCGTCTTCGCTATTTCGCGCCCCGCGGGACGACGCTCCGACAAATTACACCAGTGAATGTCGCCGCGAACCGGCGTCAAGTAAGATTTGCCGTGTGCGCGCTCTGGGCGTCCACCCATTCGCTCGTCTCGCGGTGATCGCGCATCGCCGCGGCATCCGCGGCAATCGCGGCGGCGGCGCGGGCGACGCGATCTTCGCGGCTGTCGATCGCCTCCAGCATCAATTTTTCGATAACTTTGGAGCGCTGCGTGGCCTTGTACATGGCGTTGAAGCGTTCAAGCACGTCCGCCTGAATGCTGTAGAGGACTCGTTTCGTGGTCGGCATGGCGAGATACTGCTCAAGTGATAAACGTATATATCGCAGCTTGCGGACCTCAGCGCAAATTGCAACGAGCGGGCAGCGCTTCGCCATGACGCGCAATCCGGGACAAGCGAAAGCGTCGGCATCAGCAAAGGGGCGCTGATCACGGGGCAGGCAAGCGGATCGACGCCGACATTGCGCGGGCGCTCGCGCGTCGGTTACGCGCTGGCGTTCTTCGCCAACGCCTTCCCTCGTCGGCGTGCAAACGCGACCCGCCGAGATCGTCCAGGCGGGCGGCAAGGCGCTCGCCTTTTTGAGTTGATATGGCCGTCACCAAGGTTGCTCCTTGCGAACTATTTCGCGGTGGCGGTGCACTCAGGCAAGCGCTTCAAGATGGGGCCGTCTTTCAGTTCTTCGTCGGTCGCGCAAATTCGCAAGCCGATTTTTCGATAGGCAGAGAGCAAAAGTTGTTCGTCCTCGGGGCGCTCAGTCAACCAGCCGTTGTTCAAAAAGTATTCGAAAGAAATTCCTGGAAATCGAGAATTGAATTCCACGACGGCCGCTGCCGACTCTTGGCTGTGACCCAGACTGTCTTCAGCCATCGCGAGCACGGCCAAAAGGTAGGAATTTAATT
>JANLPL010000210.1:0-31430 GCA_031367195.1 Bradyrhizobium sp.
AGCGCCTCGGCGCTTCGCCCTTCTTTGTATTTGCAGCCAGACCGGCGAAAAAAAAACCGCGCAGCCGGGGCCGCGCGGGTACACACGCTTACGCAAGCCGCCGCATCCCGCGGGATGCGGCGAAGCCGGTATCAGCCGAACAGCTTCATGATCAGCTGGGCGTTCTGGTTGGCGATCGACAGCGACTGGATGCCCAATTGCTGCTGCGTCTGCAACGCCTGAAGGCGGGTCGAGGCGGTGTTCATGTCGGCATCGACAAGGCCCGACACGCCCCTCGCGTAGTTGGTCGTCAATGCCATGTTGAGGTTGGACATCGACGACATACGATCCTGGGTGGAGCCGATCTGCGCGGCGTAGTTGGTGACCGAACTCAGCGCCGCATTGACGGCGGTCAGCATGTCCTGCGCGTTGGCCGCCGTCACCGCCGTGCCGCCGCCGGACGCGCTACCGAGCAGCGTCAGATCGTAGGTGCCGGCGACCGTGGTCGTGCCGACCGCCGCGCCGAAGATGCCGGAGCCGGCGCTGCCGCTGTTGGCGGTGTACACCGCGGTGAGGTTCAGGCCCACGGTGGTGACGTTGCTGGTCGCGGCGTTATAGCCCGAAACGAAGCTGACGCTGGTGGAGGAGCCGGCGATCGAGGAGCCGTCGAGCACGTTGATGCCGTTGAACGAGGCGCCGGTCACGGCGTCGGTCAATTGCTGGCCGAGCGAGGCGAGCGTCGTGTTGATGTTGTTGAGCGCGGCGCCCGGGTTGGCGGCTTCGGTCAGCGCGGTCTGGATCGCGTTGATGGTGGTGATGATCGACTTGATCGCCGTGTTGGCGGTGTCGAGCACCGCCTGGCTCTGCGTTAGCGCAGAGTTCGAGGCGGTCACCATCGTGCTGTTGGCCTCGAGCTGGGTGGCGATCGACCAATAAGCGGCGTTGTCGGAGGCGTTGGCGACAGCAAGACCGCTCGAGACCTGGTTTTGCACAGTGGACAAAGCCTGTTGGGTCATGTTGAGCGATTGCAGCGCCGACATGGCGGCGGAGTTGTGGAGAATTGAGTTCACTGGGATGCTCCCGTCCGATTGATCACAGATAGTGGCGTGACATTTCGGATTTACACCGAGACGGCGAGGCGGCTTTATGCCCTAGAACCCCATGTGCGGGGCCTATTCGCCGTGTGCTCCTTCGGTGGCCGCGGGATTTGGCGACGCCCGTGAAGGTCGAGGACGAATGTGGGCGCACGGACTTAATTTAGAGTTACCCCTCCGCCGCATTCGCGCTTAATTTTCGTTATGCGCCTCTTCCCGTTAGCTGACGCGGCGCACAACGCCCGCGCAAGATTGACGCTCGAAGACAGGGGCTGACCGGAGATCGGGCGGGTGATGCGATGAACGCGCTGGCGCAAGCCAAGCGAATATGGGCCAATCTCATGGCCCTTGGCGCGAAAAGGCTGGCGGCCATGTCGCTGGTCGGCGCGTTGGTGTTCGCACTGACTGGCTTCGCGGGCTGGTATCTCAGCCGCCCGACGCAGGAAACCCTCTATTCCGGCCTTGACCGCGACGATGTCGTGGGCATCGGCGCCGCCCTCACCGAAGCCGGCATTCCCTTCGACGTCAGCGCGGATGGAACCGCCGTGCAGACGCCGGTCGCGCAGACCGCGCAGGCGCGCATGATTCTCGCGCAAAAGGGTCTGCCTCACAGCGGCAATGTCGGCGACGAACTCTATGACAAACTCGGCTCGCTCGGCCTCACCTCGTTCATGCAGCAGGTGACCCGAGTCAGGGCGCTGGAGGGCGAACTCGCGCGCACCATACAAATGATCCGCGGCGTGAAGGCCGCGCGGGTGCATGTGGTGTTTGGCGACGAAGGCTCGTTCCGCCGCGAACGCCAGCCGCCTTCGGCCAGCGTCATCATCCGCGGCGACGGGCTCGACGCCCATTCAACCGGCCTCGCGATCCGCAAGCTCGTCGCTTCCGCCGTCCCCGGCATGAAGCCCGAAGAGGTGACGGTGCTCGACGTCAACGGGCAGTTGCTCGCCAGCGGTTCCCAAACGCTCGACAACGCGCCCGACAATCTGCTCGCGCTGCAACTGAGCGTGTCGCACGAGGTGCGCGATTCAATCACCCACACCTTGTCGCCCTATCTCAACCCGCGCAATTTCCAGGTCAGCGTCGCCGCCAAACTCAACGCCGACAAGATGCAGACCAGCGAGACGACCTACGATCCCGACAAACGCGCCGAACGCAGCGTCAGGGTGACGAAGGAAAAGCAGAATTCGCAGAACAGCGCCGGCGCCTCGCCCGCCGGCGTGCAGGCCAATCTGCCCAAACAGCAGAATTCGGGCGGCGACAGCAAGCAATCCAACGATTCGACCGACAAGAAGGAAGAGCTCACCAACTACGAGGTCTCCTCGAAGTCGGTCACCGTCACCAGCCAGGGCTTCACGGTCAAGGGCCTCTCCGTCGCGCTGCTCATCAACAAGGCCGCGCTCGCAGCGACGCTGGGCGACAAGCCGGATCAGGCCGCGATCGACAAGGCGGCCAAGGACATCGAGCAGATCGCCGCCCAGGCCGCCGGGCTCGACAAGGCGCGCGGCGACACGATCAAGGTCGCCGTGGTCGATTTCGCCGACGCCTCGAAGGACATGGAGCCCGTCTCCGGGCCTTCGATCATGGAGATGGTCGGCCGTCAGGTCGGGACGATACTCAGCGCGCTCGCGATTCTCGCGGTCGGCGCGCTGCTGATCCTGTTCGGCGTGCGGCCGCTGACCCAGGCGCTGCTCGCCGGCCCCGCGGGAGGCGCCGCCGCCGCCGAGCCGGCCGCGCTCGAAGCGCCCGCCTTCGAGATGAAGAGCGCATTTGGCGACGAGCCAGGCGGCATGGCGGCGTTCGGCGACATGGGGGGAAAGAACAATCTGTTGCTCAACTCCAGCGAAGGTCGCGACGATTTCCTCGAAGCGTTGCGCGAGCGGCGCGAGAACGGCGTCAAACAAAAGTTGCAGCGGATGGTGGACTTCGATGAAGAACAAGCCGCCCGTGTGCTCAAACAATGGATCAAACAAGGAACGGGCGCATGAAAGCGACGCCAATCGCCGAATTCCTGGCGCGCAGGGGAGCCGACAGCTTGAGCTCACGTCCCGCGCCACCGGCCAATCCCTTCGCCGCGCGCCGGGTCGCGGCGGTCAACGACGATCCTGAACCGCAATTTCAGCGCTCCGGCCTCGTCGCGGCGCTGGCGCGCCGTTCCCCCGAACAGCCGCCGCTGGTGCGCCCGATCGACGCCAATTTCGCGCCGCGCCGCGAACCGCCGCCGCGCCAACCGCCGCCGCCCCCGGAGCCCGAATTCGACCTCGAAGAGAAATTGTCGGAGGCCTATCATCGAGGCGTGCAGGAGGGGCTCGACGCCGGCAAGGCGGAGGCTGCGACCGCGCGCGCATTGGAGCGCGCCGACCTGCAGAAGCGCGCCGTGATCGAGAAACTCGACTTCCAGATGAACGAATACGGGCGCCTGTCGGAAGCGCTCAAGGACGGGTTCGCCGACCTGGAGCGACGCGTCGCCCAGGCGACGGCGCGCGTTCTCCAGCCGTTGCTCGAACAGGCCGTCTCCAGGCAGATCGTCGAGGAGTTGGCCGAAAACGTCGCGCGGCTCACACGCGCGGGCAACCTTGGCCTGCTCAAAGTGCGTGGACCGGAACGGTTGCTGTCTTCGCTGAAATCGAAGATCGAAACGCTGGCCGTCGATATCGAATATGTCGAGGAGGAAGGCGTCGAGATCACCGTCAGCGCGCAATCGACCGAGATCCGCTCGGAGCTTGGCGCATGGCGTCAGTTGATCGAAGACATCGTGGAGAACGGTTGACGCCATGGCCGACGACCATCACCACGGCGACATCATCATCATCAAGAAGAAGGGCGGGGGCGGACACGGCCATCATGGCGGCGCCTGGAAGATCGCCTTCGCCGATTTCATGACCGCGATGATGGCGTTCTTTCTCGTGCTGTGGATCATCAACGCGAGCGACAAGGAGACCAAGACCGTGATCGCCCGTTATTTCAATCCGGTGAAGCTCGAAAACCCGGCCAAGGCGAAGAAGGGCGTGCATGGCGCGACCTCCTCGCCGACGGAAGGCAAGGAGGAAAAGTCCGACAAGGTGGGCGGCCCGTCGGCAAAGGAAGACGAAGCGAAGGGCTCGCCGCCGGCGCCGGAGAAGAAGGACGAGAAAAAGAAGGAGCCGGCGAAGGAGGCGCCGGCCAAGGCGGAAGCTCAGGTTCAGGCCGCCGAGGCGAAGCTGTTCTCGGCGCCCTACGAAGCGCTCGAACGCATCGCCAGCGGCCCGTCTCAGGCCGCGCCCGGCGCTTCAGCCGCGAACGGCGACGCCGACCCGCAACGGCTCGCCGGCGCCCTCAGCATCGATTCGTTCCGCGATCCCTTCAAGCCGGTTGGCCCCGGCTCGCCCGACGATCCTGCCGCCTTTGACGCTGATGCGCGCAACAAGGCGCCGCCCGATCTGGAGCCCGGCAAGACCGGTCAGGACGACAAGCCGCGCGCCAAACCGCTGCCCCAGGCGACGCCTTCCGACACGCCGCATGAAAAGCTTGCGCCCGGCGAAGGCCTGAAGCCGGCCGTCGCGCCGGCCGGCGGCCCCGCTGAAACCGGCAAGGGAGCCGCCGCGGAGGCCGGTAAGGCGGCGGGCGAGGCGGCCAAGCTGGAGAAAGAGCTGAAGGCCAGCGTCAGCGCCGCCGTGAAGAACGGCGCAGGCCCCGACATCGAGACCAAACGCACCAGCGAAGGCCTCCTCATCAGCCTGACCGACAAGCTCGATTTCTCGATGTTCGGCGTCGGCTCCGCGGAGCCCAAGCAAGAACTCGTGCGCGCGATGGAAGCGATCGCCAAGCTCGTCAAGACGACGCCCGGTCATGTCATCGTGCGCGGCTACACTGACGCCCGGCCCTATCGTAACGGCGCCTATGACAATTGGCGGCTGTCGTCCGACCGCGCGCAAATGGCTTATTACATGCTGACGCGCGGCGGCGCTCCCGCCGCGCGCTTCACGCGCGTCGAGGGCTATGCCGATCGCGCCCTGAAGGATCCCGCCCATCCACTCGCCGCCGTGAATCGCCGGTTGGAAATACTGATCGAGGATCCAAAATCGTGAGAACAAGCCTACTCGTTCTGGCGCTCGCGCTCGTCGGCCCCGCTGAGGCGGGCGAGCACGGCAAGGAGGCTCCGCCGGTGACGCCGATCGTCGGCCCGGCGACGCCCTTCACGGACATGATGCTCGACGTGCAGCGCATACAGGCGCGCATGGCCAAAGGCGACAAGGCCGCCTACGACGAGCAGCGCGATCGCATGAAAGCGGTCGGCGCAGCCTTCGCCGCCGCCGGCGCCGACGCCTTCAAGATCAGGGCGGAACGCGACGCGGCCGTCGTCTATCTGCTGAGCGGCGGTCAGCCGAAAAACGTCGCCAAAATCGCCGAACGCGGCGATTTCCCGGCGGCCGAGCGTGATTTGCTGCGCGGCGCGGCCGGCTACGCCGCCGGCCGACAGAGCGACGCCGAAGCGATGCTCGCTTACAATCCGCGCGAGGAAAGCCGGCGCCTGGGCAGCCAACTCGCCTATGCGCAATCCGTGCTGGTGACGTCGAAGGACGCGCGCAAATCGATCGACCTGCTCGACCTCGCCCGCCTGCTCGCGCCCGGAACCCTGATCGAGGAGGCGGCGCTGCGGCGCGAAATCCTGCTGGTCGGCGACCTGCGCGATTCCGATCGGGTGGCCTTTCTTTCCCGGCAATATGTCGAGCGCTACGGCAAATCGATCTACGCCGACAATTTTGTGCGCGGCCTTTCGACGACGGCCGTGCGGTACGATCTATGCGCGAACCTCACGGACCTTGCGAAATTCGCGGCTCTGCTGGCGCTCTCTCAGCCCGAGCAGGCGCGGTCGTTTCTGCTCGCCGTCGCGCGCGCGTCGGTGTTGCTCGGTCGCTTCGAAGTCGCCGCGCAGGCGGCCGCGCTGGCCTTGAAAACGGCGACGCCGGGTTCGGACGACGAAGCGCGCGGCCGGCTCTACGACGTCGCCTCCCGCTTTCCCCGCATGGCCTCGGCGGAAGCCAAAGCCGCTTTCGCCACGATCGCGCAAGACAAGCTCGGCCCCGCCGACCGCAAATTGATGTCCGCCGCGGGCTATGTCGAGGCGCGCCTCTACGAAATGCCCTCCCTCGCCGTCTATGCGGACACCTGGCGCGAGGCCCTGGTGGCTGCCGCGCACTCGCCCGATCTGCCGCTGGATTCCGATCCCGCCGCCGTCACCATACGCAACGCCGCCGCCGCGCTCGCCGCAGCGGAGGCGCTTGGAGGAAAGGACGCAAAACCATGAGCGCGCTGGCCGTTCGCGTCGCCCACGCCGCCGCCGCCGCGCCCCCCGGCGCCGGCCTGCCCCCGGCCGCGCAACACGATACGAGCTTCGCCGCCTTGCTCGGCAAAATGGCCGATCCGAAACCGTCGGCGGCCGGAGGTCTTGCCGATGGCGCCGCGAAGTCGAAAGGCGAAACGAAACCGTCCGATAACGCCCCGGCGGCGGAGACGACGGCATCGACGCTCACCGCGCTGCAATCGCTTGAAGCCGCGCTGTCCGGGTTCGGCGCGCTGACGCCACCTTCCGCCAGCACGCCGCCGACGCGGACTGCCCTGCAAGCCGACCCGCGGTCCGCCACGACCCAGGCGACGGGCAACGCAGCGGCGCTGGGTTCCGCGCTCGCCACGGTCGCCGGCGCGCTCGACGGGTCGGGCCCCGGCGCCGCCTGGGACAGCAGCGGCAAAACGCCGCTGAAGGCGCTGTTACAGGCCGATCCCACGCTCGGTCTTAGCGATTTCCAGATGAAAACCCACCTCGGCGCCGTCGGTGCGACGCCCGCGCGGGCCGGCTCCAACCCGCTCGGAATCAACGCGACCTGGGGCTCGATCAGCGCCGACCCGCTGGCAAAAGCGACGGACTCCAGCGGCGCCGCGGCGCCAAATCCGGCCAAAACCGCAACGACGGGCGCGTCCCCGCTCCCGACCCCGCCCTCAGCCTCCGCTGCTGCCGCCGTGGCAGGGTCGGAGGCGCCGCCTGCGGCTGCGCTCGACGCTTTCGCGCCAAGCCTGGCCGCCGCCCCGCGCGCTCCCGCCGCCGCTGCAAGCCCCTCGCCGTCGTCCCGGGCGAACGTTCAAACGCGCGCATCGACGCACGGGTCGCCGGCGCGGTCGAGCCACGGCGCCGCGCCTACGCCTATCGCCTTCGCCTCCGCCGCGTCGGCGGTGGCGCCAAGCGCGGCCTCCGCCGACGTCGGGGCGCGCAGGGATGAGGCGGCTGGCGGATCCTCCGCCGCCAACGCCGCGACCAACGGCGTCCCGATGACCGCAGACGCCGCCGCGACGCCGACCCTGACCGTCCCGCTGGCGCTATTGCCGGCCTTCATCGCCGAGCAGGTCGACGCTCTCGCCGCCGACGCGCCCTCTGCAACCGATTCCGCTGCGCCGGCCGCGCAGGCCAAGGCGGCGCAGGCGGTGAAGGAACTCAACATCGCGCTCGATCCCGCCGACCTCGGCCAGATGACGCTCAAGCTGCGGCTCGCCGGCGGCAAACTGTCGGTGACGATCGACGTCGCCAATCCGCAGACGCTGGCCGCTATCGAAGGCGACCGAGCGCTGATCGCGTCCCGCATCCTCAGCGGCGACCAGACGCTGGACGATCTCGTCATTCAGCGTCAGGCGCCCACGGCTTCGACCCCGGAGACAGTTTCCGCCCATGCCTCCTCACGCGACAGAGACTCGTCGTCGTCCGATCCCCAAAGTCAATCCGGCGATTCCGGCCATCCCCAGGGCGCTCCGCCTCGTCGCGGCGGCGGCGGCGCTTTCAGCGATCTGCTGGTCTAGCGCGAACGCGGGCGCGACGCCGATCTGCGAGCGGGCGATGGCGGCGGCCGCGCGCGAGAGCGGCGTGCCGCTCGACATTCTCTATTCCGTTGGCCTGACCGAGACCGGACGCAAGGGCGTGCTTGGCCCCTACGAGCTCAATGTCGATGGCCGCTCGGTGCATTCCGACACTCTGGCGCAGGCGCTCGCCGCCTATTCCAGCGCCGACAAGGCGGGCGCGAAATTCATCGACATCGGCTGTATGCAGATCAACCACCATTATCACGCCGCGCGTTTCCGCTCGCTTGAGGACATGTTCGATCCCGAGCGCAACGTGCGCTACGCCGCTTCGCTGCTGAAGACGCTGCGCGCGCAGGAGGGAACCTGGACGATGGCGGTGGCGCGCTACAACGCCGGGCCCAACAACCCCAAGGCGCAACGCGCCTATATCTGCGCCGTCATCTCGCACATGGTGGCGAGCGGCGCCGGCGCCTGGACGCCGAACGCCCGCGCCTTCTGCGGCTGATCAGGCCGCCGCCAGCGCCGGCGAGGCGTGCAGCAGGGCGATCATGTGCGACAGCAACGGCTCGCCCGCGCTTTCCGCGCCGCGATCGCGCGCATAGAGGCCGAGCGTGACGTCGGGCAAGGGCGCCAGCAACGCCTCCGGCAGCAGCCGCGCGCCTTTGGGCGCCAGCGAAGTCGGGGCGAGCGACACGCCGTAGCCGCCGTCGACGGCGCTGCGCAGCACGTCGGGGTTGCCGCTCTTGCAGACGATCTCGAACTTGCGCCCGGCGCGGGCCAGCGCGGCGGCCGCGATATTGTAGAACAGCGTCCCCTCCGGCGGGGTGACGAGCCGCACGATCGTATCGGCGTCGAAAACCATACGCGGCGCGGCGACCCAGCTCAACGCCATGGTCCATTGCGCCACGCTGCCCTGAGAATCCTCCGGCGCGGTCATGGCGAGCGCCATGTCGAGCTGATGCGCGCGCACCCGGTCGATCAGCGTCTCCGACTGGTCGCAGGTCACTTCAAAGGCGAAAGCGGCGCCGCGCCGGTTGGCGAGATCGACCAGGCCGGGGGCGAAGAACGCGGCGAACTCATTGGGCAGGCCGAGTCGCACCGAAGGCGTCGCGTTCTCCTGCCGCTTCAGCGCCTCGGCCAGTTCGTCATGCGCGGCGATCAGCCTGCGGCCATATTCCAGCACAACACGGCCGCGCGGGCTCAGCGTCAGCCGCGCGGTGTTGTCGAACACCGGCGCGCCGATCAACTCCTCCAGCCTGCGAATTTGCAGCGAGATGGTCGGCTGGGTGCGGCCAAGCTGCTCCGCCGCGCGGGTGAAGCCGCGACAGTCGATAATGGCGATCAGGGCTCGGACGACGTCGACAGGGAGCGCGCGCATGGGATTGACCTTGGGTCAACTATGGTTTCCTGCCTATAGCCGATAAGCTTAACGTTGCGTTAATCGCGGAATCCTCACCGCCGGACGCCGCGCGGCGCATCGAGGTAACCGCGCACTAACCCTTCGCCGTTAAGCTCCGTTTGCGCGCCCATGACCGGACGCTGAGTTTCGCGGAAGTGACCGATGCGGTCCGACGGCATGTAAGCCGCCTCACGCGAGCGTTCAGGGTCGTGGCGTTTCATGTCCGCTTTGAGAATGTTTCGCAGCGCGACCGTCGCGAGGCCGCGATGAGATCCGCGTTGCAGCGCGGCCTGCAATTCGCCGCCGTCGTCGCTATTTTGGCGCTGGCGGCGCTGCAAATCTGGGAAGCGCTTGGCGATCCCCACCGCGTCGGGATTGCGGTCGCCGTCGCCTGCGCGGCGCTGTTGGGCATCGCGGCGGGCGAATGGGCGGCCAACGCCTCGCGCGAGGTCGCCCCGCCCTCGCCCGCTCCCGAAGCGGTGCTGAAGGACGCGATGGATCGCGTTCTGACGGGGATTCGCGGTTATCTCGAAGACAATCTGATCTATCGCAACGATCTGAAGGGCATCGACGCGGGGCTGGCCACGATCACCGATCCCGACCGCGCGCGCGAAGCGATCGCGGATCTGCGCGCCGCCAACAACCGCATGGAGACCAAATCGGCGCACCTTACGGAAGAACTCGAAGTCGCGCGGCGCGAGATCGTCCTCTTGCGCGAGACGGTCGATGAGGTCGAGCGGCTGGCGCTGCTCGATGCGTTGACCCAGGTCGGCAACCGCCGCTTCTTCGATCAGACGCTGAAGACCGATATGGCCGCCTGCGTCGCCTCCGGCGCCGATCTCTGCCTTGCGCTGGCCGACATCGACCGCTTCAAGACCGTCAACGACCGCTTCGGCCATGTCGTGGGCGACCATCTGCTCAAATCCTTCGCCGAAATGCTGCTGAACGGCGCCAAGGGGCGGGGCAAGACGGCGCGCTACGGCGGCGAGGAATTCGCGCTGGTGTTTCCCGGCGTTTCCTTCCCCGAAGCGCGCCGCATCGTCGAGACGCTGCGCCGCGATCTCGAATCCAAGCGATGGTTGGTGGGTCCGAAAGAGCAGCCGCTCGGCGTCGTCACCGCTTCGTTTGGCCTGGCCAAGCTCGCGCCGGGCGAAAGCGCGGAGAGTTTCATCCATCGCGCCGACTCGCGGTTGATGCGCGCCAAGTCCGCCGGGCGCAACCGCCTGGTCGCCGACGACGGCGCGCAACAATCAGCGCGCACGGCTTGAGCGCGCGTTCGATGCGCCACGCCTTCGACGCCGCGCTGGAGGCCGCCGCGCGGGCTGAGCCCGATCCCCCGCCCCGACCGCCGCCCGCCTTCGCGGTCCTGGTCGCCGAGTTCGCCGCTACGTCCGCGCCGGCGCCGACAGACGGCCACTCGCTGTGGGAACTCGCCGCCGCCTGGACCCCCGAAGCCGATCCGTCGCCTGAGCCGCCGCCGGCCCCGCGACCAAGCGTCTTGCCGGAAAACATCGCCGCCGAACTCGAACTGTTCGCGCTGAAGAGCGCCGTCGAAATCGCGCGCGCGCGGCGGCGCTTCATGTGGGAGAATCATCCCGATCGATGCGCTGAGAGCGACCGCGATCTCGCCAACCGGCGCGTGGCGATCGCCAATATGCTGCTCGACCGGATGCTGGCCTTGGTCCTGCGCCGGCGGGCGCGGCCTCAGTCGCCCAGGCCGTAGCCCGCCATTTTCTTCGCCACATCGGCGATTTGGCCGTCGCTCAGCACGGGCGGATCGCCGATCTGAAGACAGCCGTGATATTGCCTGGCGAGCGTCTCGACCTCCACCGCCAGCCACATCGCTTTCTCCAGCGAAGCGCCGAGCGCGATCATGCCGTGATGGCCAAGCAGACAGGCCTTGCGATCGACCAGCGCCTCGACCGCGTGTTGCGACAATTCCCGCGAGCCGAAGATCGCGTAAGGCGAGCAACGAATCTCGGGACCGCCGGCGGCCGCGATCATGTAGTGGATCGCCGGGATCGGCCGCCCCATGATGGCCAGCACCGTGCAATAGGGGGGATGCGCGTGGACGATGGCTTCCACGTCAGGCCGCGCGCGAAAAATGTCGCAGTGAAACCGCCACTCGCTGGAGGGCGCGCGCCGGCCCTGCGCGGCGCCGTCGAGTTGCAGCGACACGATGTCCTCGGGTTGCAGCTTGTCGTAAGCGTAGCTGGTCGGCGTGATCAGCAGCCCGTCGCCGTGACGGACGCTGATGTTGCCCGACGTGCCCTGATTGACGCCGAGCGCGTTCATCAACAAACAATGTTTGATGATGGACTCGCGCTTTTCGAGTTCAGTATTGTCAGTCACGCCAAAACCCTCACGCCAGCGCCGCGGCGCCGACGCGCAACAGGCGGTAGTTGATCGCATCGACCAGCGCCTGGAACGACGCCTCGATCAGATTGCCGGAAACCCCGACGGTCGACCAGCGCGATCCGTCGGGCGCGCCGAACTCGACCAGCACGCGCGTCACCGCGTCGGTGCCGCCCTGGAACACGCGCACGCGGAAATCAAGCAGCTCCACATCCTGGATATGCTTCTGATAGACGCCGAGATCCTTGCGCAGCGCGAGATCGAGCGCATTGACGGGGCCGTTGCCTTCCGCCGCCGAGATGTAGGCTTCGCCGCCGATGCGGATCTTCACCACCGCCAGCGAGGCCGAATAGAGACCGCTGTCGCTGCTCTGTTTGCGCTCGACATTGACGTTGAACATCTCGACCTCGAAAAACTTAGGCACGCCGCCGAGCCGCTTGCGCGCGAGCAACTCGAACGAGGCGTCGGCGCCCTCGTAGGCGTAGCCCTCCGCCTCACGCGCTTTCACTTCGTCGAGCACATGGGCGAGGCGCGGATCGTCGGCGCTGACCTCGACGCCGAGGCGCTTCAGTTGCGCCACCAGATTGGAGCGCCCCGCCTGATCCGAGACAAGAATGGCGCGGGCGTTGCCGACGCTTTCGGGCGCGATATGTTCGTAGGTGCGCGGATCCTTGGCGAGCGCGGAGGCGTGAATGCCGGCCTTGGTGGCGAAAGCGGAGGCGCCGACGTAAGGCGCGTGACGGTTGGGCGCGCGGTTGAGCAATTCATCGAAAGCATGGCTCAGCCGCGCGAGGTCGGAGAGCGCCTCGTGGCTGACGCCGATCTCAAAACTCTCGGCGAAATCGGGTTTCAGCGCCAGCGTCGGGATCAACGAGACCAGATTGGCGTTGCCGCAGCGCTCGCCCAGACCGTTCAGCGTGCCCTGCACCTGGCGCACGCCCGCGCGCACCGCGGCGAGCGAATTGGCGATGGCGTTTTCGGTGTCGTTGTGCGCGTGAATCCCGAGCCGCGGGCCGGGGATCGTCTGCGCCACCGCGCGCACGATGGTCTCGATCTCGTGCGGCAGCGTGCCGCCATTGGTGTCGCACAGCACGACCCAGCGCGCGCCGGCCTCATAGGCGGCTTGCGCGCATTGCAGCGCGTAAGCCGGGTTGGCCTTGTAGCCGTCGAAGAAATGCTCGCAATCGACCATCGCCTCGCGGCCCGCCGCGATCGCCGCGCGCACGCTGTCGCGGATGCCGTCGAGGTTCTCCTCCAGCGTGCAACCGAGCGCGACATGGACGTGATAGTCCCAGCTCTTGGCGACAAACACGATCGCGTCGGCGTCGGCCGCCAGCAGACCCGCGACGCCGGGATCGTTGGCGACCGAGCGCCCAGCGCGCTTGGTCATGCCGAAAGCGCAGAATTTGGCGCGCTTGGTTGGTTTGCGCTCAAAGAACTTGGTGTCGAGCGGATTGGCCCCGGGATAGCCGCCCTCGACATAATCGACGCCGAGTTCGTCCAGCATCGCGGCGATGTGGCGCTTGTCGTCGAGGCTGAAATCGACGCCGGTCGTCAGCGCGCCGTCGCGTAGCGTGGTGTCGAACAGATAGAGGCGTTCGCGGGTCATCGGCGTCGGGCTTTCAATGTGTGGTCGGCGCGGGTCCGAGCGCCTTGCGCATCGACGTATTGCCGAGCCATTCGTCGTCAATCTGTTTGATGTTGCGGCGCTGCGAGGCGAATTGCCGGCGGTCGAACAGAGGTTTCGCCGTATCGCTGACCTCGGCCGTCAGGCTCATTGCACCGCGCGCGCGGGCGATCTTTTCCAATGCTTCCAGCAGCGCCGTTGCGACGCCTTGGCGCACATGGTCGGGAGCGACATAGACCATCTCAATATGATCGGCGCCTTTCAGGCTCGCGAAGCCGACGATCTCGCCGTCCTCCATCGCCAGCAGAGTCAGCATGGCGGAAAGCGAGGCGCCGAACGCCGCCGCGTCGTCCGCTAGCGCGGCCCAGGCCGCGCATTGCGCCTCCGAGTAATCCTCCTCCGCGAGTTCTCCGATGCTGTCGCGAAAGATCGTCGCGCAACGGCGCGTGTCGGCGGGGAGGAACGGGCGCAGAGCGATGGTCATCGCTTGATCTCCCAGGTCGTGCCGTCTTTGCTGTCCTTGACGCTCACGCCGAGGCGGCTCAGTTCGTCGCGCAGTCGGTCGGAGGCGGCCCAGTCTTTGGCGGCCCTCGCCTCCAGCCGCTCCACGACCAGAGCCTTCACTTGCGCCTGCAAGGCCGGATCGAGCCCAAGCTCGGCGGTTTGCTTCATGTCGAAGCCGAGCAAAGCGAGATCGCGCCGCAGTTCCGCCGCCCTGCCCTCGTTGGCCAGCGCGTGCAGATGCGCCAGCGCGGCGGGCGTGTTGAGATCGTCGCCCAAGGCCTCCATCGTCGCTGCTGTCGGCGCCTCGGCAATCGGGGCGTCCGAGGCGATGCGGGCGAACCGCGCAAGCGTCTTTTCCGCCTCTTCCAGCGCGCGCACGGTCCAGTCGATCGGCTGCCGGTAGTGGCTCTTCAACATGGCGAGCCTGAGCACAGGGCCGGGCCAGCTTCGGCCGCCGAATTTTTCCGTCTGCAACAGATCGTGCATGGTGACGAAATTGCCGAGGCTCTTCGACATTTTCTCGCCCTCGACTTGCAGGAAGCCGTTGTGCATCCAGACATTGGCCATGCGCTGCGAGCCGAACGCGCAGCACGATTGCGCGATCTCGTTCTCGTGGTGGGGAAACACGAGATCGACGCCGCCGCCGTGGATGTCGAACACTTGTCTGTCGGCGTCCTCGCACGACAACCCGCCGCCGAACGGCTCCAGCAGCGTCTTCATCGACATCGCCGAGCATTCGATATGCCAGCCGGGACGACCGGGCGCCTCTATGCCAGCGGGCGAAGGCCACGATGGCTCGCCGGGTTTGGACGGCTTCCACAACACGAAATCCATCGGATCGCGCTTATAAGGCGCAACCTCCACCCGCGCGCCGGCGAGCATCTCGTCGAGCGAACGGCGCGCGAGCGAGCCATAGCGCGGCGCGCGCGGCAAAGCGTCCATCGAATTGGGGCTGAACAGCACGTGATCCTGCGCGACATAAGCGATTCCGCGCGCGACCAGCCGCTCGATCAGCGCGCGCATCTCCGGCATGTGGTCGGTGGCGCGCGGCTCGTGCGTGGGGGTCAGGCAACCGAGCGCCGCGACGTCCTCGCGATATTGCGCCAGCGTCTGCGACGTCACCTGCGCGATGGCTTCGTTCAGGGGGACGCCGGGAAAGTCGCGAGCCGCGCGGGCGTTGATCTTGTCATCGACGTCGGTGACGTTGCGGGCGTAGATCACATGATCCGCGCCATAGACCTGTCGCAGCAGCCGGAACAACAGATCGAACACGATCGCCGCGCGGCCGTTGCCGATATGGGCGTAGTCGTAAACCGTCGGCCCGCAGACATACATCCGCACGCGGGCCGGGTCGATCGGCGCGAAAGGCTGCTTCGTCCGCGTCAGCGTGTTGTAGAAGATCAGTGACATAGCAACCCCGATCCCGCGCGTGAGTGAGGGCCGCCCCCTCATACGTCAGAATCGGAAAAAAGACGCGATGGGCCGGCCGCTGTTTCAGCGACGGATAATTCGACCCCGACAAATACGCTTCTGCGTCATGGGCGGGTTTATGGGGGCGGGGCGAAATCCTGTCAAGGCTTCGGCCCTCGGTCGATCACTCCGCCCCCGCCTCCCCCGCCCTATCCAGCCCATAGAGCGTGTGCAGCGTCCTGACCGCCAGTTCCAGATAGGCCTCGTCGATCAGCACGGAGAACTTGATCTCCGAGGTCGTGATCGCGCGGATGTTGATGCCCTTTTCCGCCAGCGCCTTGAACGCACGGGCGGCGACGCCGGTATGAGAGCGCATCCCCACCCCGATCGCCGAGACCTTCACCACATCCTGCGCGCCGTGAATCGCGCCATAGCCGAGTTCGGCCGAGGCGCCTTCGAGGATCGCCATCGCCCGCTTGTATTCGGCCGTCGGCACGGTGAAGGTGATGTCGGTGTGCTTGGCGTCGTCCGACACGACCTGGATGATCATGTCGACATTGATGTTCGCGTCGGCCAGCGGCCCGAAAATGGCGGCGGCGACGCCAGGCTTGTCGGCGACTTTTCGCAAAGTTATCTGCGCCTCGTCGCGCGAGAAGGCGACGCCAGTGACTACGGGTTGCTCCACAATATCCTCCTCGTCGCAGATCAGCGTGCCGAGCTTGGGGTCGGCCGGATCGTCGAACGACGATCGCACATAGGTCTTCACCTTGTGCACCATCGCCACCTCAACCGAACGCACCTGCAAGACTTTTGCCCCAAGCGAGGCCATTTCGAGCATTTCCTCGAACGAAACTCTGTCGAGGCGCTTCGCTTTCGGCGCCACGCGCGGATCGGTGGTGTAAACGCCATCGACGTCGGTGTAGATGTCGCAGCGGTCGGCGTGCAAAGCGGCGGCGAGCGCCACCGCCGAGGTGTCCGACCCGCCGCGGCCAAGAGTCGTCACGCGGCCGGTCTCGGCGTGGATGCCCTGGAAGCCCGCGACCACGGCGACCTCCCCCTTGGCGAAGCCCGCGATGATGTTGGTTCCGTCGATGCCGGCGATGCGCGCCGAGCCATGCGCGCCGTCGGTGACGAGCGGGATTTGCCAGCCGGCCCAAGACCGCGCCGGGAGCCCCATGCCCTTCAGCACGATGGCGAGCAGGCCGGCGGTGACGAGTTCGCCCGAGGCGACCACGGCGTCGTATTCGGCCTTGTCATACAAAGGCGCGGCCTCGCTGACCCAGCCGACCAGTTCGTTGGTCTTGCCCGACATCGCCGAGACGACGACGGCGACCTCGTGCCCCGCGTCAACCTCGCGTTTGACATGGCGCGCGACATTGCGGATGCGATCGATATTGGCGACGCTCGTGCCGCCGAATTTAAGAACCAGACGCGCCATTTCGTCCCAAAGCTTCAGGGCTTACGCGCCCGGGAGAGGCGCGTATAAAGGCGGCTCGGAAGCCGGTCAACGATACGTTCAGGAAAAGCCATGTCCGCCGCCGCCGCCAGCCTCAAGCCCGACGAGGTCGCCCGCTTCGACGCGCTCGCCGCCGACTGGTGGAACCCTGATGGCCCGATGGCGCCGCTGCACAAGATCAACCCGGTTCGCATCGGCTGGCTGATCGAAACGCTCGCGCGCCGGTTTCGCGCGCAGGGCATTGCCCCGCTCGAAGGGCTGTCGATCCTCGACATCGGCTGCGGCGCCGGATTGCTGAGCGAGCCGCTGTCGCGGCTCGGCGCCCGCGTCACCGGGCTCGACCCGGCGCCCTCGGCGATCGCGGCCGCCCGCGCTCACGCCGAGGCGACGGGAGCGGAACTGGCCTATCGCGCCGGCACGGTCGAGGACCTGGCGGCGGAGGGGGCGAGGTTCGACGCGGTGCTGGCGATGGAAGTGGTCGAGCATGTCGAGGACGTCGCCGGTTTCGTCGCCACCGCCGCCTCGCTGGTGACGCCGGGCGGGATTCTCTGCCTGTCTACGCTCAACCGCACGGCGAAAAGCTTCGCGCTGGCCATCGTGGGCGCCGAATACCTGCTGCGCTGGCTGCCCAGGGGCACCCATCGCTGGGAGCAGTTCGTCACGCCGCTGGAACTGACGGGCGCGCTGCGACGCGCCGGCTTCGTCGTCACAGGCCGGCGCGGCCTCGTATTCGACCCGCTGCGGCGCGAGTGGCGACTGTCACCGGATATGTCGGTGAACTATTTCCTCGCCGCCGTCCCGCGCGCCTAAGCCGAGGGCCAGCGGACCAGCGCCGCCCGGCCGGCCTCGGTGAGGTTGTAAACGCCGCGCGAGACGGGCGCGAACCAGCCATAGACGTTGCTGAGCAGGATCGGCCCCGCGTCGGGCGCGAGCGGGCGCAGATCGCGCGGCCGTTTCGGACCCGCCGTCATCGCGTGGGCCACCTTAAGCGCGCGCTGGCGATAGGCGGTCATGATCGGCGCGCGCGAGCCGCCGCCGGGATGGGGATCGCCGCGCCGGCGATTGTGCTCGGCCACCAGCCGCGAGCGGCGCTTGGGGTCGCGGCGCGGGACGGCCGCGTCGGGCGACAGGATCAGTTCGACGGCGCCATCGTCGCGCACGCCCAGCATTCCGAAGCCGAGGCGACGGCAGAGATCGCGAAAGCGGCGATCGCCGTGGCGCCCTTTCGGCGCGAGCCGGGCGGCGAGCCAGATTTCGTCGCCGGCGCGCGCCCGATCGACGGCTTGCAGCAGCAGTTCCAGCGTAAAGGCCGTTTTCAGCTCGGCGATCACGACGAGCGGCGGATCGTCGCCGTTGAGCGCGACGAGATCGCAGCCGCCCACCTCCCCCTTGGCCCGGTAGCCGAGCTTTTCGAGGAACGCTTTCACCGGCGCATAGAGCGCGGTCTCCCGCAACATCGGCCCTTTCGCGAATCACACCCTGCGTCGCGCTTTTTCGCGCGGAATCGAGCCAGCGTTAAGCCGCCCTCTTGCCTTGGACGGCGCAAATCCGCAAAAGCGACTTCGGCGCCGCACCGCGCCGGACGGGGAAACCATGCCGCAGACGCTAGACGAGCTTGGGCTGAAATACGGCACGGACAAAGCGTCCTCGCACCATAACTATTTGACTTTCTACGATTCTTTCTTGCACGCGTTGCGCGACCAGCCGATCAAGCTGCTGGAGATCGGCGTCTATCAGGGCGCTTCGCTTTTGACCTGGCGCGATTATTTCCCCAAAGCGCAGATCGTGGGCGTCGATATTCAGGTCAACTGCCTGCAATTCGAATCGGACCGCATCAGCATCGAGCTTGCCGACCAATCCAACCTCGAACATCTCGCCGGGGTCGCCGCCAGGCACGGACCGTTCGACCTCATCATCGATGACGGCTCGCATATGTGGGAGCACCAGATCACCACCCTGCGCGCGCTGTTTCCGTTCCTGCGCAGCGGCGGCCACTTCGTGATCGAGGATCTACAAACGAACTACGGGGAGATGGAGGCGAAATATCGCGGCTCCGCGACCCATTCCTGCATGGATTTCCTCAAGCGCTGGATGGACCTGTTCGTCGGCGACGATCTCATCGACATTGGTGACCTCGAAGATCCGTTTTTGCGCACTTATGGCCGCGCGATCGATTTCATGACGTTCCACCGTCGCGCCTGCGTCCTGCGAAAGCGCATCGCGCCGACCGACTGGCGGGTGAGCCTGGGCGCCCCGCTCGCGCCCCTGCCCGCCGACGCGCTGAAAACCGTCATCAACGCGCATGTCGGTCTGCGCGGCGACATTTTCGGCGCCAGGGGTTTCGTCGACGAAGGCGGCGACCAGTTCACGATCCAGGGGCTCGAACTGGAAACGGAGCTGCGCGCTCTCGAATATCGCGTGCGATTTCCCGACGGGACGTGGAGCGAATGGGTCGGCGAGGGCAAATTCGTCGGCACGCGCGGCCAGAGCCTCGCCCTTGCCGGCATTTCGGTGCGTTTGGGCGCGGGCTTAAACGATCTCCACCAACTCGCCGTGATCGGGCTGTTCGTCGGCGGCGCCATGGTCGTTGCGCGCGCGGGCGAGGATTGCGTGGCGCCGAGCGGCGCCAATCTGCGCGGTCTGCAACTTATCCTCGGCCCCGCTGCCGCGAAACCAGCCGCGGACGGCGCGCCTTCCGCTTAGGCGCCTACTGCGCCGCGCGCTGCACCGGGAAGGCGATCTCGACCAGCGTTCCCTGATCCTTGCGGCTCTTGATTGAGAAATCGGCGTTGTTAGCTTCCACCAGCGCCTTGGTGAGCGGCAGGCCGATCCCCGTCCCTTCCACCGCCTTGGCGCCTGCGACGCGCTTGAACGGCTCCAGCGCGATCGCCAGCTCGTTCTCGTTCATGCCCACGCCCGTGTCGCGCACGCGCAAGATCACGCTGCCGGAATCGTCGAGCGCGGTAGAGACGATCACCTGCCCGCCGGGTTCGTTGTATTTGACGGCGTTGGCCATCAGATTGAGCATGATCTGGCGCAGCGAACGCTCATCGACCATCACATTCGGCAGCCGGTCATAAAGCGAGAGACGCATGATGACGCGCTCGCGCGCCGCCTGCGGCTGCATCATCGTCACGCATTCGCGCACGATTCCGTTGATGTCGATCGGCGCGAATTGCAGCTCCAGCTTGCCAAGTTCGATCTTGGTGAGATCCAGCAAATCGCCCGCCAGCGAGAGCACGTGCCGGCCCGAGGCGTGGATGTCCCTGATGTATTCGCGGTAACGCTCGTTGCCGATGGGCCCGAAGCGCTCTTCGAGGATGACTTCGGAAAAGCCCAGAATCGCGTGCAGCGGCGTCCGCATCTCGTGGCTGACCCGCAAAAGCAGTTCGGTCTTGGCCGCGCTCGCCTTCTCGGCCGCCTCAATCGCGGCCCGGGATTCTTCCGACCCCGCCTGCGACTGGCTGCGATCGGTGATCAGCAGGAAAAAATCGGGCTCGGGCTGGTTGGCGAGCCGACCTGCTTCCAGCCGCACCGGGAATTGCCGCCCGTCCTGATGGCGAGCGACGGCTTCGAGCATTTCCACCGGCCCGCCGTCGCTGCGCGCCAGCCGTTCCAGCGTCCGCGTCGCGGCGGGCTGGCTGTCGGGAGTGAACAGGGTGAGAAAACTTTCGCCGGCCGTCTCCTTCTGATCGTAGCCGAACAGTTTCTCGGCGCCCTTGTTCATGCCCAGCACATGGCCGCCGCGATCGAGCCGCACCATGCCGTCGCGCGCCGCGTCGAGCGCGGCGGCTAAATCGCGCGCCCGCGCGGCGTGCATCGCCGTCTCGCGCTCGACGGCGCGCAATTCCGCCTGATGATCGGCCTCGCGCGATCGGCGCATGGCGATGAGTTGCGCCGGCGCGCCGCGCCACATCGCCGGGCGCACCTGCGCGTCGACAGTGAGAATACGCTCGCCGGCCACAACCAGCGGAACGCCGGCGACGGCGCCGCCGGGGGCGAGCGTCTGGGGATCGCGCCCGCGAAAAATCGCTCTTACGCCGTCATGGGCGCGAAAATCGGCGAGATCGCGGTAACCGACGAGATCGAGCAGGGTTTTGTTGGCGTAGAGCGTTTCGCCGCCCCGCAGCAACAAAGCCGCGATCGGCAGCGCGTCGAGCAGCGCGACGAGGTCGTCGGCGTCGGAGCCCTCCGCTTCAAGCGGCTCGGCGGCCGGCGCTTCCGGCTCGGACTTCGCGCCGCGCACGTTGACGCCGAGTTGGCGGGCGATCTCCTTGAAGGCGTCGCGCTCCTGCGAGGAGAGCGTTACGCTGTCCCCATTGCGCGGAGAGAGCGCGGCCTCGGGCGCCGCATTCGGCCGCAGCACCACAATTTCCGCGCTATTGGCGGGCGCTTCCGCGATTTTTGGCGTGGCGGGCGGCGCCGGCTTTGCCGCGACAGGGGCGGCCTTGGGTTGCAACAGAGCCGCAAGCGCCGAGATGATGGCGAGCGCGGGCGCGGTGGCGGCGTCGGCAGCGACGCCGGAAGTGAGCGGCAACGGCGCGGGGTGTTGGCGCTGCAGGAAATTGAGCAGCGCGGCGGCGTCGCCGGCCATCGGCGGCAGGCGGGCGGGCGAGGCCGTCGGCGTCCTGGCGACAGGCGCGCCATTCAGCCGGATGCGCTCGCCGGTAAAGACGCCGAACCCGCGAAAACCCTCGTAGCGCTGGCCGGCCGTGAACTGAGGCGCTCCCGAGAGCCGCGCGGCTTGCGCGCTTTCGCGGCCAGGATCGGGCCAATTCAGCCGCAGCCCCGTGAAAGTCTTCAGCGCGGAGACAGCCTGCGTCCATTCCGGACCGAGGCCGGCGCGCGCGCTCAAGGCGCCGAGCGTCTCGCCCTGGCGCGGCGCATGGGCGCCAAGGCGCGCCGCCAGCATCGAATCGGGCGCGCCGAAACGGCCCTCGGCGTCGAGCCGCCACAGGAATCGCGACGAGGGCGTGGCCAGATCGGATTTCGTCGGCTCGAGCACGGAAGGCGTGGGCGCCTCGTCGCCCAGGACGGACGGGTCCGCGGCGACGAAAAACGCCTCCCCCTCGCGGCGCAGACGCGCACAAAGCCAATAGACGCTGACCGGTTTGCGTACGACGAAGAAGCGCAGCATTTCCAGCCGCGGCGGCGCTTCCTCGGTCATTTCCGCCGCCAGGCGTCGCAAGCGATGGGCGGCGAGGCCGTCGTTGACCAGCAGCGCGGTATCCAGCGCGCGCAGGTCCGGCGCCCCGAAGGCGGCCAGCGCAGCCGGGTTCGCAAAAACGATATGCGGCGGCTCGCCCTTAGCGACAAACAGCGGCGCGCCCTTTGCCAGAGCGACGGCGAAGGGAGTGCGCGCGAGCCGTCCGGCCCAGGCGGGTTCGGCGGCGTTGGGCCCTGACTCCATGATTCCTCGACAGCCCCTCGCGCACGAATCGCCAGCGGTCGCTCCCCGGGCGACCGCAACGCGGCAAGCTTAGCAAAGTCTTAAACACTTTGCGCGTCCCGGCGCGAGTTGCGCCCGTAAACGATTGGTTAGGGTTAAATCCTGTGGTGCGATGCAAAATTCATGTTGCAATGCAACAAAATCCCTGCTATGGGTTTAGGCAGGTTGGAGCGCAACGCACCCAGCCGAAACCCCAAAGGGAGTGATGAACATGACCAATCCGCAATTCGAAGTGCCGGTGGACTTGCGTGATTTCGCGCAGAAGAGCGTCGAGCAGGCCCGCAAGGCGTTCGAGGGTTTCGTCACCGTGGCGCAGAAGACCGCCGACACAGTCGATTCGGCCGGCGCGAACATGCGCGCCAGCGCCAAGACCGTCACCTCTCAAGCGCTGAGCTACGCCGAGCAGAACGTCAACGCCGCGTTCGATTTCGCCAACAAGCTGGTGCAGGCCAAAGACCCGCAGGCGGCGTTCACGCTGCAAAGCGAATATTTGAAGACGCAGATCGCCGCCCTGCAATCACAGGCCAAGGAACTCGGCGCCGTCATCCAGAGCAGCGCCACCCCCAAGTCGGAGTAAGGCGCTAGTTTCCATCGAAGGGATATTTGCACTATGGCAAGCGCACCCAAGAAACCGGTCCGGCCGGCGATTATGATCGAGCAGCCGACGCTGCCGCCCGCGCGCGAGGTCAGGTTCACGGCGCCTGTCGTCGAGACTCCCCTTCCGGCAAAACTCGCGGCCGTCGAGCCGCCGCAGGCCATCGAAGCCCCACAGGTTGTCGAGGCCCCGCAGCCCTTCGAGGCTCCGCAAGCCTTCGAGGCTCCGCAGGCCTTCGAGGCTCCGCAGGTCGTCGAAGCCCCGCAGGTCGTCGAGGCTCCGCAGGCTTTCGAGGCTCCGCAGGCTTTCGAGGCTCCGCAGGTCGTCGCCAAGGACGTTGGCGAGAATGTCCGCGCGATCGTCGAGAAGGGCGTCGTCGAGACGCGCGCCAAATTCGCGCAGGCGAAATCGGTCGTCGAAGAGACGACAGCCGCCGTCGAGGCGTCGCTGGGCGCTGCGCGCGAAGGCGTCCTCGCGTTCAACGTCAAGGCGCTCGCTTCGGTCAAGGCCGCCGCCGAAGCGCAGTTCGACCTCTTCAAGGCGCTGGCTTCCGCCAAGTCGATGTCCGAGTTGGTGACGCTGCACAGCGAATTCGTCCGCTCGCGCTTTGAGGAAGCCTCCGCCAGCTCCAAGGAGCTCGCGGAGCTCGCCCGCAAGGTCGCCGACGAGGCGGTCGCGCCGATCAAGGCGCATGTCGCCAAGACGTTCAAGGTCGCGGTCTAACCCTTTTTCCCGCGCCGCGCGCCTTTCGCCGCCCCTTCCGGGGCGGCCTTTTTATGTCACGATCATCACCGCGTCGCGCGAAAGATGCGGCGCGAGCCGTCGCATCGCCGCGGCTGATATGGCGACGCAGCCCGCCGTCGGCGACAGATCGGGTCGGGCGATGTGAAAGAAGATCGCGCTGCCCCGCCCCTTGGCGCGGCGCGTGAAATTCTGATCCAGCACGAAAGTCAGATCATACAGACCGTCCCGCCGCCACATCCGGTCGGTGGCGTCGCGCGACGGCGCGCGCACCGGGCGATTGTAGTTGCGGCTTGCGGGATCTTCGCACCAGCCGGAGTCGCGGCGCAGCGGCCGCAGCGGCACGCCGCCGGCCTGCGCTCTTGGACGCTCGGGACGGAAATAGCCCCATAGCAGTCGATAGCGCCCGGCCGGCGTACCGCCGTCGCCCTCGCGCTTGACGCGCACCACGCCGGCGGGACCGAGCGCGCAGGGGATGCGGAACGGGCCCGCCACCAACCAGCCGCGCGACCGGCGCGGGCCGGGCAGCACGCGCAGCGTCTTCAGCCGTCCCGTCACCCCGCGGTCACGGTCGTGCGCAGCCTGAGCGGCGCGTCGATGAACTGGAGCCGCTCGAACGTGCTGCCGACGCCGCGCACCGTCACGTCGCCATAGTCGAACACCCGGCCGAGCAGGGTTTGGTCGACATCGACGCTCTCGATCTTGGTCATGTTCATCTCGACCGTATGGCGGCGCACGAGACCCTGTTTGAAGATGATGCGGCGGTCGGTGACGGCGATTTCCGTCGAGAGGCGCTTGATATGCGCGACCGCGAACAGAGCAAGCGCGATCAGCCCCAGCGCGCCGCTGACGGCGAACAGCCAGCCGGCGTAGAATTTCAGCCCGACATAGGCGCAGAGCAGCGCGGCGAGCGCGATCCAGATGCCGTTGGCGTAGATGGTCCAGCTGATCGAAGTGCGATAGCGCACCTGCTCACCCGGTTCGAGGATCGTATCGACGTAGCTCATAAGCCTGTCCCGCGCGGCGCCGAGGTTCGCTTAGCGGCAAGCCGTCGCGTTGTCATCCCGTGAGCGCGCGCGCTCATCCCGTGAGCGTCTTTGTGAAGATCGGCCGCACCCGGGCGCGCGCGGCGGCGAGGTCGACGACAAGGCGCTCGAAATCGGGCGCCCCCGCCGCCGCCGCGATGCGCCGCTTGACCCCGGCCGCCGCCTGATCCGGCGCGCAATCGTCGGGCAGCGTCAGGCGCAGAACCTGCGTCACCGTCGTCAGCAACCGATGCGCCTCGATCAAGATTTCCCCGTCCGTCGCCGAGAGCAGCCCGGCGCGCGCGGCCGCCGCCATCGCGGCGCGCGTGTCGACGCTAAGCAGCGCGGGGTGATCCGCCGCGTGGGCGAGAATAAGAAACTGCGCGAGAAACTCGATGTCGATCAGACCGCCGGGCGCGAGCTTGAGATCGAACGCGCCCCTGTCCGCCTTCTCCCTGGCGATGAGAGCACGCATGGCCAGAATATCGCGCGCCAGGGCGCGACGCGGGCGGGCTCGGCTCAGCACCTCGCGCGCGATTCCCGCGATCTCCGCCGCCAGCGACGCATCGCCCGCGACGCATCGGGCGCGGGTCAGCGCCATATGCTCCCATGTCTCGGCCTCCTCGCGCTGATAGGCGGCGAAGGCGGCGAGCGAGGTCGCCAGCGGCCCCTTGCGCCCGGACGGCCGCAGCCGCAGATCGACGTCGTAGAGCCTGCCCGCTTTGGTCGGCGCGGTCAGAGCGGCGACAAGGCGCTGCGTCAGCCGGGAGTAATAGAGCGCCGCGCTCAAAGGTCGGGCGCCGTCCGAGACGTCGCCGGCGAAATCGTAGATCAGGATAAGATCGAGATCGGAAGCGGCGGTCATTTCGCGCGAGCCGAGCTTGCCCATCGCAAGCGCGACGACGCGCCCGCCGGGGAGCGTCCCATGCTCGGTCGCGAATTCGCTCTGAACGCGCGCAAGCAATGCGGCTGCGAGCGCCTGCGCCAGCGCGCTATAGGCGCGCGCGGCCATGTCGGCGTCGAGCGCGCCCGAGAGCAGCCGCACGCCGATCAGGAATTTCTCTTCCGCCGCGAAATCGCGCGCGCGGTTGAGCGCGTCCTCATAGTCGCGCGAGGGGGCGAGATAGGCTTGCGCCCGCGCGGTCTCGCGGCCCTCGTCGAGCGCGTCGGCAAGCGCCGCGCGGGCGGGGTCGATCATCGCGTCAAGCGCATGTGGCCGCGCGGCGACCACTTCGGCCAGCCGAGGCGCGCCGCCAAGCAGGTCGCCGAACAATTCTCGCAGGGACGCATTCTCGCGCAGAATCGACATCAGTTCGACCGCCGCCGGCATCCGCGTCAGCATCGCGTCGAACGCGGCCAGCGCGGCGTCAGGGTCGCCGGAGCCGGCGAAGGCGGCGAGCAGCCCCGGCGTCAACTCGGTCAGCACCTCGCGCGCGCGCGCGCTTTGCACGGCGGGGCGGCGGCCGAAATGCCAGCCGCGGATCGTCTCGGTCGCCTGTTCGGGCTGGCGGAAGCCTAGCCGCGTCAGCGTCGCCAGCGTGTCGGGATCGTCGGCGACGCCGGTGAAGACGAGACTGCCCGCCTCATTGGCCAGTTTCGGCGCGTTCTCGAACAGCAGCGCATAATGTTTCTCGACCGCGCGCAGATGTCTTGTGAGATCGCGCGCAAAGCCCGCCCGTCCCGCATAACCGCAAAATCGCGCGAAGGCCTGGAGGTCCACGTCCTCGACCGGCAGGCGCTGGGTCTGCTCGTCGGCGATCATTTGCAGCCGGTGCTCTACGGCGCGCAGGTATGCGTAAGCGCTCGACAGCGCCTCGACCGCCGCCGCGTCGACAAGGCCCTGACGGCCAAGTTCGCGCAGCATCTCCACCGTGCGCGCGCCGCGCAGCGAAGGCAACCGGCCGCCGAACACAAGTTGCTGCGTCTGCACGAAAAACTCGATCTCGCGAATGCCGCCGCGCCCGAGTTTGACGTCGTGACCGGCCACCGCCACCTCGCCGTGGCCGCGCACCGCGTGGATCTGCCGCTTCATCGCGTGAATGTCGGCAATGGCCGCATAGTCGAAATATTTGCGCCAGATGAACGGCGCGAGTTCGTTGAGAAAGGACGCGCCCAGCGCGAGGTCGCCGGCGATCGGGCGCGCCTTGATCATCGCCGCGCGCTCCCAATTCTGGCCGAGCGATTCGTAGTAGGAGGCCGCGCTCGCCAGCGACATGGCGATCGGCGTCGCGCCGGGATCGGGGCGCAGCCGCAGATCGACGCGCAGCGCGTAGCCGTCGGCGGTGCGCTCGTCCAACAAACGCGCCAGCCGCTTGGCGAGCCGCACGAATAGCGGACCGGGCGCGACGCCTTCCGGAATCGCCTTAGCCTCGGGATCGTAGAAAATGACCAGATCGATATCGCTGGAATAGTTGAGCTCGCGCCCGCCCAGTTTGCCAAGCGCCAGCACGACGAAGCCGCAGTCGCGTTCGACGGCGCCCGCATCGAGCTTCAGCCGGCCTTCGCGCGCGGCGTCCGCCAGCACGAAGCGCAGCGCGGCGCGCACGGCGGAATCGGCGAAACGGGTCAGCCCCGCCGTCGCGGCGTCGATGTCGAAACGGCCGCTGAGATCGCCCAGCGCGACGGCGAGCGCGGCGTCACGTTTTGCGCGGCGCAGCGCGCGCATCGCCGTCGCCTCATCCGGGAAAAGCGCCGCGTCGAGCGCGACGACGACAGCGTTCAGCGCCTGTTCCGGCGCTTCGAGCCACTCTAGCGCCCGGGCGCGGTCCTCCTCGATCAGCGCGCCCAGGTAAGGCGAATGTGCGGCGATGGCGTCAAACAGGTGGGGCGCGGCGGCGCGCCTGCGCGGTCGTGGGGCTGCGAGCGGGCCACTCACGGCGAGGAGGCCGGCAGCGTCAGCCGCACCTTCAGCCCCGGCGCGTTGTCCTCCAACCGCACATTCCCGCCATGCAGGCGCGCGACAGCGGCTGCGAGCGACAGGCCGAGCCCCGAACCGGGGCGCGAGCGCGCGCTTTCGAGCCGCACGAAACGGTCGAACACGCGCTCGCGGTCGTCGGCCGCAACGCCGGGGCCGCGGTCGGCCACTTCGATCACCACCTCGCCACCCTCGCGTCGCGCGGTGACGGCGATTTCGTTGCGGTCTTTCGCGCCGGCGCCATATTTCAGCGCGTTGTCGATGAGATTGGCGAGCGCCTGCCCGATCAATTCGCGCCGCCCGTCGAGCGCCAGCCCTGGCTCGCAAACAACGGTAAGCGCAAAGCCCTTCTCTTCCGCCAGCGGCTCGTACAGTTCGGCGACGCTGGCGACGACTTCGCCCAGATCGACGTGGGCGACGCCGGAACGATCCGCCCCCGCTTCGGCGCGCGCGATCATCAATAGCGCGTCGAACACGCGAATCAACCCGTCGGATTCCTCGATGGAGCGCGTCAGCGCCGTGCGATAGGCCTCCTTGTCGCCATCAACCCGCAAGGCTTCCTCGGCGTGATTGCGAAGCCGGGTCAGCGGGGTTCTCAGATCATGCGCGATATTGTCGGAGACTTCGCGCAGGCCGCCCATCAATTCGCCGATCCGCGCCAGCATCTGGTTGAGACCCGCCGCCAGCCGGTCGAGTTCGTCGCCGGAGCCCGAGACCGGCAGACGTTCCGTCATATCGCCAGCCATCAGCGCCCGCGCGGAAACATTCATCGCGTCGATCCGGCGCAGCACGCGGCGGGCGACGAACAGGGCACCGAGCGCGGCGAGCCCGGCGAACAGCACCAGCGAAAACGACAGCGTCCGCACCATCACCGCGCCAATACGGGCGCGATCGCCGAGATCGTGGCCCACCAGCAGCCGAAAGCCGTTCGGCAGCGCATAGACACGGGCCAGCGCCCGGCGCGATTTGGCCCCGTCGAGGCCCTGATATCGCGTTTCGCTGAAGCCCGAGGTCAGCGTCAGCGACGGCGGCAGTTGACTGACGTTGCCGACCAGCGGCTCGCCGATCGCGTCGGTCAACAGATAGAGCGCGCCGCCGGGCGCCCGGGAGCGCGTGGTCAACACCAGCCCAAGGCGGCGCAGGCCGCCCGTATCATATTGCTCCAGCAGCGATTCGGCTTCCGAGGCGATGGCGCCCCGTGTTTCTTCGTCCACCAGCTTGATGACCTGAACCGCGACGAAGCCGAGCACGAGCGCCGCGCCGATGGCGCCGAAGCCAAAGATGGCGAAGGTGAGACGGAACGCCGTCGAACGCAGCGTCCTACCGAGCGCCGTCACGGATCATATATCCCGCGCCGCGCACGGTGTGGATCAGGGCCGCGTCGAAATCGCGGTCGATTTTGGCGCGCAGCCGCGAGACATGCACGTCGATCACGTTGGTCTGCGGATCGAAATGATAATCCCAGACATGCTCCAGCAGCATGGTGCGGGTGACGACCTTGCCGGCGTTCTGCATCAGATATTCGAGCAACCGGTATTCGCGCGGTTGCAGCGTGATCTCCTCGCCCGCGCGCGAAACCTTGTGCGCGAGCCGGTCCAGCGCGAGGTCGCCGACGTGGATGACCGTCTCCTCGGGCGCACCCTTCGGACGGCGGCGGCCGAGCGCTTCGACCCGCGCCAGCAATTCGGAGAACGCGTAGGGCTTGCTGAGGTAGTCGTCGCCGCCGGCGCGCAGGCCCTTGACGCGATCGTCGACCTGGCCGAGCGCGGACAGGATCAGCGCCGGCGTGGTGTTCGCCTGCGCGCGCAACGAGGCGATCAGCGACAGACCGTCCATCTTCGGCAACATGCGGTCGACCACCAACACGTCGTAGCCGCCCTCATGGGCGAGATCGTAGCCGCTGACGCCGTCGGCGGCGTGGTCGATCAAATGGCCGGATTCGCGCAACGCCTTCACCAGATAGGCGGCGGCTTCGCGGTCGTCTTCGATCAGCAACAGGCGCATGGCGGTTCCGTAAGGCCAACCCTCTCCCGCAGGGCTTTATAGTGCGCGACAGGCTTGTCAAAAAAAGAGGGCGGCAAGCCTGAGGGGGAGGCTTGCCGCCCAAGGGGCCGGCGGCGTCCTGCGGGGAGCGGACGCTGATTTGCCGGCCTCGTCAGCGCCGAATTGGGGGATTCGGCGCCGATCTCGTGGAAAGTCAGGACGCTTTCTTCAGCGGCAAAGCCACGAAGCGCATCGACTGATCCGATTTCACCTGCAACAACAATGATTTTCGCCCGGCGCCGCGCGCCGCAGCCATCGCCGCGACGATATCGGCGGGTTTGGAGACTTCCCTGCCGCCGGCGTTGACGATGACGTCGCCTTCCTGGAGGCCGCGCTGCGCGGCGGCGCTGTCGGCCTCAACGGTCAAAACCTTGACGCCGCCGCCTTTGGCCGGCTCAAGCTCCAGCCCGAGCTTGCCGAGCGTGGTCTCATCGGTCCCGTTCTCCTCTGGCGCCGGCGTCACGGCCGCAATCGCGGGCTCGTTCGGCATGGCGCCGAGCGTCACATCGACCTTCTGTTCCTTGCCGTCGCGCGCGAGCGTGAGCGAAACGGACTTCTCAGGCCCGAAGGCGGCGATCCGGCGGGCGAGTTCGCGCGGGCTGGCGACCACCTCGCCGTTGACGGCTTCAATCACATCGCCGACCTTGACGCCGGCCTTGGCGGCGGGCGACGCGTCGCTCTCCTTGGCGACCAGAGCGCCCGTGTCGGGCTTGACGCCGAGCGATTCGGCCAGATCCGGCGTCACCGGCTGGATTTCGACGCCGAGCCAGCCGCGCGCCACCGAGCCATGCGATTTCAATTGCTCGATCACCGTCTGCACGACGTCGCTGGCGATCGCGAAACCGATGCCGACGCTGCCGCCCGATGGCGAATAGATCGCTGTGTTGACGCCTACGACCTCGCCCTCGTTGTTGAAGGTCGGACCGCCGGAATTGCCGTGGTTGACCGGCGCGTCGATTTGGATGAAATCGTCATAGGGGCCCGAGCCGATGTCGCGGCCTCGCGCGGAGACAATGCCGGCCGTCACCGTGCCGCCGAGGCCGAACGGATTGCCGACCGCGATCACCCAATCGCCGACGCGCGGCGCATGGGAAGCGAAGCGGACGGCGGGAAAGTCCGTCCCTTCCGCCTTCAGCAGCGCGAGGTCGGTCTTGGGATCGGTCCCGATCACCTTGGCGGTCAGCGTCTTGCCGCCGTCCGTGGTGATCGTCACCTTGCTGGCGTGCTCGACGACGTGATTGTTGGTGACGATGTAACCGTCGGCGCTGATGAAGAAGCCCGAGCCCTGCGCCATCCCGCGTCCATGCGGCGGCCCCCCGCGCCGACCTTCGCCATCGGGCGAGGGAATGCCGAACCGCTTGAAGAAACGCTCGAACGGTCCGCCTCTGGGGAACTGCGGACCACTGTCCTCGTCGGAGTCCTCGTCAGCGGAATCGGCGAGCTTCACCTTGACCGAGACGACGGCGCCTTTGACGCGCTCCACGATATCAGCGAACGAAGCCGGCCCCGCCGTCTCCGCCGCATAGGCGCTGGCATAGCCCGCCGCCGCCTCGACCAGACCGGCGCCGCCGATCGAAGCGGCCGCCGCCGCGCCAAGCCAGGCTCGGCGCATCGCCCTGCGGCGGTCGGCGTTGAATGGGACCACGTTCATGCGGCGCTCCGGGGACTTCGTCACCGTGATATGGGGCGCGGCGGCTTTACGGGGAGTGGCGTGAAGGTGAAGATTTGGTAATGCGGGGGGCGTCTGCGAGTACGCGCGTTGTGGCGCTTGCACGAATGACGCCGAGCCATTTTTTTCGCGCATCCGTCGCGCCGAGATCGGCGTTCATCGCCACATTTCCGGCAAATACCTTTCGGCCCACGCTCACGAAATGGCTTGGCGTGAGGATCACCGCCGCGTATCAAATGGCGAGCAGTACCTTGTCCTCGTCAACTCGGCGCTGGCGCATCCGGTTTCGCGCCAATGGAAGGGGTACTGGCAGCGATGATCAAGCGCTTGGAGCAATTACGATTT
>JANLPL010000219.1:0-26221 GCA_031367195.1 Bradyrhizobium sp.
GGCGTCGCCGGCGCGCTGCATGTGGGGGGCGACGGCAGCGGCAATCTCGAAGGCAATCTGCCGACGCAGGCGCCGCTGGCGATGTTCTCCGGAATCGTCAAAGTCGGCCCCGATGGGACAGCGGAAATTCCGTTCGATCTGCCGTCGTTCAACGGCGCGGTGCGCTTGACCGCAATCGCCTGGACGCAGACCCGCGTCGGCGCGGCCTCCGTCGACATGATCGTGCGCGATCCCGTCGTCGTCACCGCGAGTCTGCCGCGCTTCCTCAACATCGGCGACCGCTCGCGACTGCAATTCGACATCGACAACGTTGAGGGCGAGGCGGGCGAATACAAAATCTCGCTCGACATTCACGGGCCAATCGCGGCACAGGCGGATGCGCTGACGCGAACAATCAAACTGTCCGCGCACGAAAAGACCAAGGTGACGATCCCGTTGGAGGCCAATGGCGTGGGAACCGCCGCGCTCGATCTCGACGTGACCGGCCCTGGCTTCTCGGCGCCGCAGAAATTCGCCATCGGCGTCGAATCCGGCACGCCGGACGTCTATGCGCGCAAGGTCGTCGATTTGGCCGCGGGCGCGTCAATCAGAATCGACGATTCGGCGCTCCAGCCCTTCGTGCCGGGCACCGCTGCGCTGTCGCTCTCGGTCTCGCCATTCGGCGCCATCGACGCGCCGGCGGTGTTGCAGGCGCTCGACCGCTACCCCTATGGTTGCTCCGAGCAAACCGTCAGCCGCGCGATGCCGCTGCTCTACGCCAACCGGCTCGCCAGCGCCGAGCATCTCGCCATCGACCCCGATCTCGACGGCCGCATCAAGGGCGCTATTGACAGAGAGATGACGCGCCAGAGCGCCAATGGCGCGTTCGGCCTGTGGACCGCCGATTCCGGCAACGACGATCTCTGGTTGGACGCCTTCGTCACCGACTTCCTGACCCGCGCCCGCGAACGCAGTTTCACCGTGCCGCAGATCGGCTTCGACAATGCGCTCGACCATCTGCGCAACGTCGCGGTCAACGCCAACGACGCCAGCGGCGCGGCGGGCGAGCCGCTGGCCTATGCGCTCTATGTGCTCGCGCGCAACGGCCGGCCGGTGATGGGCGATCTGCGCTATCTCGCCGACACCAAGCTCGACCTGTTCAAGACGCCGATGGCGCGCGCGCAGGTCGGCGCCGCGCTCGCCATGCTCGGCGATCGCTCGCGTGCGGCGCGCGTGTTCGGCGCGGCGCTTGCGTTGCTCGAAGAGACGAAAGACGCGCATGTGTCGAGGCCCGACTACGGCTCCAAACTGCGCGACGCCGCAGCGGTGCTCGCGCTTGTCGCGGAGGCCAAGCTCGGCGCCGACGCCCCGGCCGATGCGATTGCGCGCGCCAGCGCGGTGGTTGACGCCGCCCGTGCGGCGACCGATTACACCTCAACGCAGGAGAACAACTGGCTGGCGCTCGCGGCCGAAGCGCTCGCCGAGCGGCGGCCAAAGGACGCGCTGACCCTCGACGGCAAGCCGGTGCAGGGCGCGCTCTACCGCCGCTGGCAGGCTTACGCCGTCGGGGCCGAACTCGCCCTGCTCGCCAACAACGGCGAGACGCCGCTTAAACTGGTGACGACCAGCGCCGGCGCCCCGCTCGAACCACAGCCCGCCGCCGCGCAGGGTTATCAGATCGAACGTCAAGTTTACACGCTCGACGGCAAGCCGACGGATATGAAGAGCCTCGCGCAGAACAGCCGCGTCGTCGTCGTGCTGAAAATCACCGAGGCGGAGGCCAAATACGCCAAGCTGTTGATCGTCGATCGCCTGCCGGCGGGACTCGAGATCGACAATCCCGCCCTGTTTGATTCCGGATCGACCGAATCCTTCGCCTGGTTGAAGCGCGACGTCGAGCCGGTGCATATCGAATATCGCGACGACCGTTTCGTCGCGGCGGTCGACCGCGACGCGGGCCAGTCCGCATTCTTCTCGCTGGCCTATGTCGCGCGCGCCACCACGCCCGGCCATTACGTCCAACCTGCGGCGAGCGCTGAAGACATGTACCGGCCTGAGCGCTTCGGCCGCACGGCGTTCGGCGAGGTCGAGGTCAAAGGGAAGTGAAGCGCTTCGCGATCGCCGCGCTTGGCGTTTGCGCGGCGCTCGCGCTTGTCGCGCCCTTCGCGACCCAGTCTTATCTCGACTCGCTCGGCCCGCTCGATCTGATGAGCGCCCGCGCGGGCTCGACCTTGGTTGTGGATCGTGACGGCCGGCTGCTGCGGCCCTTCACCATGGCGAACGGGCGCTGGCGGTTGCCCGTCGTTCATACCCAGGTCGATCCCCGCTATCTCGCGATGCTGATAGCTTATGAGGACGCGCGCTTTCGTCGTCACCACGGCGTCGATTTCGCCGCACTGACGCGCGCGGCCGCGCAGATCGCGACCCACGGCCGCATCGTCTCCGGCGGCTCGACGCTGACCATGCAGGTCGCGCGCCTGATGGAGCCGCGCCCGCGTTCGTTCTCAACCAAACTGCGCCAGATCGCGCGCGCTTGGTCTATCGAGCGGGAGATCAGCAAAGACGGCGTGCTCGACCGCTATCTCACGCTGGCGCCGTTCGGTGGCAATCTCGAAGGCGTGCGCGCCGCCTCGCTCGCCTATTTCGGCGAGGAGCCGCGCCGGCTCAGCATCGCGCAGGCGGCGCTGTTGGTCGCGCTGCCGCAGGCGCCGGAGGCGCGGCGTCCCGACAAGCACCCGCACGCCGCGTTGGTCGCGCGCGCCAAAGTGCTTGCCCGCGTCGTAGCGCGCGGCGTGATTTCACAGCGCGAGGCCGATGCGGCCAATAGCGAGCCAATCCCGCACATGCGGCGCGAATTCCCGCGTCTGGCGGCCCATGCGGCGGAGGAAGCGGTCGCGGCTGACAAACAGGCCAAACAAATATATTTGACAATAGACGCGCGGTTGCAACGCAAGCTGGAGGTCATCGCGCGCGAACATGCGGAGCGGCTTGGGCCAAAACTCTCCGTCGCCATCGTCGCGCTCGACAATGCGAGTGGAGAAATCCGCGCGCGCGTCGGCTCCCCCAACTACGACGACGCCTCGCGCGACGGCGCTGTGGACATGTCGCGTGAACCTCGCTCTCCGGGTTCCGCGCTAAAACCGTTCATCTACGCGCTGGCGTTCGAGCAGGGGCTGGCCCATCCCGAAACGATCCTGTTCGACCAGGCGGCGCGCTATGGCGCCTACGCGCCGGTGAATTTCGATCTCGGTTTTCAGGGCCCCGTCACCGCGCGCCGCGCCTTGCAGCAATCGCTCAATCTGCCGGCGATTGAATTGCTGGCCGACATCGGGCCGACGCAGTTTCTCGCGCGCCTGCACGGCGCCGGCGCCGTAATCGTGCTGCCGAAGGACACGCCGATCGGCCTCGCCATCGGGCTCGGCGGGCTCGGCATTTCGTTGATCGACATCGCGCGGCTCTATTCCGGTCTGGCGCGCGGCGGCGAGGCGCCGGCGTTGCGCGAGCGGCGCGACGCGGAGGCGCCGTTGATTGGCGCGCGCCGCGTCACCGATCCGGTCGCTGCCTTTTATGTCGAGGACATTTTGCGCGGCGCGCCGCCGCCGCCCAACGCGCTTTCGGGACGCATTGCCTTCAAGACCGGCACGTCTTACGGCTTTCGCGACGCACTGGCGATCGGCTTCGACAAACAAACAACCATCGCCGTCTGGGTGGGGCGCCCCGACAATGGGCCGACGCCCGGTTTGATTGGGCGCGAGACCGCCGCGCCGATCCTGTTCGACGCCTTCGCGCGGCTCGGGCGCGAGATCGAGCGCCCGCGCCCGCCCCGGGGCGTGCTGCATGTCGCGACCTCGGCCGAACTGCCGCCGCCGCTGCGCCACCTGCGCAAGGACGCGCCCAAGACGATCGCGGCGACCGAGCGCGCGGCGCTGAAGATTTCGTTTCCGCCAGACGGGGCCAAGGTTGATCTGGCCGGCGCATCGCAAGCGCTGCAGCTGAAAGCGCTCGGCGGCCAGTTACCGCTCGCCTGGTTCGTCAACGGGGCGCCGATCGCGCAAGGCGATTTCCGCCGCGCCTCCGCCTGGAAGCCGGATGGCGCGGGGTTCGCGCGCGTGACGGTGATTGATGCGCGCGGCGCAACGGACTCCGCGCTGGTGCGGATCGAGTGATTGCGCCTCAGTGCATCTCCGGCAGCGCTTCGGCGCGGGCGAGATTGCCGAACCGCGTCAACTCCGCCTCGAACGCCAGTTCCACCGTGCCGGTCGGCCCGTGGCGCTGCTTGCCGAGGATGACTTCGGCGCGGCCGTGCGCGCGCTCCATTTCGGTCATCCAGGTCGAGTGCTCCGCGGTGCCGGGGCGTGGTTCTTTGTTCTTGAGATAATATTCCTCACGATAGACGAACATCACCACGTCGGCGTCCTGTTCGATTGAGCCGGATTCGCGCAGGTCCGACAATTGCGGCCGCTTGTCGTCGCGCAACTCGACCTGACGCGAGAGCTGCGACAGCGCGACCACGGGAACGTTCAGCTCCTTGGCCAGCGCCTTCAGCCCCGTGGTGATTTCGGTGATCTCCTGCACGCGGCTGTCGTTGCGCGATTTCGCGCTCGAAAGCAGTTGCAGATAGTCGACCACCAGTAGATCGAGCCCGCGCTGCCGCTTCAGCCGCCGCGCGCGCGCCGTCAACTGGGCGATGGAGATGCCGCCGGTCTGGTCGATGTAGAACGGAATGCGCTGCATATCCATCATCGCTTGACTGATGCGATGAAAGTCCTCCTCCGAGATGTCGCCGCGGCGGATCTTGTAGGAAGCGACGCCCGATTGCTCGGCGATGATGCGGGTGGCGAGCTGTTCGGCCGACATTTCCAGCGAGAAAAAGCCGACGATGCCGCCGTCGATGGTCTTCATCGAACCATCCGGCGCCGGCTCGCCGCGCCACGCCTTGGCGATATTGAAGGCGATGTTGGTCGCCAGCGCCGTCTTGCCCATGCCGGGGCGTCCCGCGACGATGATGAGATCGGACGCCTGCAACCCGCCCATCTTGTGGTCGAGATCGTGCATCCCCGTCGCGACACCGCTGAGATGGCCATCGCGCTCATAGGCGCGCGCGGCCATGTCGACGGCGGTCTTCAGCGCGTCGGAAAAACTCTGGAAACCGCCGCCGTATTTGCCGCCGTCGGCGATCTGATACAGCCGCTTCTCGGCCTCCTCGATCTGCTCGCGCGGCGTCGAATCAACCGGCGCGTCGAAGGCGACATTGACGATGTCCTCGCCGATGCGGATCAACTCGCGCCGCACCGAGAGATCGTGAATCGAGCGGCCGTAATCGTGGGCGTTGATGATGGTGGTCGCCTCAAGCGCGAGGCGGGCGAGATATTGCTGAACGGTCAGCCCTTGCCCAAGGTCGTGCTCGCCCAGGAATGTCTTCAGCGTGATCGGCGAGGCGATCTTGCCGGCGCGGATCAGCGAACCCGCGATCTCGTAGATGCGGCGGTGAATCTCCTCGACGAAATGATCGGCTTTCAGGAAATCCGAGACGCGGTCGAAGGCGTCGTTGTTGATCAGAATCGCGCCGAGCAGCGCCTGCTCCGCCTCGATATTGGCGGGCGGCGCGCGCAAGGGCGGCTCGGCGCGGACGGGTTGGCGATTGGGAAACGGTTCGATTGTGGCCATGGGATTCTATACGGACTCGTTGAGGATCAACGCCGGAACAAACGCGCGTGGTACGGAATTTCCGGCGGGCTGTTCGCCCGGCGGCGAGATCGGTATGTTTCACAAAACGTAAACCATGGCGAGCCCGTCGCGACTTATCCCCGCAATTCCCGGCGACGAAATTTTTTTGTGGCGCGGCTCCGCCCGCAAGTCTTGACTCTCTCGTCAAATCCAGCGGCGGGTCGCGCGCATATAGGCTTCGTAGGCCGCGCCGAATTTCGCCCGCATCGCGCGCTCTTCAGGCAGGATCTGGAGCCAGGTGATGAAGGCGACGAACAGCACGGGACCGAGCGCTGAGATCGGTCGCGCCAACCAAAGGGCATAGCCGCATAAAACAAGCGTCATCCCGAGGTACATCGGGTTGCGCGTGAAGCGATAGACGCCGCTCGTCACGAGCACCTTGCCGCGGTCAATGTGGTGCGGATCGATGTTCGCGCCCATGCGCCGAAATGTGATAAATCCCGTGACCGCGAGGGCGACCCCGTCGCCGCCGACCAGCAGCGCCAGCGCAATGCGTAGTGCGAGCGGCAAGTCGAGCGGGGCGTAAACGCGCGCCGCGCCCCACATCGCCAGACCCACGATCAGCGCCACCAGCGGCGGCGGCACGAGATGTTCTAATCGCTGCATGGTTCAGGCCTTCCTGTGCGCGTCGCGGAAGGATTTCGCCCAGCCGGCGATCTCGCTCTGCCGCCCGCGCGCGACGGCGAGCGCGTCCGCCGAAACGGTCTTGGTCACCACCGAACCGGCGCCGACAATGGCGCCGTCGCCGATCTTCACCGGGGCGACGAGCGCCGAGTTCGAGCCGATGAAGGCGCCGGCGCCGATGTCGGTCTTGTGCTTGGCGAAACCGTCGTAATTGCAGGTGATCGTGCCGGCGCCGACATTGGCTCCCGCGCCGACGCGCGCGTCGCCGATATAGGAGAGGTGGTTGACCTTCGCGCCGGCCTCGATCCGCGCCGTCTTGATCTCGACGAAATTACCGACCCGTGCGCGTGGCCCGATGTCGGCGCCGGGCCGCAACCTTGCATAGGGGCCAATCGAGGCGCCGCTCGCGACGATAGCGCCTTCGAGATGCGAGAACGCGTGGATCACGACATCGTCGGCCACCCGCACGCCGCGCCCGAACACGCAATGCGGCTCGATCACGACGTCGCGTCCAAGCTGCGTATCGAACGACAGGAACACGGTTTCCGGCGCGATCAGCGTCGCACCGTTACGCATCGCGTGATCGCGCAATGTCGCCTGCATCGCGGACTCGGCGGCGGCCAGTTGCACGCGGTCGTTGACGCCCATCACCTCCTGTTCGCCCGCGATGCGGGCGATGGCGCGCAGGCCTCGCCGGCCGGCGATCTCGACGCAATCGGTGAGGTAGAATTCGCGCGCGGAATTGTCGTCGCGCACTTCGTCCAACAGGGCGAGCGCGTGCGCCCCGGCGAGCGCGACCGTGCCGGCGTTGCAGCGGCGGATCGCGCGCTCTTGCTCGCTGGCGTCCTTCTGCTCGCGAATCGCCACCAGCGCGCCGTCGCGCTCGATGAAGCGGCCATAGCCGGTGGAGTTGGCGGCCTCGAAGCCGAGCGCAACCACGGCAGTCTTGTCGCCAAGCCCGTCCCGCAGAGCGCGCAGGGTTTGCGCGCTCAGCAGCGGCGTGTCGGCGTAATGCACCAGCACGTCGTCGGCCCCGCGCGCCAGCGCCGCGCGGGCGGCGAGCACCGCATGGGCGGTGCCGCGGCGCTCGCTCTGCACGAAAATCTCGGCGGCCGGAAACAGCGCGCGGGCGGCGGCCGACAGCGCCTCGCCGCCGGCCCCCGGGCCGACCACCACGGCGACGCGGTCGCAACCGGCCTCGACCAGAGCCGCCAAGGCATGGGCGAGCATCGAGCGACCGGCGACCTCGTGCAGGGGTTTTGGCCGGTTTGAGCGCATCCGCGTGCCTTCGCCCGCCGCCAGCAGCACGCCAAGGCACGAACGTTCATTCGCTTTGGAAACCATCGCCCTTCCCCTTGTCCGCCCCGCCGTTAGCGCGGGCGCGCGATGGCGTCAAAGCCGGCGCCAGGCGCCGTCGAACAGCGGAAACAGCGCCAAGCCGCCGGCGAAGCCGCCGATATGCGCGATCCACGCCACCGGCGCGTCGGAGGCGCCGAGCACGCGTGCGCCGGCGCCGAACACGATGTTGGTCACCAGCCAGATGCCAATGAAGATCAGCGCGCGCCGATCGGTCAGCACTTCGCGCAGGGTAGAGGCTCGCGCAGGCGCGCGCGTGGGCGCCCGAGGCCCCAGCGGCGCGCCGGGCTGGAACATGAACCGCGCCGCGCCGGCCATGAAGCCGGAAGCGGCCGCCGAGGCGCCGATCACCGGCGTGAAATCCATCATGTCGACGAGCCAATGCAGCGCCGCGCCGCAGGCGGCCGTGGCCAGAAAGAACAGGTAGAACCGCAGCGGCCCGAACCGACGCGCCAGCGGTGCCCCGAAAGCAATCATCCAGACGCAGTTCAGGCCGACGTGGGTCCACGTGGCATGCAGAAAGGCGTATGTGAAGAGAGTCCATGGTTTAGCACCGGGAGACGCATTTATGACGTCCCGCAATTCGCGAGCGCGTTGGAGAGCGTCGTAATCGGTGTTGGCGCTGGCGATGAGCCGCACCAGCCGGTCGGGCCAAAGCGACACTGTGAACCGGCCGGGAATGAAGCCCCAGTCGAGACGGACTGCCTCCCGCGTCAAAATGGACGAATATTCGACGGCGGCGTGAATGGCCAGCAGCAGCGCCACCAGCCCGAGCACGGCGGCGGGAATGAAAAACATGGGTTCGCGCGGGCGGGCGCCGCTCGCGGTGAAATCCAGCATCGAGATAAGCGCCTCGTGTAGCGCGGCGCGTCGCCGCCCGGACCCCGGCGATAGCAGGCTGCCCTGCGGAAGGCGAGATCCCTGGGGATTTAGCAGGAGGGGAGAGCTGGAGCAGGCTCTCCCCTCACTTACATCGGGCCGCCGCTTCGGGGAGCCCTGTCCTGCAGCGCGTCAACGGGAGCGAAACCGCCTTGCGCTGCTTGTCGGAAACGTCTGCGGTTGGAGCCTACCGGCGTTTCCGATTTGGTAACGCCACCTTGCCATCGGGTTACCGACCGCGCAACGCAAAGCTATAGATATTGTTAACGCTGGCGGGGAGCGGCGGCGCAAGCGCGCTGGCACGCGGGGTGCAGCGCCCGCCCCGCCTCGATCTGGGCGGCGCGTTTATGTGCCGTTTTGGCGCAACGGGGTTTGACGGTGCAAAGGTTACGCTTTGAAACTCGCCCCCTGCCAACAGCTGTTCGCTTATTGGGACGCTCTGCGCGGCGCACGCGGAGCGCCGGAACGCAACGATGTCGAGCCGGGCGCCATTCGCGGCGTGCTGGCCGACACGTTCATTCTGGAGTTCTCGCCCAGGGCGCAATTTCCGTTTCGGGTCGTCGGCAGCCGCACCAATGCGCTGTTCGGACGCGAGTTGCGCGGGACGCCCTTTCTCGATCTGTGGCAGGAGCCGGATCAATTCGAGATCAACCGGGTGATCGAGAGCGTCGCCGACGGCGCACAGCCCTTTCTGGTCGGCGCGCGCGGCGGACCGGACGGCGGACAAGCGCTCGATCTGGAGTTGCTTCTGCTGCCATTGCGCCATCATGGCGCCACCCATGCGCGGCTGATCGGCTGTTGCACGCCGGCCGCCAACGCTCCCTGGCTCGGCTTGTTGCCGGTGCGGGCGCTGACTTTCGCCTCGTTGCGCGCGATTGGTTCCCCGGTGGGTGAAGGATTGCACGCGCGAGGGATGGCAAACTCGGGCTTTCTGCGCCGCGGTCATCTCTTCGTTTACTCTTCGCGCCACTAAGGGCTGCTTATTAACTTCGTCGGAACGTCGCATATCAAGGCGACGTTAACGACGCGCGGACTACATTCGGGTGCGGAGGGTCATCACGTCGCCAAGTGGCGGCGGAAGGCTCTCCCGTGCGGAGAAATCGCTTTGGCCGCCCTCGCTATGACCTTTGTCAACGAACCGCACGCGGATGAGCGCCGACGCCATTCCCGCGTCAAGTTTCGCTTGCCTGGCCAGTTCATGCGCGAGACCCGGAAGGAATATCCCTGCATCACGATCGACATGTCGATCGGCGGCGTCGCCTTCTCGGCCGATCAACCGGTGGCTTTGGGCGAGCGCATCATCGCCTATCTCGCCCACATCGGGCGCGTCGAGGGGCGGGTGGTGCGCGAATTCGCGGGCGGCTTCGCGATCGCCATGAAAGCGCCGCCGATGAAGCGGGAGCGCCTCGCCGATCAATTGACCTGGCTCGCCAACCGGCAAGACCTCGGCATGGCCGAGGACCGCCGGCACGAGCGCATCAAATCGAATCGCGGCCGCACCACGTTGATCCTGCCGACGAGGCGTGAGGTGATCGCCTCGATCGTCGATGTCTCGCAATCCGGCGTGGCGCTCACGCTCGCCTCGCCGGTGGCGCCGCCGATCGGCACGCCGGTGACGGTCGGCGCGACCAAGGGACGCGTCGTGCGCCTTTTCGCCCACGGTCTGGCGGTCGAATTCACCCGCATCATTCCGGAGAGCGAGTTCAGCGCCGACGTCGCGCTGTAACCAGAGATCGCGCATTCGCTCCAGCCGCCTATCTTCGGGCCTCGTGAGCTCCGGATGAGGGGCGAGGGCTTCCCTATGTCCCACCACGCTTGCATTAGAACCGCATTCACCACGGCCAGGCGCGCAGGCCATTCGCTAAAATCGTAGCGATCTGCGGCAAATCGCATCAACTCCCGCTACGTTATGACATGTCTCGTCAGGTCACGAGGACGCGCATGTCGAATGTCACCCCCCGCCTCGCCGGCCTCGCTTTCGCGGGACTGCTGATCTGGTTGAGCGCCTTCGGCGCTCCCGCGACGGCGGCGGAGGCGGCCTCCGCCCGTTTTGGCGATATCGACGCCTGCCGCATCGTCGCGCCGCGGTTCGAGCCGACGGCGCCGCATAACGCGCCGATCGCTGCGGTCAGATTTGCCGGCGGCGCGAAGCTGCGCTTCCTCGTCGCCGCCCCCTGCCCGCGCGCCCGACCGCCGTTCGACGTCTAGACCTCCTGCAACCCCTTGGCGTAGCGGCGCCAGTTCGCGACATAGCGGTCGGACGAGGCCTGTAAGGCGGCGATAGTGGCTTCGTCGAGCGAGCGCACCACCTTGGCCGGCGAGCCGACGATCAGCGAGCCGTCGGCGAAAGTCTTGTTCTCGGTCACGACGGAACCCGCGCCGACGAGACAATTGCGGCCGATTTTCGCCCCGTTGAGCACGATCGCGCCCATCCCGATCAGGGTGCGGTCGCCAATCGTGCAGGAATGCAGGATCGCGTTGTGGCCGATCGTGCAATCCGCGCCGATTTTCAGCGGCAGGCCGGCGTCGGTGTGCAATGTCACGCCTTCCTGGATGTTGGAGCGCGCCCCGACCGACAGCCGCTCGTTGTCGCCGCGCAGCACCGCGCCGAACCAGATGCCGACATCCTCATGCAGCACGATGTCGCCGATCAGCACGGCGCTGGGCGCGATCCAATACCGGCCCTCCTCGGGCAGTTGCGGCTTGACGCCGTCGAGCGCGTAAATTGGCATGGGCGGCTCCCTTGTTTTCAGATCTCTTCGAGGTCGATGTCGAGGATCGCCATCTCCAGTGTGAAGCTCTTGGCCTTGGCGTCATCGACGGTCAGCACGCCGATATGGTCGGGCCCATTATTAAGCTCGACGGAATCTGTTTTCTTCAGGCGGGAGGCGATGGTCAGCTTGTCGTTCTCGAACATTTTCCGAAAGTAAGCCTGCAAGGCCGGTCGCTCGACTGGCGCCCGCATCTCGAAGAAAAACGAACGGTCGCCATCCTCGTCGTCGGCGACGATCTCGCCGATCCGCGCGTCGCCGAGCTTCACGTCAGCGGCGTCTTCCTCGCGCGAGCTCGGCTGCACCTGAATGCTTTCGCAGCCGAAAGAGCGGCGCAGATGCGCCCGCAGTTTCGCCATTTCCGCCTTTTCCATCCCGCCCTCGCCGCTTCGACCTCCGCGCGTTTGCCACGGATCGGCGGCGAGCGGCAAGACCTTGCTAGCGGCAAGACCTTACTAGCGGCAAGACCCTAGCCTTCCAGCGCCTTTCCAGCCAGGATCTGATTCATGTCGCGCGCGGGTTCGGCGCAGCCGGCTTCCCCAACGATGCGCGCCGGAACGCCGGCGACCGTCTTGTTATGGGGAACCGGAGCCAGCACCACCGACCCCGCGGCGACGCGAGCGCAATGGCCGATCTCGATATTGCCGAGAATCTTTGCGCCCGCCCCGATCAAAACTCCGTGACGGATTTTCGGATGGCGGTCGCCCGTCTCCTTGCCGGTGCCGCCGAGCGTCACCCCTTGCAGGATCGAGACGTCGTCTTCGATCACGCAGGTCTCGCCGACCACGAGGCTGGTCGCGTGGTCGAGAAACACGCCCTTGCCGATGCGCGCGGCGGGGTTGATGTCGACGCCGAATACGCTGGAGGCGCGGCTTTGCAGAATCAGCGCGAAATCGCGCCGCCCGGCCTTCAGCATCGCATGGGCCAGCCGATGCGTCTGCAACGCATGGAAGCCTTTGAAATAGAGCAGCGGCTCCATCATGCGCAGGCAGGCGGGATCGCGGTCGGCGACCGCGATCAGATCGGCGCGGAAAGCGTCGCCGATCGAGGAATCGCGGGCGATCAAATCTTCGTATTCCTGGCGGATCATCGTCGCCGGCATATCGGGATGGGCGAGCCGCTCCGCGACGCGATGCGCGACGGCGTCTTCGAGATGATCGTGATTGAGGATCGCCGTCATCAGGAAGGACGCCAGCGCGGGATCGCACTTCGCCGCTTCTTGCGCCTCGATGCGGATGCGGGCGAATAGCGGATCGTTTGTCCCCAGCCCGACGATTTTCGCAACCTGCGCCATAGAACTCTCCGACATTTTGGCGGGCGCTTTACCACGCCGCCGCCCGGCCGCGAAGCGCGGGCGCTGACTACAGCAGTTAGAACGATTGGCCGCGTTTCAAGGGGCCTCATCCGCCTGCGCCACCACGCGGTTGCGTAACACGCCGATGCGATCGACGTGCAGCTCGATCACATCGCCGTGGCTGAGAAAGCGGCCGATCTCCAGGCCGCAGCAATTCCCCACCGTGCCCGAACCGAAAATCTCGCCGGCGTGGATCGTCTCGTCCTGCGAGGCATAGGCGAGGAGCTGCGGGAAGCTGAACAGCATGTTCGCCGTCGCGCCCTTCGCGCGGGTCTCGCCATTGACGCGCACCTCGACGTTGAGCGTCTCCGGATCGCCGAGTTCGTCCGGCGTGACGATCCACGGCCCCAGCACATTGGCGCCATCGAAACTCTTGCCTTTGGCGGGGCCGAGCCGGCCCGCCATTTCGACCCGCTGGCGGTCGCGGGCGGAGAAATCGTTGAAGATCGTGTAGCCGAAAATGTGGTCGGCGGCTTCGGCTTCGGGAATATTCGCCCGCGTGCGCCGGGTGACGACGGCGATCTCCAGCTCGTAATCCATCACCTTGCTATAGCGCGGCCAACGCACCGTCGCCTCTGGTCCGACCACGATCATGCGATTGGTGATGTAATAGATCGGCATCTGCCGATAAACCTCGGCGAGCGGATCGGTGGGGAGGCCAAGCGCCGCCGCGAACGCCGCCTCGCCGCCCTTCGCACGGGCTTCCAGCGCACGGGAGCCGCGGCCGGACTGGCGGATATGGGTCTCGAACGACATGGCGTCGCGCATCTGACGCGGCTGCGGCAATGGCGCGAGCAGTGTCAACTTGTCGAGCGCCGCCCAGGGCCCCGCCCCTTCCGCCAGTTCCCGCGCGAGTTCGAGCCCCATGTCGTCGGAATCGATCAAGCTGAGCATGGAGGCGAACGGCGCCGGGTCCCAGCCGACCCGCACGGCGGCGGCGGCGAGATCGAGCAGACGGCCTTTTTGCGTATCGACGACGCCGAGGCGCGCCGCCCCGTCGAGTTCGTAGGTCGCGAGTTTCATCGGCCGCACGTCCTTTGCGTTTCCCCGAAACGCATAGGTTCCTAAATTATGTCGATAATCAAGCGAGCCGGTCGTGGCTTAGGCTCGGCGCGATGGACCTGACCGCCAATTCCGCGCCGTCGCGGGGTTGAAGCACGCGCGCCCCAATGGGGCGCGCGTCAGGCCGTCAAAACTCGGTCCAGTCCGCCCCGCCCGACGCAGCCGTCTTGGGCGCCCGCGCGACTTCGCGCGGCGCCGTCTTCACATGCGCGCGTGCGGGCGGTGCGGCGGGTTTGGCGAAGGCGTGCGGCGCGACGGATTTCAGATCGCGGCGCAATCGGTTCTCGCCCGGCTCGTCGACGCGGAACTGTTCGATCAGCCGCTGCAATTCCCCCAATTCCTTAGTCAGTGAATGGGTGGCGGCGGTCGATTCTTCAACCATGGTGGCGTTCTGTTGCGTCGATTGATCCATCTGGCTGATGGCGGCGTTGATCTGTTGCAGTCCCGTCGCCTGCTGCTGCGCGCCGCTGGCGATGTCGGCGACCACGCGGTTGATCTCCGACACCTGTGCAATAATGCTCTCCAGCGCCTTGCCGGTTTCGGCGACCAGCTTGACGCCGGCCTCGACCTGCGCGCCGGAATTGGACACCAGCGCCTTGATCTCCTTGGCCGCCTCCGCCGAGCGTTGCGCCAAAGCGCGCACTTCCTGCGCCACGACCGCGAAGCCGCGCCCCGAGTCGCCCGCGCGCGCGGCCTCGACGCCGGCGTTGAGCGCAAGGAGGTTGGTCTGGAACGCGATCTCGTCGATCACGCCGATGATCTGGCCGATCTTGTTGGAGCTTTCGGCGATGCCGTCCATCGCCTCGACCGCCTTACGCACGACGACGGCGCCTTTCTTCGCGTCGGAATCGGCGTTCGCGACCACCTCGGCGGCATGTTGCGCGCCAGCCGCCGATTGTTTGAGCGTGGTGGTGATCTCCTCCAGCGCCGCCGCCGTCTCTTCGAGGCTCGCCGCCTGTTGCTCGGTGCGCTGCGACAGGTTGTCGGAGGCGGAGGAGATTTCTCGCGTGCTCGAATTGATCGAGCCTGTGGTGGCGACGACGGCGGCGAGCGCGCCTTTCAACTTAGCTGCCGCAGCGTTGAAATCGTTGCGAACCTCGACATATTCGCTGGAGAAGCCCTGTTCGAGCCGAAGCGCCAGATCGCCGTCGGCGAGCCGCTTCAAGCCGTCGCGCAGCGCGCCCATCGCGGCGGCCTGCGTCTCGGCCAGGCGCGCGCGCTCGGCCGTCCCGCGTTCGCGTTCGGTTTCCGCGGACGCACGCGCGGCGACCGTCTCATTTTCGACCCTGCGACTCTCGATGGCATTGGCCTTGAAGACCTCCACGGCCTTCGCCATGTCGCCGATCTCGTCACCACGCGCGCGGCCCTCGATCTGCGTCGACAGATCGCCGCCAGCCAGCAAACGCATTTGCTTGGCAAGAGCGGTGAGCGGACCCTCGATCTTTTTGGACGTCATCCAGAACGAAAGCGCGGCCCCCAGCATCGCGCTGAGAACGCCTAGGATACCGAGGGTCACAACCGCGTTTTGCGACTGCGCCTTCAGCTCCTGCGCCGCCGCAGCGTTTTCGACCAGCAGCGCGTCGCGGAACGTGTTCAGGTCTTCATTGAGCGCGCGGGACTCCGTATCGACCTCGCCGGCCAGTTTGGTCGCATGGGCGGCATGGTCGAGTTCCTCCGGTTTCAGCGCTCGACCGTGATCGAGGCCAGGTTGAGCGGAGCCCTCCTCGTAGGGCGGCTTCGACTTCTCGCTTAGCGCCTGCAAGCGCTGTTCAAATTTCGAGATTTCGCCGGCGCGATCGGGGATGAGTTCGGCCGCCGCCTGCAGCAAATCCATCCCATTCTTGGTCGTCGTCTCGAAGTCCTTTTTGGTCGCAAGGCCTTGAGGAGAATCGTTGTCGAACAGAATGGCGCCGAATATCGAGTATGGGATATAAACGACGGCTCGTTCGGCGCGCGAGATATTCAGGGCGGCGACATCGCGACTCTCGATGATCTGGCTGGCCTTGTGGCTCACCCCGGTCAACTGGGTCGCGGCGAAAGCAACCATGGCGAGCACCGTCAGGCCCATCATTCCGAGCGGCAACAGGGTCTTGGTGCGGAGTTTCAGATCGTCGATGCTCATGCGGCGCGTTCCTGGCAGGCTGTGGGCGCCGGTTAGGCCGGCGCGGCGGAGACATGGCGGCGAGATCGCCTCGCGCTGCGGCTGCGCGCCTCGGATCCCACTCAGCGAGGGCGCGAACCACCCCGCTCCTTCTACCTAGGGTTGTAAAGTTAAACCGGAGTAAACCCCGTCGCAGCCGTGCCCTACATTTCGCCGACGGTGACCAGCATCCGATCGACGAACTCCTGCAATTTCGCGCGCTCTTCGTGGGTGAACCCGGCGAGAAGCCGGTCCTGCCTGGCCTGCGCGGCCTCGACCAATTCGTCGTGCAGCGCAAGCCCGCGCGCAGTCAGGGCGAGCACGCCCCGGCGTCGGCTCGGCTCCGTGTGCTGTTCGACCAGGCCGGTTGCGCGCAGGTCCGCCACAGCGCGGCTGACCGCAGCCTTATCGAGCCCGGTCGTCTCGGCGATTCGCACCGGCGCAATCCACGGTTCGACGCCGAGCAGCGCGATGACCCGCCATTCCGTGACGCCGATTCCGAAGCGCGGGCGATAGGCCGCCGAGGCGCTGGCGCTGATCTTGTGCGCCAGGAGGGTAAGCGCCGCCGGCACAAAGGCCCGCAAATCCAAAGCGCACGCCGAACGGCGATCCACAGGCAGGCTCGCCAAATGCAGCGATTTCGGTCGGGGCTTTCGCAAACGCGCAACTTCTCCATGCCTGCGACGTCTTTTGCCGTGCCGCATCCGGTTTGCAAAGTCGCGTCCGGCCGTCGAAGAGAGTCGATATTTGTTGACAAGTCAACTTTAGCGCCTAGATGATTCGCGAAGCGAACCCTGCCCGAGGAGAAAGCCCGTGACGTCTGAACGCGCCTATCCCCTGAACGCCTGGTACCCCGCCGCCTGGGCGCACGAAATCGGACGCGAGCTGTTTGCCCGCAAGATCTGCGATCAGAACATCGTGCTCTATCGCCGCCAGGACGGATTGGCGGTCGCGCTTGAAGACGCCTGCTGGCATCGCCTGTTGCCGCTTTCGCTCGGCCGGCTACGCGGCGACGAAGTGGTGTGCGGCTATCACGGTCTGGTGTTCAATTCGGCCGGCCGTTGCAGTTTCATGCCGGCGCAGAAGACGATCAATCCTTCCGCCTGTGTGCGCGCCTATCCCGTGGCCGAACGTCACCGTCTGGTCTGGATCTGGCCGGGCGATGCCGCGCTCGCCGACCCCGCCAAACTGCCCGATTTCCACTGGAACGAGGGAACCGAATGGGTTGGCGATGGGGGCGCGTTCGTCGGCCTGAAATGCGACTGGCGGCTCGTCGTCGACAATCTGATGGACCTCACCCACGAAACCTATGTCCATGCGGGCTCCATCGGCGACGAGGCGATTCTGGAGGCGCTTTCGAGGCGACGCACGACGACCGCACGGCGACGCTGACCCGCTGGATGATCGGCATCGAGCCGCCGCCGTTCTGGGCCAAGCAGCTCGGCAAGCCCGGCCCCGTCGATCGCTGGCAGATCGTCAGGTTCGAGGCGCCGGCGGTGGTGGTCGGCGACGTCGGCGTCGCGCCGGCGGGAACGGGCGCGCGACAGGGGGACCGGTCAGCCGGCGTCAACGGCGCGTTCCTCGCCGCGCTCGCGCCGGAAACGGCGACCACATGCCACTATTTCTGGAATTTCGTGCGCACCTTCCACCGCGACGATTCGTTGCTCACCGGCGCGCTGCAAAAAGCCCATGTCAACGACGGCAAGGGCGTTTACGATCAGGATCATCGCGTGCTGGAGGCGCAGCAACGCGCGATCCTGGAGAATCCGCGCCAACCGTTCTACAATCTCAACATCGACGCAAGCGCGCCGTGGGCGCGCCGCCGGATCGACGATCTCGTGGCCCGCGAGCGGCCGCGCGCAGCGGAGTGAGCCGATGGCGACCGCTTTCGAGGGACGCCCCGCGCGCGTTCTTGGCGTCCGGGATCTGACGCCCGACATTCGCGAGTTCGAGATCGCGCCCGAGGGCGGGATTGCGCCCGCCGCTTCCGGCGCGCACCTGAAGATCCGCGTCCTCATCGACGGGCGGCCGGATACGCGCAGCTATTCGATCGTCGAGACCAATCCGCGCGGCTATCGCATCGCCGTCAAACGGCTGCCGCAAAGCCGCGGCGGCTCGACCTATATGCACACGCTCGCACCCGGCGCACGGTTGGACATCTCCGGGCCGCACAACCATTTCGCGCTTCGCCTCGGCGCGCCCGATTATCTGCTCGTCGCCGGCGGGATCGGCATCACCCCGATTCACGCTCACGCGCTCGCGCTTGCGAAAGCGGGCGCGAATTTCCGTCTGCTTTATGGCGTGCGCGCGCGCGCCGATCTGGCCTTAGCTCCATCGCTGGGCGCGCGGTTGGAGACCTTCGTCGGCGCCGAGGGGCGGCGGATCGATTTCGCAAACGAATTCGCAAGACTTGCGCCCGAGGGCGAGGCCTATGTCTGCGGCCCGGTTCCCATGCTGGAGGCGGCCAAGCGCGCCTGGGCCGCCGCCGGCCGGCGCATGGACATGTTGCGGTTCGAGACTTTCGGCGCCAGCGACGCGTGGCCGACAACCAGCTTTCGCGTGCATATCCCGCGCCTCGGCCGCGATATATTCGTCGCCACCGGCAAAACCATTTTGCAGGCGCTGGAGGACGCAGGGATCGCGATGATCTTCGATTGCCGCAAGGGCGAATGCGGGCTTTGCGCGTTGCCGGTGCTCGCGGTCGATGGCGTGATTGACCATCGCGATGTGTTTTTCAGCGATGCGGAGCGCGCCGCCAACGACCGCATATGCACCTGCGTTTCGCGCGTCTATGGCGCCTCGATCTCGCTCGACACGTCGGACAGATAGACCTCAACCGCGCACCGCATAATAGCGTCCGCGCAGCGCGAGACGGTCGCTCGTTTTCAAGGGCGCGGGCGGCGCATGGCTGATGACGCGCAGTCCGACGATACGCTCGCGCCGCCACGCTGTCGCCGCGGTCAGCAATTCGCCGGTCAGATCGACATGCACCCCGACCCGCGACGGCAGGCCGCAGTTGCGCGCCAGCATCAGGCGCAGCCCCGAGGCGGAAAAATCCTGAATCGTCGCCTCGCAGATGAAAGCGCCCGCGCCATCGAGAATTTTTGCCGATTGCAACCGCGTGCGCCGCCTCAGCGCAGCGCGCAATTCGACGCGATAGGCGGCCTTGCCCTCGCGCGCCAATCGTTCCCATAACGCCTCATCGCCGCCCACCGCAATCGCGTCGAGCGTCGGCGCGGCCCGGCTCACGATAATTTCGCGGCGGCGACGGCGTTGCGGAGCCGCTCGGCGATCTCCTGGCCGCCTTCCTCGCCGTGCTCGTCATCGAGCATCACTTCGACGATCTCGACCGCGGCGCGATGGCCTCCCAGGATCAACCGAAAGAATGCCGTCACCTGGTCGTGACGAAACTCCATGTCGAGGCTGACGCTGGGGGGCGAGCCCCAACCGAGCGCGCAATCGGCCGAGAGCCCGTACCGGAGTGCGCCCTTCTTGAAGAAAAGCTCGCTGGAAGAATTGACGAGATCGGAAATGTTGGCCGCCTGCTCGCCGCGCACCAACATGATGAATTCGGTCGGATCGGACAGGCGCAGCTCCGTCGCCACGCCGACGATCGCGTCAGCCAGCACGCGCTCGTGTTCCGCAAGATGGGTGTCAAGAAGGTCCGTCGTCAATTAAGCCTCCGTCTATGGATTGGCCCCGCGGCGCGTTTGGATTGGATGAGATGCACGAGCTCGGCGACCGCGCGATAGAACTCCTGCGGAATCACCGCATCGACGGACACCGCCTCGTACAGCGAACGGGCGAGCGGTTTGTCCTCGATCACGGGAATATTGTTCTCGAACGCGATTTCCCTGATCTTCAGCGCGATCAGATCCGTGCCTTTGGCGAGCACCGTCGGCGCGCCACCCTCGGAGCGCACATAACGCATCGCCACCGCATAATGGGTGGGGTTGACGACGACCATGGTCGCCTTCGGCACGCTCTTCATCATGTTGCGGCGCGAGCGGTCCAGCCGCAACGAGCGCATACGCGCCTTCAACATGCGGTCGCCTTCGGCCTGTTTGACTTCTTCCTTCACTTCGTGACGGCTCATGCGTTGATCGCGCCGCCAGTGAATGCGCGTCCAGGTGAAGTCGGCGCCAGCGATCACCAGCAACGCCAGCGCGACCGCCGTCGTCGCGGCGACGCAGAGCGAGAGCAGCCGCTGCGGCAAAACGGAAACGTCGACGAACATCGCCTCGACCCAGGCGACGCGCTGCGTGGAGACGATCAAGCCGACCACCGCGCCGACCGCGCCGAGCTTGAGCGCGCTCTTGAAAAATTCGGTCCAGCCGCGTGGACCAAACAACCGCGTCAGGCCGCCGAGCGGCGAAAGATTGCTGAACTTGGGCTCGATGCGTTGCGTGACGATGCGCGGCGGGTTCTGGATGACCGAGCCGCCGACGCCGAAGGCCATCAGCAACAGCACCGCCGGGCCGACGAAACGCGCAACGATGGCGCCCACCAGACGCAGCAACTGCGTCGCGTCGCCGCTCGTCTCCAACCGCCAACCCGAGGGATCGTCGAGGAAATGCGCGATCGCCGCGACCAGTTCCGGGGTCGCCGAGGGCAGCACGTAAATCTCGATCAGCAGATAGGCCAGCAACGAGGTCAGGAACGCGATCTCGCGCGAAACCGGCGTGTTGCCGCGTTCGATGGCGTCGGCGATCCGCTTCTCTGTCGGTTCTTCCGTCTTGTCGTCGTCGTTGTCGTCGGCCATGGCGCGTCATGCTCTTTCAGGCGGCCGCCATGCCGTCGTGGATCTCGTTCGACGGCAATTCCAGCTCGCCCTTTTGCGCCAGGGCCAGCACGATCTTGACCACTTCCTTGCGCGCCTTAGCGATATCGGCGGGTTTCGCGTTGGTCTGCGAGCCGAGTTCGCCCTCGACCAATCGGCGCGAGCGCGCCGCCATGGCCGCAAGCGCGGCTTCGCGGAATTCCGCGTCGGTGTTGCGTAGCGCGAGCACGACGAGATCGGTTGAAAGCTTGTCGAACAGCAGCGCGCGGGCGCGCTGCGACAGACGCGGCAGGTCGAGGAAGGAGAACAGCATCGAGCGCACCGCCTGGGCGTCCTGCGGCCGCGCCGCTTCGAGCGATTTCATCGCGTCGTCGGCGTCGGCGGGCTCCAGACCGTTGATGATGTCGGCGATGCGGGTGCGCGCCTCGTCGGCCGAACTGCCCGTCGCCCCGCCCAGCAGCACGTGACGCATCGAACGTTCGAGCACCAGCAACGCGGGCGGATTGATCGGTGGCGGCGCGACGAGCTTGCACAAGGCGTCGTTGCGCATTTCCCGCGGCAACGCCGCGACTATTCTCGCCGTGAACTGAGGTTCGAGCCGGGACAGAATATAGGTGACGATCAGCGGATGCTCCTCGCCCAGAAAGCCGGTGAGAAACTTCTCCGGCAAATTCGCTATGCCCTTCCAGACGTCTATCGGCCCGGTTTCGTCGGCCGATTGCAGATAGCTGGTGATGAGATCGGGCGTCACGGCGGCGCCGAGCATCTCACGCGTATGCGCTTCGTCGCCGTGCAACCCCGAACCATCAGTGAAATCCTGGGCGAAGCGTTCGACCAGCGCGTCGATCGTGGCGTGCGGCATCGTGCCGAGGCGGGCGGCGGCGATCGTCACCTCGCGCAATTCGTCGGGCGACAGGTGGCGCAGCAGCGACTGGGCGACGTTGGTGTCCATCGCCAGCAGAACCGCCGCGGCCCTTTGCGCGCCCGCCATCGTCTCGGCGTAGAGCGGCGGCGCCACGCTTGTCTGCATCGCCATCACGTCTTGGGCGCTCCGACGATCTCGGTCAGCGACACGCCGTAGCGCGCGTTGTCCTCGTCGACGACGACGACCTCGCCGCGCGCCACGACGCGGCCGTTGACCAGCACGCTGACCGGCGCGCCGACCTTCTGGTCGAGCGTGATGACGGCCCCCCGTTGCAGCTTCATCAACTTGTTGACGGGCATCGCGGTTTCTCCCAACACCACCTGCACGGTGACGGGGATGGACAGGATCGAGTCGAGGCTGGGAGCGAACCCTGCGCCGACGTCGCCGTCCTCCATTGCAGCGGTCGTGTCCATGGTTTGCAAATTCTCCGCGCGAGCTTGGAGGTTGAAGGGTCAGGCCGATGGCGAGTTTGCGGGATAGGCCCCCTCGGGGGGCCTTGCGATGATGTCCTCGACTTCGAGCGCGTAGCGCCCGGCGCGTTCGCCCAGGCTGCATATGAACACGCCGCGCTCGCCGCATTCGATCCGCACCCGCCCCTGCCCCTCGTCGCTGAGCGGCAAAATGTGCCCGACTTGCAGGCTGGACACGTCGGCCAGGCTCATCTGGAACTCGTCGAGAATGGCGGTCAAGGTCAGGTTCGCCTCGGTGACGCGCTGCTCCATGCGGCTGGACCAGACGGGATCGAGTTTCGCCGCCCCCGGCGCAGGCCCGCGCGCGAACGCCGCCATCAGCGGCGTCAGGAACGGATGCGGCAGCAGCAAGGTGACGCCGAACGCGCCAGTCGGCGCCTTGATGGTGACGGGCGCGAGCAATGCGAAACTGTCCTTGGGGCCGAGCAGCGTGTCGTCCTCCACAATTTCGGTTGATTGCACGACGAGTTCGAAGTCGGCCACCGGCGCGAAGGCGTCGCGCAACGCCTCGGCCAGAGCGACGCAGACCTCGCCGATCATACGCAATTCCAGCGCGGTGGGCGCCTTGGGCGGCGTCGCCGGGCTGGCGTCGTTGGCGGCCTCGAAGCCGAACATGGCGCCGATCAGGAGATCGACCAGATCGCCTTCGCACAGCATCGCCATGCGCGCGTCGAGCGTCGGGCTGTAGAGCGTCACGGCGGGTTGGGCGATGTGCTCAGTCAGCGTCGCGAAGGTCCGGCTGTTGCGCGTCCCCTCCTTCGCCGCCGTGAACAATCCTCCGAACGTCATCGACATCCGTTCGCCGGCGCGGTCGGCGAAGCGCGCGATCGAAGCGCGAAACTGCGGCGATTTCTCGATTCCGTGGTTCGCGTTTTCCTGTTTGCCTTCGCGCAGCCAGTTGCCGCGATCGCCCCCAATCTGCGCCATGTCTTAGGCCGCCTCTTTGCCCGCCCCGCCGCCAAGCGAGGTTTCGTTTTCCACCGTGTCGATGGACGGACGGTCTTTGTTGGGAATGGTCTTGCGGCCGAACTCGACGGCGACCTGCGGCATGGCTCCGTTCATGTAGGCGATCAACGCTTGTTTGACGAGCACGTAGAGATGCAGCTGCTTGTCGCGCACGACCTTGATCTTGGAGGCGACAGGCGCGACCACGCCATAGGATAGAAAGATGCCGGCGAACGTGCCCACCAGCGCCGCGCCGATCAGGCCGCCCAGCACTTCCGGTGATTGATCGAGCGCCCCCATGGCGTGAATGACCCCGAGCACGGCGGCGACGATGCCGAGCGCCGGCAGGCCGTCGGCGACCGCCTGGAACGAGCCCGACGGCTTCTCCTTCTCGTGGTGAAGCGTTTCAATCTCCTCGTCCATCAGCGCTTCGACCTCATGGCCTTTGGCGTTGCCGATGATGATGATGCGGCAATAGTCGCAGATGAAGGTCACGAGGTCGCCATTGGCGAGCAGCTTGGGATAGCCCTTGAAGATCTCGCTGTCCTTGGGGTTGTCGAAATGCCCTTCGACCTCGCTGCGCGACTTCGAGCGCAGCTCGCGCATCAGCGCGTGGAGCACGCTCAACACGTCGAGATAGTCGCGCGGCTTGGGAACTTTGTCGGTTACCGCCTCCACAAACGCCTTGCCGCAATCCTTGATGGTTGAGAACGGATTGGCGACGATGAACACGCCAAGCGAGGAGCCGCAGATGATGAGGAACTCGAACGGCTGCACGAGCACTTCCAGATGCCCGCCGAGGGCGGAATAGCCGCCGATCATGCTGGCGAGCGCGATGACGAGACCGATGACGAAATTCACGCTTGTCCACTCCCGCTCCTGGCCTGCGAGGAATGGGGCCGCAGTCTTGTGCGAGACTGGCGCCGCCGGGTCAGGTCCGCACAAGTCCAGCGCGCCAGCTTCCAGGTCCACAGCGCGCGCCAGTACGGTTTGCGCGTGAAACCTTTTCGGCGCGAATGAAAAACGGACTGTACGTCTCCCTTTCGGCCCAGATCTCGCTCGCGCGCCGGCTCGAGACGGTCGCCGCCAATATCGCCAACGCGAACACGCCGGGCTATCGGGTCGATGGCGTCTCCTTCGAGACCGAACTCGCCAAGGCCGGCGATCAAAACATCGCCTTCGTCGGCGCGGGCGCCGGCTACATCTCGCGCGCCTCCGGGCCGCTGATCCCCACCGGCAATCCGCTCGACATGGCGATCCAGGGCGACGGCTGGTTCGCCGTGCAGTCCAACGGCCAGACCATCTACACCCGCGACGGCCGGATGCAGATGAACGAGAGCGGCAGCCTGATCTCGATGACAGGCGCGCCCATTCTCGACGCGGCCGGCGCGCCGATCCAGCTCGATCCCGGCGCCGGAGCGCCTGCAATTACGCGCGATGGCATGATCTCGCAAAACGGCCGTCAGGTCGGCGCCGTCGGCCTATACGAACTCGATTCCGCCGCCAAGCTGACGCGCGCCGGCAACTCCGGCTTCACCTCGGACAAGCCGGCGCAGCCTATCCTCAGCTTCAACGCCAATAGCGTCGTGCAAGGCTCGATCGAAGGCGCCAATGTCGATCCGGTGCGCGAAATGACCCGGCTGATCGAGATCACCCGCACTTTCGACGGCGTCACCAATGGCGTGACGCAGACTGAAAACTCGTTGCAGGACGCCATCAAGACGCTCGGCGGGGGCGCATGAGCGCGGAGGGCGTTCAGGGGCGCGGACCTCCAACCGTGCTCGACCGGTTGGAAGGCGTGCTGGCGCGCGGGGCCAAACTCGCGCCGCGGGTGGCGGTCGGCGGCGTCGTCACCGAGATCGCGACCTCGCATTTCCGCGTCGCCGGCCTGTCGCGCTTCGTGCGGATGGGCGAGATCGTGCGATTGGGGTCGGGGGCGCGCGCCGGCATCGGCGAAGTCGTCCGCATCGACGATTCCGCGATCACCGTCAAACCTTTTGACGCGCGCTGCAACACCGAGATCGGCGCCCGCGCGTTTCGCGCCGAGAGCCTGACGCTGTGGCCCGACGAAAGCTGGAAGGGCCGCGTCGTCGACGCGCTCGGCCGTCCGCTCGACGACGCGGGCGCGCTGTCAGTAGGCGAGCGCGGCATGGCGCTCGACGCCGAGCCGCCGCCCGCGATGCGGCGCGCACGCGTGCGTGACCCGATCAAGACCGGCATTCGCGTGATCGACCTATTCACGCCGCTTTGCGCGGGGCAGAGAATCGGCGTGTTCGCCGGCTCCGGCGTCGGCAAGTCCTCATTGCTCGCCATGCTCGCGCGCGCGCCCGATTTCGAGGCGGTGGTGATCGCGCTGGTGGGCGAGCGCGGCCGCGAAGTGCGCGAATTTCTCGACGACACGCTCGGCGACAACAGAGACAAGGCGGTCGTGGTCGTCTCCACCGGCGACGAGAGCCCGATGATGCGGCGGCTCGCGCCCAAGACCGCCATGACCATCGCCGAATATTATCGCGATCGCGGCCAGTCGGTGCTGCTGATCGTCGATTCCGTCACCCGCTTCGCCCATGCCGCGCGCGATGTGGCGCTGGCGGCCGGCGAGCCGGCGGTGGCGCGCGGCTATGCGCCCAGCGTATTCTCCGATCTGCCGCGCCTGCTGGAGCGCGCCGGCCCCGGCCCGGAAGGGGCGGGCGCGATCACTGGCGTGTTCTCGGTGCTGGTCGATGGCGACGATCACAACGACCCCGTCGCCGACAATATCCGCGGCACGCTCGACGGCCATATCGTGCTCGACCGCGCCATCGCCGATCAGGGCCGCTACCCCGCCGTCAATGTGCTGGGTTCGATCTCGCGCATTCAACAACCCAACTGGACGCCCGAGCAGCGCGCGCTGGTGACGCGGTTGCGCGGCCTGATCGCGCGGTTCGAGGAAACGCGCGAATTGCGCCTGATGGGCGGCTATTCCGCCGGCGCCGATCCCGTGCTCGATCAGGCGGTCAAAACCGTGCCGCGCATCTATGACGCGATGACGCAGAGCCTCAATTCCGCGCTCAGCGACGACCCCTTCGTCGAACTCGCCGCCGCGCTGCGTACCCCGACCAAAGCCGAGGAAGCCGCGAATGGATAAGAAGAAGTCGCTCGCGGTGGCTTTGGGCGCAGCGACTGGTCTGGCGGCGGCGCGGGTGATCGATCTCGCGCTGATCGGCGCCAGC